>NZ_OZ075108.1:1604687-1925625 GCF_964186625.1 Asticcacaulis sp. MM231
AAGCGCCTTGGCTAAGATGGAATTTCTCACGCAAAGCCTTGATCTGGATCGGTGTTATATCCTCGACGTTCGTCGTGTCGAAAACATCGCGCAAAGTGATCTTGGCATGGGCGTCAGCATCGATGATGCCGACACTGAGCATGTCGTCACCCATATCCCGAAGTGCTTCGTGCATGGGGCTTAACTTACGTACTTGGACCATTTTCTACCTCGATCTCAAATAATGCCTTACGCTCTTTCAGAGCGTTAATTTGTAAATCCGTCGCCTTTAACCAACCGTCGGCGGCGGCTTTAAAGGCCTCAAGTTCCTTGGGACCGATATTGTCCCGTTCATTTTTAGCAAAGCCATACATAAATACAGCCCTGTCCTTGATTCTGAAGGCAAGTATCGTCCGATATCCGCCGGACTTGCCTTGTCCGTGACGAGCTACCCGCTGTTTGATCACACCGGCGCCGAGGTCGGCTGCAATTGATCCCTGCTCAGCATCTGCAACAGCCTTAACAAGAGCCGCGTTTGCGATGCGTTCTTGCCGTACAAACTTCTCGACAGACTTAACTAAGAAAATGCGCATTCCGCACCCTATGATCTATGCACTATAGTGCATTGAGCGAAAAAGTCAAGATTCGACTGCAGATACCAGCTGAACAAATTGCAACTCTCAGCGCCCGAATTAGATACAACCGTGAGATTTGAGTGATACCTCGGGGAACCGGATGCTGAACGTTCGCATCTATATTCCGGCCCTTTAAAGTAGACGTTCATTGGATGAGACGTTGTGGGACGATGTTTCACGATAATGTTACCTTTCCTCTTCTTGTATATTCTTTCCTAACCTTTCCTTTTCTCTGCTTTTGATGATCTTTGATGTTCATTTGGTACCATATGGCCATCCACCATATTGAATTGTCGTGAGATTTCTATCAATTTTTGCCAGGTGCCTTCGCATCTCGTGAGAAATTGGAGAAGTCCATGATGTCCCAAGTCGACCGTATAATACGTTTGAAAACCGTTCTGGACCGTACAGGTCTCAGCCGTTCGACCCTCTATCGCAAGATTACAGAGGGAACATTTCCGTCACAACTGAAGATCAGCGTCCATGGGGCCGGCTGGCATGAATTGAGTGTCAATCAGTGGATCGCAGACCCGGTTAGGTGGCGAGATAACATTTCGAACATTTGCGTGCAGTCAAAGAATTGACAATCTATAGAGGAAAAGAAGACGTGCCGTGTCGCGAACTCAATGATTGGGAAACGTCCGGCTTTTCGTAATCTGAACACGTCAGCCTATCTAGAAGCACCGGCATTTAACCAAACTGAGGTTTTTTCGTGGTGATCACGCGCCTCAATTTTCACACAATCCGCGCTAAACCTCCGCGTGTTGATGAAGGTCATCTAGGCTTTCGAGGGAGGGAATTATGCGTGCGTTCTTATTGAGTGGTGCGGCTGCGACCGTGATCCTAACAGTGTTGCCGGCCCCGATGGCGGCTAAGGCGCTCACGCCTGTCAGGGAACCGAGATCGCCTGTTCATTGCAACGCGACCTCAAACGATGGTTACAGTTACGCAAGCCATTACGCCGTGTCGCCTCAACAGGCTGCGCCCGCGCCGGTCGTTTCTCCGCCTCCGCCTGTCGTTCAGGCGCGCGAAACGCCGCCGAAACCGGCGACTGCGCCACCGCCGCCGATCCCTGTCCCACCGGTGCCGCAGGAAAAGCGCTTAGAATATATAGCGCCTCCGTCGATGATGAATGCCAGGGCGGCGCCACCTGTTGGAGGCATGATTGCTTCCCAGCCCGAGAACCGCGAACGCTATTCAGCCGAAGATGTCTCTGGCATCATGCGTGTCGCTGAGACGCCTGTGTCCACATTTTCAGTCGATGTCGATACTGGCGCCTACGCCAATGTTCGGCGCATGGTGAATGATGGACAAAGGCCGCCGGTCGGGGCCGTCCGGACGGAGGAACTGCTCAACTACTTCCGCTACGATTATCCCTTGCCGAAAGATCGCACCCAGCCATTCTCCATTACGGCCGACGTTGCGCAAACCCCATGGAATGCGCAAAGCCGGATTTACGTGTGGGACTGCGAGCCTATGACGTGGCGCGCAATGAGCGTCCGCCGGCCAATCTGGTGTTTCTGGTCGATACGTCTGGTTCGATGAACAGTCCGGACAAGCTGCCGTTGGTGAAGGCGGCTTTGACTACTTTGGCGGACCAACTGGGGCCAAATGATAAGGTCTCCATCGTCGTTTACGCGGGGTCCGCCGGTATTGTTCTGGAGCCGACGCATGACAAGCGATACGTACGTCAGGCGCTGGAATGTCTGGCGGCCGGCGGTTCAACGGCAGGCGGGCAGGGCATGGCCCTGGCCTATGCCACGGCGAAGGCGAACATGATCAAGGGGGGCATCAACCGCGTCATCATGACGACGGATGGCGATTTCAACGTGGGCATCAGCCGCAACGAGGACATTGAAGCCTTAGTGAAGCAGAACATGGAGGGCGGCATCACCTTGACGACGCTGGGCTTTGGCACCGGTAATTACAATGAAGCCATGATGGAAAAGATCGCTGACATCGGTAATGGCAACTATGCCTACATCGACAGCGCCGCCGAGGCGCGCAAAGTGCTCGATGACGAGATGTCCGCTACCTTGTTTACGGTCGCCAAAGACGTCAAAATTCAACTGGAGTTCAATCCAAAATACGTCTCGCAGTATCGGCTGATCGGGTACGAGAACCGCGCCCTGGCCGAGGAAGACTTCAATAATGATGCCGTTGATGCCGGTGATATAGGCGCAGGCCATCAGGTGACGGCGCTCTATGAGGTGATACCGACTGGCGTTGAGGGCTGGTTACCGGATCGGCATTTTGCAGCCAATAATGCCACCGCTAACGCCGAACATAACGATGAGCTGGTCTGGATGAAGCTGCGTTACAAACTCCCAAACGAAGAGACATCACGCTTGATCGAACAAGCCGTTCCGGCCAATACGCTCGCAAAAGCTGCTCCGGCGCGAGGCGATCTGGCCTTCGCGGCGGCTGTAGCAGCCTATGGTCAGTTCCTGCGCGGCGACACTCACCTCGGCACGTTTTCGTTGAGCGACGCTCGCGCGCTTGCCGGCGCTCAGAACGATTACCGTCGTCAGGAGTTTCTTGAACTGACGCGGCTGGCCGAGACCGCAAAGGCGCCGAACTAGGCATCTATTTTGGGCAAACCATCGCGCAAGACGCATTTGAAAACGGTCCTCCGGGATCGGATGCCGATCCCATTGGGTATGCCGAAAAGCCGACCGATTGCGGACTACGATCCACGGATACCTTTAGACTGTTGTATTTTAGTGGGAGGGGCGGCTGACTCACCACCAGATTGGATCCGTATGCCCATAAACGGGTTGAATGGCTGAACGTTGAAGCTTGTGAATTGCAAGTTGCTCTTTCTGCGAGTCACTCACTTGGCGTCGCGATAAACATCGAACGGATCATTTGCAAAGCCTCGCGCTGGTCAATCTTGTTTGTCGCCATGGCGATCCGGGTCATGGCTTGCGCCATGCCGCCCAAGATGATGTCGCCCGCCATTCCATTGACCTTGGGGCCAATGGAATCCAACACAAGCCATTCGACCGCCTCGACTTTTTGTTCATAGGTCAAGCCGCTCGTGTCTATTTCCTCGCTGGTTAGTCGTTGATCTGACATTCGTGTCCCCCGTAATAAGGTGGCATCATTTCACCATTTTGCGTGTCTGAAAAGTGAACTTTACCGACGGTTTTAAGGGGTGGCCTGCGTCATCCACAGTTTCTGCTCACGGGTACATATCAAGGGTGGTGGCCGCAGCGGCAGCCGAAGTGGCGTGTAACGGCGGGCGGAACGCGTTTTGCAGGGTGTCGTCTGAATGCGATTGGAGTTTCGTAATGAGACATATTAGGTACGCAGAGAGGCCGAAAATTGCCGAAAAACAATCTGGTAAGGTCAGTTTTGACCGTATCATGTACCTTGTCGCGTGGTGTGGTTTCACCCTGATCGGGGTGGCATTTGTTTTAATGTGGCACGTCTGATAGGCATCTCAGTCTTTGCGACCCGCTGTCGACGATTTGTGTAACGCTGCGAGGATCTTGTCTTGCTGCTTGCCGTTGGCGATCAGCTATACCTGGTTCGGGTCGTGACATTTCAACTGTCAGCCCAGGTAGAACCAAGAGAAGACGAGTCAATAAGCGCGAATGCGACGCCGCCGCTTACGACTTTCAGGACAGTTTGAATACCTGCATCTGAGCTACTAGAACTACACGTCTCCAGACGAAACCCAAACACCCGCCAGATAAGCACCTGTAGGGTGAAAACCCGCAAGACTTTCTTGCGTTGGCCGAACCAGCGACATAGGGCCGCTAAGCAACCGGTCAAACCTGGGTCAGGACATAATCAATTGCCGCACAAACTGCGGCCACCTGGGCGTCGCTGCATTCCTGAGGGGAGGCGCGGGGACTATCAGGATAAACCTCGGTCGTGGTCGTGTAAGGCGCGCCGGTTATGCCGGTACACATGGCGTATTTGGCCACCGGATACTCAATGACGCCATGCGCAACCAAGGGGGAGCCGATGATGTTGCCATGCGCATCTGGGGGCGCGATGTGCGTGACAGCTTCCACGGCGGTGATAATCGCCTGTTGAAATGCCGGTTGCGGGTTGTCACTGTCGTCCACAAGATAGAAGCCGTCGGGGATTTCGTCCGGCTCGTAATCCTTGCCGTCGCGTGCGGCGAGCGCCGGTCGGAATTCGCTTTCATCGCTATCGGTCGTCTCATGCAGGTCGATGTGCATGAGAACCTGTCCGTGTAACGGCGTCAGTAGCTTGACGAGGGCGGACGATTCCTGTGCCGGCCCGTTGGGGCGGAAGTTGCGGTTAGGGTCAAGAGCGTCATAGTTCCAGCGGTTTATACGTTCGTAGCCCCACGGGCTGACGCAGGGCACCACGATAAGATTGACCCTGCCGGCATACCTGGCCGCCTGGGCTTCCAGAAAGGCCAGGGCACCCGTCACGCCGCTGGTCTCATAGCCGTGGACGCCGCCAGTCACCAACGCCACCGGCAAGGCGGGGTTCCAGTCGCGCGAACGCAATGCGTAGAGCCTGTACCTGTCGTCAGCGTAGTTGAGTTCACCATAGGTTTCGATGTCGAACTGATCCGACAAAAAGTCTATGCGGGGGAGGACCTCCTTGGCATAACTCCGCAAAGGCATGCGACGTTCGCGCCAGGTGTCGAGCTCAGCTTCGCCCCAGGGCGTTCCATGTATTCCGATAGGGTAGGTGGCTGCTGTCATCATGGGGCTCGCGGTCAGAGAAGACGTGCTTCAGATTAAGGACGCATTGGCTTGTGTGTCAAACCTGTCTTGATTTGGGGTCCCGACGCGCTTAGCGCTGGCGTACCCAATGGGCAGTCCTGCCGACTCGAACTGAACACCTTCGGCGACCGGAATAGACATTGCTAAGCTCATTTTACCGGCGCGACTTCCGATCGGAAGACCCGTTTTGGCGCTTTGTGTACACTAAGAGTTGAGCGACGGGCCACAGAGTGGACATATCTTTAGCTGTTAGGCTAACCACCGCCTATCTATCAATAAGAGTCGCGAAAGTCGTTGCCCAAGCCACCGGCACGGCCGAGCGCGAGGCATCCGAAGCCATGCTGGCGGTTAGGGTCAAGCACACCGGCAAGCCGGCGACCGTAGGCGAAGACAAGGCTTATGATGTCGCCGCACATGGCGAAGCCTTACGCAATCTTGGCGTGGAGCCGCATGTCGCCCGTAATAACGCCACGACTAAAACCGGCAAGACCAGAACGACCATCATCGACGATGAAACGGCCGCCAGCGATGGCTACGCAATGTCACAGACCCGGCGAAAGATGATCGAGTGCATCTTCGGTTGGGGCAAGCAGCACGGCACGATGCGTAAGACAAAGCATCGCGGCCTTGAAGCTGTAGCTGGAGATTTTCTGCTCAATCTCATAGCCTACAACCTCATCCGGATACCCAAGTTGCTAACCGCATAGGAGAGGTCCGTCTAAATTTAGGAAAGCAACAAAAACAACAACGAATGAAGACACATAAAAGACCAAGAGACTTACGAAAAAATGCGGAAAGGCCAAAGGCAAAGCCTTTTTCAGCACACTGCTAGTAGAACCTTTCTGTATGCTCAGCAACAATCACCGCTAAATCGAAGCGCTTAGTTCAAAGGCAAAGCCTTTTTCAGCACACTGCTAGTAGAACCTTTCTGTATGCTCAGCAACAATCACCGCTAAATCGAAGCGCTTAGTTCACTGGCGATTACGAGGGGGGCCGCTTTCGGGCTTTGGTGGAAATTTAGATCATACGTCCACATCGGTATAGGGTTATCGGATGCCTGCCGAGCGCCGACGTTGATCCAATCCTGAAGGCAGGCGTCGGATAAGCCTCCAGGGAGGAAGCCGCGGGAATGTCGAGCTTTGATTATGCCAGCCTATGGGGATTTGGTAAGTTTGGCACTTGGGGTGGTGCCCATTTGAGGCCAATTATGCATCCCGTTCGTTGCGAAGACGATCACAGAGTGTGGCTTTTGATAGGTTTTCTGCCAACTGCTATCGGCTGACTGGCCCAGGCATTGACCGGGACGCCAATTTGGCAACGACGGTGCCGATCGCTGTCTTTTAAGACAGCGGCACATTGCCCAACACGCGTTGTTCTGTTGCGCGATAGCGTCAGTCATGATGTGTCGATCCGGATTTTAGGTACGGGCTGATGCCGGGGCAAACACCCGCGCGCGAAGGTTTCGATCATGACCATACGCCCCCCGCAACAGCGGCAAGGATTGGGGCGTGATGGGAGCTCGTTATCATTCGCGGGCTCTGGTTCAGTTGGACATTGTGGTTCCGGCACATTGAGCAATTTGCGCGCCCGCGCGATATTCTCAGTCCGGCCACCATTGGCGAACAAGCCGTAATGGCGGATGCGATGGAATCCACTGGGAAGCACATGGATAAGGAAGCGACGGATAAATTCGTTAGGGGATAGCGTCATGACCTTGGCCTGGTCTTTGCCGCTGGCCCGGTAGTCTTTCCATTTAAAGGTTATCCCGGCATCGTTGATGGCGATCAGTCGTGAGTTGCCGATGGCAACGCGGTGGGTATACCGCGACAAGTAAGCCAAGACAGCTTCTGGTCCGCCAAAGGGTCTCTTCGAATAGACGACCCACTCGGTTCTTCGAAGTGGTGCGAGATAGTCATTGAAGGTGTCTGGATCTGCCAATCTGGCGAGTTCATTGAAGACCTGAAGTCGCCCTTCGTTGTGTGCGGCCTTGAGCTTTTCCAAAAACAATCGGCGAAACAGGCGTGATAGAACCCTGACAGGCAGGAAGAAGCCGGGGCGGCAGGCAATCCAGCTCAGGCCATCGCGTGATATGCCCCCTCCAGGCACGATGATGTGGACATGGGGATGGTGGGTCAAGGCCGATCCCCAGGTGTGAAGCACGCCTGTCACACCGATCTTTGCGCCCAGATGCTTGGGATCTCCAGCGATGGTGATGAGCGTTTCCGATGCGGCCTTGAACAGGATGTCGTAAACGACGGCTTTGTTCTGATAGGCGATGTCGGCGATAGCTGCCGGGAGGGTGAAGACGACGTGATAATAGGGAACCGGCAAAAGTTCGGCTTCACGATCTGCCAACCATTGCTTGGCGGCCATTGCCTGACACTTTGGGCAGTGCCGGTTGCGGCAGGAGTTGTAGGAAATAAGCAGGTGCGCGCAATCCATACACGCCTCGACATGGCCCCCAAGGGCTGCCGTTCGGCAAGAACTCGATGGCGGACATGACCTTCAATTGTCCAAGACTGATCCGTCCGGCGTTGGCGGATCGCCAAGCCGAGCCAAAGCGGCGGAAGATATCCGCGACCTCCAGTGTTGGGCGTGACACGGAACCCACCGGTCAGGCTGGCGGCCTTACTTCCGCAACGGGCAGAAAATCAAGGGGGCTGGTGATCTCGCCAATCGCTTTGAGGGCAACTCGGGTATAAAGCGCTGTGGTGTCGAGCTTCTTATGGCCGAGCAGAACCTGGATGACGCGAATGTCGGTCTTGTTCTCGAGAAGGTGGGTGGCGAAACTGTGACGTAAGGTATGTGGGGACACACGCTTAACTATCCCGGCCTGTTCCGCGGCTACGTGGCAGAGGCGATTGATCTGGCGGGGCGTCAATGGCGCCATGCCTTCATTCCAGGGGCTTGGGAACAGCCAATAGCGCGGGCGATACTGAGACCAATATGTACGCAGCAACTCAAGGAGTTGCGGCGACAACATGACATAACGGTCTTTACGACCCTTGCCCTGTTCAACTCGAACGGCCATCCGTTCACTATCAATGTCGCCGACTTTTAGAACGGACACCTCATGGACCCGCAGCCCGGTCGCATAGGCCGTGGTCAACATCGTCCTGGCCTTCAGGTTGGGCGCGGCAGCCAGAAACCTGGCGACCTCCTCCTGGCTAAGAACGACCGGCAAACGCCGTGCTTCCCGGGCGAAGACAACCCGATCCGTGACCTCAGGCCGGTTCAGCGTCGCCCGGAAGAAGAAACGTAGGGCGGTCATGGCAATATTACGGCTCGGAACGCCAAGACCAGAGGTGGACAGGTGAAGTTGGTATCGGTGGATATCCTCAAAATCCGCCTTGTCCGGGGAACGACCCAAAAAAACGGCAAAGTTCTTCACATGCCGCAAATAATCTTTCTGGACCTTTGGAGAAAACTGACGGATCGTCATCTCTTCAATCATGCGCCGGCGTAGCGGACTAACTGTCTCGTCGCTCATGGGGGAGCTCCTGTCTTGAGTGAGGTGGTTCGAAGCCCTCTATCTCAAGACAGGACATGCCCATCGCGCTACTGTTCTCTACTATTGACGTGCAAAACTACCGCGCCAGCGGTTTAGTCCTTGGGCGCCAAGCAGTAGAGTCAATTCCATTTAGCAAACTGCTGTGTGCTGGGGCAGTTGGCACAATCGACGGCAGGGCGGCGTTTCTGAGTAGTTAGCAGGTCAGTGATCAAGGCATCGAGGTCGTCCGCAGTTTCGATCTCGCTGATATTACGCGCGAAGTGGTCGGGTGTGAAGCTGCACGGGGCGATGTGGCCGCGCTCATCGATAAACAGAAACGACTCCGCTATCCGGCATTCCGGGACAGGAAACACTTCCCCTTGCGAGGCTCCTCGGATACGGCGCAGATAGTCCGGTCCGCCGATTAATCGCGTGCCTTGCAGTTCAAGCGCGGCGCGCAAGGCCGGCAGTTCGGCTTCGAGCCAGGTGATGTCGTCCAGGTTCAGTTGGTGGGCTGGATAGAATTCAGGCCGATCGCGACCGCCAAGTTGATTGAAGCAGATCTCATCGATGCCCCAAGTCGCCAGTTCCTGGCAAAGTTCACCGAAGGTGCGAACGTTGTCCGCCATCAGCACGACATTGGCGCGCAGCGTCAGGGTTGAGGCGCAGGCCCGGCGCTCGGCAATCAGGTCGCATACGCCAGTTTTTAGTTTGCCGAACGCGCCTCTCCAGCCACGCATGTTGTCGTGAAAGTTCGCAAAGCCGTCGATAGAAACGGTCAGTTCCGAGTACGTTTCCAGTACGTGCTCGCGCACGCGCTGGCTATTCAGCGCCGTGCCATTCGTCGTCGTGCTAACTCGTACTCCGGCACCGTGGGCGGCGTGCGTCAGTGCCTCTAGCTCGGACCAGAGAAAGGGTTCGCCGCCCAGCCAGCTCAACAGGACCTGCCGCTTGTGTCGCACTTGCCACTGACGCAGGACATTGATGAATGCCAATACTTTTTCCGGTTGCGCCTCGGACCTATCAATATCCAACCGCTTATCATAGGCGCAAAACGGGCACGACAGATTACAACGGTTCAGCACCCTCCAAACGATAATCATGATGCGATCCTCAGTTGTCGAACGAAGTAACGCGCGCGCGAATAGCGCTTAAAGTATCATCCTGCAGCAGTTCACCATTGCGCCATACAGTCTTAAGTTCATTGGCACTGCCGTCGACTTGCTGGAAGTCGCCGTCTCTCACGGCTACGGTTCGGAACTGTCCATTGTCGGCAGCCAGTCCGAGCAGGCCGCGCTTGGAACGTTTGCCGGTATCCGTAACCGGATCCTTGTAAACGTCGCGCCAAGTGCCCCCAACCTTGGCAGCCGAAGCTTTGTAGGCAAACTGCATGGTGTCACGGTCGCACTTTTGTAGCAAGGCGCCGCCCATGCCGAACGCGATATTCGAGGCGCTGAAGCCTTCAGCCGTCAGCCGGTTGAGGATCGCCTCTATGCTGACTGGATTGACGCCGTCGCCCTGAATAACGCGGACGTTTTTCAGCACGCGATAGCCCTTTGTATTGGTATCGGTGCCGAATTTTTCGGCCAGCAGACTTACCGTCTTCGCCACCACCTCGACGGGATCGCCGCTGTCTGGACGAACCACCAACGTGGCGCCGCTATCTATCACCTGCTGGCGCAGATTTTCGCCCCACATGTGCTCGACGGCGTGAAACAGATCGTAGGAATCCGACACCACCGCGAACAAGGCGCCCGGCTTGCCGAAATGGCGGATCATATTGGCGTAGGCGGCTTCTTCGTTGGGACGTTCCCAACTGGTGATGGTTGAGTGTTCGGCCGCAGGGATCGAGAAACCGGCTAGGGGTTCGTTGTAGAAACGGCGGGCGGCAACAAGGGCGGCCAGTGTATCCGTCCCCTGGAAGTTGGTTAGGTGCGCCATGCCGCCGAGAGCGGCAGACTGGTTCGAGGAGACACCGCGGGCGCCGAAGTCGTGAAGTTTAAAGGGAAGTTCAGCATCGGGCGTATCTGAGGTGGTGATCAGGTGCTTGCGGATAAGCTGACGGACACCGTTACTGATAGTAGCGACCGTGATTGGGTACCACACGCGCAGCAAGGCCGTTTCGACATAACTCGTGAGCCAGAAGAAGTCCGGATCGGTATTGACCACGGTCATCATAGGCAGGCGCACCGACGCAATCGTGCCTTCTGGCTGCGCGCGGATCTCCAGCGGCAGATGGCCGCCGTGGCGATTGACCAAAAGCTCCCAGCCTGCACGGTGAAACGGCAGACCGTGTGGTACCAGAATCGCTTCAGCCTCGTCGATATCGGCCCGGGTGACGGGCTTGGAGAACTCAGCTTTCAAGATGGCCTGGAGTCCGAAGAATAGAGCCTTTTTATAGGCGCCGCCGCGCGCTTCGACATACGAAAACACCTGTTCGGTCGCGGGCGGATATTGGCGGAAGTGGCTGATTTTGTAACTGTCGGTATTGAGGATCGGGTTGGTAGTCATGACTGAAGCTCCTTCAGGTTAGTTGTCCGTTTGGGGTCTTTCCCCATGGATTGAATTGGGCGAGTTCAGCTGGCGCCGATGAAGTGTTCCAAGATGAAGTAATGATCTTCAAACAGCAGTTCGCGCATCTGCCGCGCTTCGGACAACGAAACCCAGCGGGCGCGGGCTGCGTCATCTGCTCCGCGCACCTGGGGCAGGTCACCGCTTGGGAACTCGAAGTAGAAGGCATGGGTGATCGTTCGGCCACGTTGTGAGCGGTCCGGTTCGTCGAACACGCGCTGGCCTTTCAGGCTGCCGCGTAACACGGGCAGAGGCAGCTTAATCCGCGTTTCTTCCTTGAGCTCGCGAAGCGCGGCGGTCAGAAGCGTCTCTTGCTGGTTGACGAAACCACCCGGAAGCGCCCACAAACCCTTGCCGGGCTGAGCCCCGCGCTTGACGAGTAAAACATGGCCGGAATGGACGATAACTGCATCGACCGTGGTGAAGGTCGGCGGGTAGGGGGCAGCGGCCCATGCTGTTTTATAGGCGCTGATATGTCTGTATTCTTCAGCCAGTTGGGCAAAAGTCTTTGTCTTACGGAATGCCAGTAGTGTCTCGAAGACAGGCTTTGGTACGTTGGCTTCGACAAGGCGCAGGGCGCCGTTGTCTTCTGAAAACAGATGTTCACGCAGTTCCGTCGCTGACAGGCCGGAAGCAAAGGGAACATCGATCAGGTTCCATTGTGGGAAGGCGTGCAGATACCAGGAGCTGTCGTCCTTCTCATGCCCGATCAGTCCGATGCTCGAGTCGGACAGTGTCTTGCCGGCGGCGATAACAACTTCGGAAACGTTACGCTGAACGTCTGACTGCCAGGCGCCTTCATTATACAAATGGTCGGGGATGTGGCGGGTAACGACGCGATCAGCATCGTTGCCCAATGCCGCGCGCAGCATGACCTCCCGTTCGGCTGAAGAAAAAGGATTGCGGGTCGAGCGTGCAGATTGCGCAGAGCCAATCAGCACGATGAGCCGGTCACAGTTTTGCAGCGCACGCCGAACGACAGATAGGTGACCGTTATGGAAAGGTTCGAAACGCCCGATAAAGGCGATGAAATCGTAGTGCATGAGGCTCCCTCATTGCGATGTAGCACCTGGTCCGCCCAGGCAATGCAACAATTTCACTAAATTCAGAAGTTGTCAATGCACGGATGCTCAACATGCGATAGCACCGACGTCCGCTTCTGTAACGGGCCACTTAAAGTCAATCCCTTTTGAGCCATTTCCGATCGCCGGCTTCGCGCTTCTGTCCGCGGTCATCTCTGACCCTGCCTCTGGTGGGGTATGATCGTGATCGACCGCAGACCGATGGTCTCTACCGCGCGGTCATGGCGCACATGGTGCAGCATGCCATTGACCGTGGCCTGAAACTCAATTTATCGGCCGGAGCGCCACATTTTAAACGTCACCGGGGAGCGCAAGCATGGATGGAATATCTTCTGATCGTGGACAGCTACTTGCCGTTGTGGCGGCGATCACAGGCATTCCATCGCCATCGAACTGCTGCGCCGCAATCGCTATGGCACCAGTCGGACGGTGAAGGTGAAGCCCTGAGTCGGGTGGCGGTCCCTATTTCAGAGTTAGCACGATCAGCGACTTGGCCGGCTGTGTCAGAACGACATAGCCATTCTCAAGACGGGCCCCGTCAAAGGGTTGCGGCGTAACAGACGCCGGCCGCCCGAAGTCATTGTGCGCGTCCATTTCAGATGCCGTCAATATCTGGGCGCTGAGCGTCTGTGCCTTCAGCCCACCCAGATCGAGACGTGTCTCAACGGCCTCCTGCGGCGACAAATTAGTCAGGGCCAGGAGGTATTCTCCCTTCGCGCCGCGCGCCGCCGCACCGCTGAGCGAGGGCATCCATCTACTGCCTACCTTGATATCCGGTGCCGCCAGACGCAGCGGCAGGGCCGTCGCCTCCTGAAACGGTACATACATCTGATAAGCATAATAGGTGGGCGTCAGCACCATTTCTGAACCGCGCGTAAGGATGAGTGATTGCAGCACATTGACCGTCTGGGCGATATTGGCCATGCGCACACGGTCAGAGTGGCGGATGAAGATGTCGAAATTCACCGCCGCGACCAGACCATCACGCAGGCTGTTTTGCTGATAGAGATGGCCCGGTTCCGTCCCCGTTTCGACCGTGTACCAGGTGCCCCATTCGTCGATAAACAAGGCCACCCGTTTTTGTGGATCGTGGGCGTCCATTACGCGGGAATGGGCCGTGATATAGTCATCCATCTTCATGGTCTGAACGAAGGTGTCGGCCCAGTCCTGTGTGTCAAAGCCCGTGGCGGGTTTGGTCACATCAACATTACCAGTCGGTGAAGTGTAATAGTGGACCGAAATCGCATCCATCTTCTCAAGCGCCTCGCCCATCACGGCGTCCGTCCATTCGGTAAGGCCATTCTTGGCCCCTACCGCAACTCGCATGGTCTGCGAATGGTAAAAGGCAGTAAAGCGCATAAATTCGCGCCCGTATTGCTGAGGCGTCATCTTGCCGCCGCAACCCCAGTATTCGTTGCCAATACCGACAAATTTCAACGGCCACGGCTTGTCACGGCCATTGCGACGTCGCTCTTGCGCCAAAGTGTCATCGCCGTCAGAGGTCATATATTCGACCCATTGCCGCATCTCGGTCGGGGTTGAGGCTCCGACATTCATCGAGACATACGCGTCGGCACCGATCTGCTCCACAAAGTCGAAATATTCATGCGTGCCAAAGGCATTTGTTTCGGGCGAACCGGCCCACCAGTTATTTTTGCGCGCAGGCCGTTTGGCGCGCGGACCGATACCGTCGCGCCAGGCATATTCATCGGCAAAGCATCCGCCGGGCCAGCGCACGACCGGAACGCGGATCGCCTTCAACGCACCGACGACGTCGCTGCGGATGCCGCGCACATTGGGGATGCGGCTGTTGGGACCGACCCAGATACCGTCATAGATGCCGCGGCCTAGATGCTCGGAAAACTGGCCGAAGACGTAGCGGCTGATGACCGGGCCCGGTCGTTCAGGCATGATCACGCCGGAGGCGCGCAACGGCTCGGCAAATGCCGCGCCCGCCAGGAGGCAGCCGCTGAGGACAACACCCGCCAGACGGGACCAGAGCTTAAAGTTTAGGCTCACATGGTGTCTCATCGTCTCAAACCCCTCAATCCGACGGTCGCCAGAAAATTGGCTGACCAATTTGGTGAACTTGTAAGGCATAGCAAAGCGATCAGTCAATCCAATCTGACATACAACAGGCGAACCGTAGAGATTACAAAATCTCAAAAATCAACTTTTACGAAGGTTGTCTGTTTACGGTGTTGTATTTTTTGGCGGGGTTGTGCCTCTTCTTGACATACCGCTACATTTTTAGAGAGACTGACAGAATGGCCCGGATTGGTCAGAGCTAATCCCCAAAGTTCAGGGTGCACGGCAAAGCCCCCAGTCCTTAAATAGTGGCCTCGCAATGCCGGTCATCTCGTAGGTCCGGGCAGTCTCTCTGCTGGTAATTCTAGCGGCTGTTGAGAATAACATCCAGTTGCCTGGTACGGCGCCCCGAAAGCCCTGCAGCCTCGGCAAACTCTGGCCAGCGGTCGAGGGCGGTTTTCACACAATCATAGGCTTCTTCGGCATCAGCCACCCTAACACCAGAAGCCTTCGCCTCAGCCATAATGTGTGCGTTGTTGGGGTTTCGTCCTTCGCCCGCAATGGTCAGGTTATGTTCGCCCCCGGGGCCCGACGAAAAGGTGATGTCGTAGGCAGGCGTGGCGCTCCATATGCCATCAGCATCTATCGCAAACGCATGGTTCTTGGCATGATCGTCCCTGTTCCGGGCCAAAACGTTGAAGACCATGCGGCGGAACATTTGCTTCACATGACGCTCATCGCGTGTCACGATACCCGATGCCGTTGTTGATGAGAAGCGCGGCTTGGTCTTCCATGCGCAAAATTGTTTCAAAAATTGATTCAGCTTTGGGATTCTGCAAAATGATAAGAGCGTCGGGAGGAGTTTTGAATTGGGCGTCCATCGCTGTCTTGGCGGTAAGTTTCTTGACGACGTCATGCGCTGGCCGAGCTACAGAGAGCAGCATTAGCGCGGAAAGTAATGCGTTAACAATAAAACGTAATGCGTTAACAATAAGAGTAAAGGCTTTTTTAGACCAAGAATGCGTGAGCAGCATAAACCCGTTGCTCGCGCCGCAAGAGGCAGAAGTAGAAGGCTTCATTCAACGTGGAGGCGGTAGCATATCTGTTGACCCCGGCCTTAACCCCCTTTGTATTCTCAATAGTTATAGCCCTGACACCTTGGCAAAGGTTCAAAATATAGATCCTGTAGCAGCCTATGCCTATGCTTATTATCTGTATGATCGAAAAGGATGCTCCGCTTTTCCCGAAATTAAAAATTCTTTGATTAGAGCATTTGAATCAAAAATAGATCTGAAGGGCAGTTATGGCGAAATCTCTTCCGTTTACAGAGTGCCCGAAGCTGGACATTTTTTGTATGGAGTCGCTACCGTATGTCTCGAATATGATGAGTACAGTAGGTATGAATACTATTATTTCCAGTCCTTTATTCGCGGCCTGGCACAGCCGGGAATCACACTTTAATTGCGATATGTGGATATGACCGTTCAGTATGTAAAAAAAGAGATATCGTCCTCATCGCCAGCCTTTCGATGTGTTCTTAGGCAAAATGGGCAAGAGTCGCTAACATACCCGTAGGGAATAAGTGTGCGAATTTTAGAATAAAATGTGGGTATTTTTGTTGGTATCTTAGCGCTAGAACCTATAAAATATAAGGGATGTTGTAGCCTCCTCGCCTACCAACACCTTTTTCGCAATAAGCCTCATATAGGCCTGAAATCCCTTTTTTCATCAATATTATTCTGTGGCTCAGCGTCTCATTGTTGCACAGATTTTGATGGAGATTGTCAGGTGAAGCTTGGTGTCAAGCGGCCGTGAGCGCGGTGGCGAACGACTGGAACTCCGCGTCAAGGACTTCCGCCTGTTCTGTCAGGCTGCGCGCAAGCCCAAGCAATTGGACAGAGGCCGCACCGGTCAACTCGGCGGAATGTTCAACACCATTGATGTTTTCAGTAACCGCCAGAGTTCGCAACACGGCCTCGTTTGTGTTCGAAGCAATTTCTTTTGTCGCCATGCCCTGTTGCTCTACGGCGGCCGCGACGGCGTCGGTACGCTCGGCAACGTCTTCAATCCGCGAAGATATCTCATTAATGGCCGCAAGGCTTGCAGACGTCGCGCCCTGAATCTCTTCTATGCGTTTTGAAATATCACTCGTGGCACTGGCGGTTTGCTGGGCTAATGCCTTAACTTCCGCTGCCACGACGGCAAAGCCCTTTCCGGCCTCGCCCGCGCGCGCGGACTCGATCGTGGCGTTTAGAGCTAAAAGATTGGTTTGGCTGGCAATATCACTAATGAGGCTCACGACCTCGCCAATAGTGGCGGCCGAAGCAGCTAAGGTGCGGATATCTTCCTGACTGCGCGATGCCACCTCTGCGGCGCGCGTAGAGGCCAGGGTCGTATCCTTCACCTGGTTCGAAATCTCCTGAACGGAAGCGCTCATTTCTTCCGTTGCAGCCGCGACGGTTTGGACATTGTGCGCAGCGTGACTAGCGGCCTCATTTACCGCAGAGGCTTGTCGCGCCGTCTCTCCCGCAGATGCCGAAAGCGTCTGAGCCGCTGTTGACAGATCCTCTGAGGAACGGACCATTTCACTGGCCATAGCCGCCATCCTGTGTCGGAACCGGTCGATGAGATTTCGCTCATGGTCAATCCTTTCCAGACGCGCCGCCCTTGCGGCTTCCTGTTCGGTTCTTAAGTGAATACGCTCCTCACACATGTCTTTGAACGAGAGGATCGCCCGCGCCATGACACCGATTTCATCTTTCTGAGCCGCCCAAGGGACTGCAGGCGTTAAGTCTTCCTGCGCCAATCGTGCCATAACACTGGACATAGCTACCAGGCGCGATGACATGCTTCGTGAGATAAGGATAGCTAACCCAATCGAAAGAAGGGCAATTAAAGCGGCTACGCTTAATATCGCCGTGAGCTTTCCGGACACGGCATTGATGCGAGTGGCAAGCAGTGCATCAAGTTCATCCGTCGTCGTTTGCCATAGAGCGTTTGTAGCAGCGTCAAGGTTTTGGTGGGCAGAGTCAAACCTTGTTCTTTCCGCCATGCTGGGCGTTAGACCCGCCCTCAGCGTCAGGGAAATGGCATGACGTTCCTCTGACAGGGTTTGAAACGCAGCTTCAAACCTTTGTGTTGGCGTGCGAAGCTTTTGGCTCAGCAAGCTGTTTTTTGTTCCGCTCACCGCAGACGCAAGGCCAAAGGATAACTGCTCATAAGCCGTATCGAGCTTGGCGCCTGAAATCTCGAAGTCAATCATGTCGAGCTGTGTGGGGATACGGTCAGAAATTTCCGTCAGTGAATGAGCTAAGTTATCGTTTAAATTAACTATTTCAGGAAGTGATACCGTCACACCGGACTGCAAATAGTAGCTGTCTACATCCGGATCCAGGGTGAGATTGCTGGCATCGGCGGCGCGCGTAATGAGCTTAGCTAAAGTACCCGGGACAAGTTGACTTGAACTTCGGGAGGCTGCCAGAGTTTTAGAAAACTCAGGTGTAACCGTGAAGTGCACGTCTTTGCTCAGGTCTGGCGACGTGCCATCGGCCAGAGATTTCCAGAGCGGGCGGATGTAGGCTAGCCCTTCACGTTCTGACTGACTGAAGGTTATCATTGACCGCTCACTCATAATGAACAGCCCGGTCATGAAAGCGAGCGGTACAGCCATTGCCGCAACGATAATTGAAAATTTGCCGGCCAATGGCACATTACTCAGGTGCATAAACCGCCCCTCCCATCTTTTACGCATCACTCAAAAGTTGAATAACAGTGTTTTGCGAGTCGGGTTAATAAAGCCATAAGTAAACCACCATTTCGGGAGTTTTCTCAGAAATTCTAGGTATGGGGGTGGGTAAAGATAAGCGCCGCGTCAATTCCCGACGAATGGAAGTCTGGCTGGCCTAAAGCTTGCGGTGTCGGCGCATCCAGGCAGCCGCATAACCGCAGATGGGCACAACCGAATAGCCCTTTTCGGCGGCGGAGGTCATAATGCCCTCCATCAGGCGGCCCGCCGCACCGGTGCCACGCAGGGCAGGTGGGGCCTCGACATAGTCGATATAGAGCTGGTCGCCCGATAAGCGGTAATCGGCGTGGGCGATCTCACCGTCGATATCCAGTTCGAACCGGCTTGCTTCGGTATTGTCGATGACCTGTGCGTTCATGAGGGGCTCCTTTGTGGTAAAGGTAAGTGCTAAGGGGCCGGAGTTCAATTCAGCGCGCTTCACATAGCGGTGAGCCATGCAAAACAGGTGGCTGTGGACATTTTTGGACACAGGGGTGTCCAAATCGTGCGCTACCCTCTATCTTCATCGCCAATTCCCCGCCCATAGTGGGGAAACGACACTTAACTTTGTTTCCGGCGGACGCGCCGGGCGTTTGGGGATTTCACCATGACAGACAACGATCACGGATCAGGCGACAGGGATCGCGGCACCTATTCGCCGCCGACCGAAGATCACTTGAGCTATGAACGTCGTGTCCCCACATCGCGCGATCAGGCGCCGGTGACCCTGATCGTCAGCGGCATCTGCCTGGTGGTTCTTCTTTTGGCGGTGGTGATCCTGTACAATTTCGCTCTCAACAAGCAAGGCAATATCGCGCCTGAGGTTGGCGATCCCCTCGGCGATGTCAAGGAAGGCCAGGTTCAGGAAGCCAAGCCGCTTAGCGATCAGGATATGAGCGTAGAAGGCGGCGTAGCCTTCGCGCCAGGTTCGGAAGTGCCGGGCGCGCGTCCCGCCGCCAGCGCGGGCGTCGTTGATGTCGCACCGTTGCCGGCCGCGCCGATCACCGGCCCGCTGCCGTCGCAAGCGGGCACAAGCGCGGCTACAACCTCCAGCGCTGTGGCTTCGTCCGCCGCTGCGCCGGCTGTGACACCTGCCAAACCGGTGGTGGCACCGCCCAAGCCCGCCACCACGCCGCCGGTCGCTGCTTCCGGTTCGTCGGCGGTACAGATCGGCGCCTTCACCTCGACCGAGATCGCCAACAGTGAATACGCCAAGGTGGCGTCGTCCTACGGTCTCTTTGTGGGTGGCGCCGGCAAGCGCGTCGAGAAGGTCACCACGCCAAACGGCACCTTCTATCGCACGGCCTTTACCGGCCTGAGCGCGGAAAAGGCCAAGTCGTTCTGCGCCGCGCTCAAATCTGCCGGGCATGACTGTATCGTAAAATAAGGCATTCTTCTGTGGCCAAGGCGATCGCGGCATGTATCCTGGGGCTTGAAGGCGTCGAACTGACGCCTGAGGAGCGCAAGTTTTTCAGCGACATCCAGCCGCTGGGCTTTATTCTGTTCCGGCGCAATATCGAGACGCCGGAACAGGTCAAGGCGCTGGTGGCTTCCCTGAAAGCCTTGGTGGATCATGAAGCCCTTATCCTAATCGATCAGGAAGGGGGCAGGGTGCGCCGCCTGCGTCCGCCACACTGGCCGGAATATCCAGCGGCCGGCCGCTATGCCGAGGTCACCAACGATCCCAACGAGGAGCGCGAACTGGTGCGGCTAGGCGCGCGCCTGATGGCGCATGATCTGGCCGATCTGGGCATCAATGTCGATTGCGCCCCGGTGCTCGATGTGCAGCAGCCGGATGCTCACGAGATTGTCGGCGACCGGGCCTATGGTCACACGCCACAAGATGTCGCCATCATGGGCCGGGCCGCCTGCGAAGGCTTCCTGGCGGGCGGTGTATTGCCGGTCATCAAGCACATACCCGGTCATGGCCGCGCCGGCGCCGATTCGCACATGGACCTGCCCTGCGTCGATGCCAAGCTCGATGACCTGATGCGCGGTGATTTTTATCCGTTTCAGGTCAATGCTGACATGCCGATCGCTATGACGGCGCATGTGCTTTATCGCGCCATCGACAAGCGCAATCCGGCCACCACCTCGAAGAAATGTCTCAAGATCGTCCGCGATGTCATCGGTTTTGACGGCCTTCTGGTTACCGACGACCTCTCGATGAATGCCTTGTCGGGCACGCTTGGCAAGCGTGCGAAAGCCGCTGTGCGTGCCGGTGTTGACGTGGTCCTGCATTGCAGCGGTCAGATGGCCGAGATGAAGCAGGTCGTGCATGAAACGCCGAAGTTGAAAGGCGAATCACTGCGCCGCGCCCGTGCAGCTATCAAGCGCATCCTGCGCGTCCACGAACCGCTCGATATTATTGATGCCCGCGCCCGTTTTGATGTGGTGCTGGCGCGCGGTCAGGAAGCCGTGACCAAGGTTGATCCTACTGAAAGTCAGGCGTCGTGAACCGCGATACCAGCCCCAGAGGCTTTGAAAACGACGTCCTGCAAAGGCAACTCGATTTCGACGGGCCGGGACCGGAGGTCGCTGAGGAAATCGCGCCTGACGATACCCTCGTGCTCGATCTCGATGGCTATGAAGGGCCGCTGCACGTCCTGCTGGCGCTGGCCCGTCAGCAAAAGGTCGATCTGCTCAAGATATCGATTACCCGTCTGGCCGAGCAATATCTCTCCTTCATCCAGGAAGCGCGTCGCTTACGCTTTTCTCTGGCGGCCGATTACCTCGTCATGGCGTCTTGGCTGGCCTATCTGAAATCACGCCTGCTGCTGCCGCAGGCCGAGCGCAAGCAAACCAACGAGCCTCAGCCCGAAGAACTGGCAGCGGCGCTGGCTTTCCGCCTGAAAAAACTGGAAGCCATGCGCAAGTCGGTCGAGGCCCTGACCTCGCGGCCCCAGCTCAAGCGTGATGTGTTTGCGCGGGGCGATCCGGAGGCGCGGCTCATCATTCCGTCATCGCGCATCGAGGCTAATGTGTTCGACCTGATGAGCGCCTATGTGACGCAGCGCCGGCGCGAAATTGAGCGCCATTACGACCCCACGCGCCGCATCGAGGCCTATTCGCTGGAAGACGCGCGCGATAATCTGCGGGCGCAATTGCCAAAGCTGAACAACTGGACGGCGCTCGAAGACGTGGCGCCGCAGCCCTATGGCGCGGGCGGTCCACGCCGCGTCTCCTATGTCGCCTCCACCTTGAGTGCCTCGCTCGAACTGGCCAAGGAAGGCCATTTGCAGCTTCAGCAACTGGCGACTTTCGAGACGCTCTATATGCGCAAAAGGCAACCTATCACGGGAGACAGGACATGACGCCGGAAACCGTGGAACGCGCCATCGAGGCGCTTTTGTTCGCGGCCGATGGACCGCTGTCGGCGTCGGAAATCGCCTATCGCCTGCCGGAAGGCGCTGAGGTTGGGAAGGCGCTGGCGGCCTTGCGGGCGCGCTATGCCGGCCGTGGCGTGGCGCTGGAAATCATCAACGACCGCTGGCAGTTCCGCACCGCCGCCGATCTGGGTTACCTGATGGTCGAGGAGCGCGAGGAACCGCGAAGGCTTTCTAAGGCCGCGCTGGAAACCCTGGCCATCATAGCCTACCACCAGCCGGTGACGCGCGCCGAGATCGAGGCCGTGCGCGGGGTTGGTCTCTCACGCGGCACGCTCGACGTGCTGCACGAAATGAACCTGATCAAGCTGCGCGGTCGCAGACGTAGCCCCGGCCGTCCGGTCACCTACGGCACGACCGATGCCTTCCTGGAGCAGTTCTCGCTGCCCTCGCTTGCCGATCTGCCGGGCGCCGCCGAAATGCGGGCTGCGGGGCTGCTCGATATCAACGTGCCGGCCGATTTCATGGTGCCCGATCCTTCCAGTGGGCAGACCACCGAAGATCCGCTTCTGCTTGAAGAAATGGAAGAGACCGAATTTGCCCAAGACTTTTTCGAGAAGGACTGACTTCTTTGAAAAAGACTGAGTTTTCACTTCCAACATGCATAAACTTGCGCCTATAAGGACGTAAATCTGTCCGTAGGGACTGACATATAAAAGCCGCGCCACCATGTATGAGTGTAGGCTGCGGGTTTAAGGAGAAATGACATGGGTAGTTTAAGCATCTGGCACTGGTTGCTGGTCGGTGTGGTGGTTCTGGTCCTCTTCGGCGGCGGCAAGCTGTCCGGCCTCATGGGCGATGCCGCAAAGGGCATCAAGGCGTTTAAGAACGGCCTGAAGGACGACGAAGACGATGTGAAGGTCAAGAAGGCTGACGAAGAGCCTAAGGCTTAGTCGCATCTATCTGAACTCCTAAGAGAAAGTCTTTCACATGGTGCCCGGTATCGGGGGCGGTGAGCTCATCCTTATTGCTGTCGTGGCCCTCGTTGTCGTCGGTCCGAAAGACCTGCCGAAATTGTTGCGTCAACTTGGCCGCTTTGTCGGCAAGATGCGCCGCATGGCGGATGAATTCCGCACTTCCTTCGAGGATATGGCGCGACAGAGCGAACTGGACGATCTGCGTAAGGAAGTCGATGCGCTCAGATCCGGCAAGCTGAACGGGCTTGAGGATATGTCGTCCCAGATGAAATCCATTGAGAGCGATATCAATTCGAGCCTGCAAACCAAGACGCAGGTCTATAATGGCGGCGCCAATATTACGGCGCCCGTCGAAGATACCGAAATGGACATCAACCAGATTGACGCCGACCGCGAAGCCATGCTGGAAGCCCAGATGGAAGGCCTGCCGCCACAAGGTAAACCGGAAAAACCCAAGCGCGTCCGCAAGGCGCCTGTAAAGGCCGCGCCGGTCGAGGTTGTCAATATCGAGCCCACCGTGACGCCGGTCAAACGCACACGCACCAAGAAGACTGTAGCTAAACCGAACGAGACTGAAGCATGAGCGAGAACCTGCCGGCTCAGATTATCGAGGACAAGTCCAAGCGCAGCATCGTAACCCCGATGGACCACGACGAGGCCGATATCGAATCCTCGCGCGCGCCCCTGATGGATCACCTGATCGAATTGCGCACCCGCATTATCATCATGGTGGTGGCCTTCTTCATTTGCGTGATCGGCTGCTATGCCTTCCACACCCATATCCTGAACCTGCTCGTGCACCCCCTGGCGGTCGCCTCGTCTCTTTACGAAGAAGAACAGCGCAATGCCGGCCATGGCGGCCCGTTCGACCTGATCATGGTCCTGACCGGCCTGAAAACCATCGCCAACGTCAAGAATATCCCGCTCATCGCCACGGCGCCGATGGAGGTCTTCTTCACCAATCTGCGCCTGGCCATGTTCGGCGGGGTGATCGTTAGCTTTCCTGTGCTGGCCTTTCAGCTTTACCGCTTCGTGGCGCCTGGCCTTTACAAGCGCGAACGTCTGGCCTTCCTGCCGTTCCTGATCGCCGCCCCCGTGCTTTTCATTATGGGCATGGCGCTGGTCTATTTCCTGATCCTGCCGATGGTGCTGTGGTTCTCGCTGAACCAGCAGATCGTCGGCAATGCCGGCGTCGCCGTCCAGTTTATGCCGAAGGTATCAGAATATCTGCAACTGATCGAAACCCTGATGATCGCCTTTGGCCTGTGTTTCCAGTTGCCGGTGATCATCACCTTGCTGGGCCTGACCGGCATGGTGACCTCCAAGATGCTGGCCGGTTTCCGCCGCTACGCTATTCTGGGCATCGTGGTCGTCGCCGCCGTGGTCACCCCGCCGGACCCGATCTCGCAGATCATGCTCTCCGTGCCGATCTGGCTGCTCTATGAGGTCTCGATCCTGTGCGTGAAGATCATCGAACTCCGCAAGGGGCGTAACGCCCCTTGACCCGTAACGCGATGGTGTATGCGCCGTCGTCTATGGGCTTGCCTGATCCGCAAACCATTGTATAGACACACACATGCCTTCATCCTCCCCTGTGAAACGGGGGAGGTGGCACGGCGCTCGCCTCGGCAGAGGCGATGTCCGTGACGGAGGGGCAGACACCGCATTCAGTCAAGGCTTCTCACATGCACGATATCAAGGCGATCCGCGAAAATCCTCAGAGCTATGTTCAGGGCTGGTCGCGTCGCGGCCGCGAAACCGCGCAATCGGATGTCGATGCCCTGCTGTCGCTGGATGCCGATCTGCGTGCCGCAAAAACCGCCTTCGAGACCAATCAGGCGCAACTGAAAAAGCTGTCCGGCGAAATCGGCAAGGCCAAGGGCCAGAAGGACGAGGCGCGCGCTGCCGAACTGATGACCGAGGTTGAGGGCCTGAAAGGCGCGATCAGTGCGGCGCAGGAGACCGAACGTCTGAAGACCGAAGAGCTGAAAGACCTGCTGTCCAGCCTGCCGAATATCCCGTTTGAGGATGTACCGGAAGGCGCCGATGAGCACGGTAATGTCGAGGTTCGCAAACACGGCGCACCAAACATTTTGAGCTTCCCCGCCAAGGATCACGCCGATCTGGGCGAAGCTTTGAAGGGGCCAACTGGCCCACTGATGGACTTTGAAGCCGCTGCCAAAATGTCCGGCTCGCGCTTCGTCGTTTTGAAAGGTCAATTGGCGCGTCTGGAGCGTGCCATCGGCCAGTTCATGCTCGATGTTCAGACGAGCGAGCATGGATATATTGAAGTAAATCCGCCAGTTTTGGTGCGGGAACAGGCTCTTTTCGGAACAGGTCAACTGCCAAAGTTTGAAGAAGATCTGTTTTTTGCTACGTCTCTATTTCAATCAAATCAAGCATTGAAAGACGGGGATTACAGGTCGGGCTTTTACATCAAAGAACCTGCTGGTGTTGATGTTTATGCCGATGAAAATGGTGAAATTGTTGATCTAAAGACTAGTGTTTGGGGGAGGGCAAAAATTGTAAATACTCCGCACTATCTCATCCCTACTGCCGAAGTCACCCTGACCAATCTCGTCCGTGAAGCTATCACCGCCGAGGAAGACCTGCCGCTGCGTCTGACTGCTCTTACTAATTGCTTCCGCGCCGAGGCCGGTTCGGCCGGCCGCGACACCAAGGGCATGATCCGTCAGCACCAGTTCCAGAAGGTCGAACTGGTCTCGATTACCACGCCGGAGCAATCCGACGCCGAACACGACCGCATGACCACTTGCGCCGAAACCATCCTGAAAAAGCTCGACCTGTCGTTCCGCACCATGCTGCTCTGCACGGGCGATATGGGCTTTGGCGCGAAGAAGACCTACGATCTCGAAGTCTGGTTGCCGTCGCAAAACACCTACCGCGAAATCTCGTCCTGCTCGAACTGCGGGGATTTTCAGGCGCGTCGCATGGACGCCCGCACCCGCAAGGCTGGCGAGAAGGGCACCCGCTTTGTCCATACGCTCAATGGCTCCGGTCTAGCGGTTGGCCGCACCCTGGTCGCCATCATGGAAAACTATCAGGACGAGGGCGGCCGCATCGCCATTCCGTCGGTGCTCCAGCCCTATATGGGCGGCCTGACGCATATCGGGTAGTAAAGCAAGATACCCCACCACCGCGCCATTCTTTATGGCGTGGTGGTGGGGTATCTTTCTTGCTTTGAGTGCTGCTTTCATCGTTGCGTGATCTGTTCAAATCGCCGTACAAACGCCCCATGCGTATTCTGCTCACCAATGATGACGGTATCGATGCTTTCGGGCTAAAGGTGCTTTACGATATCGCCAGCGCCCTGAGCGATGATGTCTGGGTTTGTGCCCCGCTCACCGAACAATCCGGCAAGGGCAGGGGCATCACGCTCCATGATCCGCTGCGCGCGCGCCGTATCGGTGAGAAGCGTTTCGCCGTTTCCGGTACGCCGACCGATTGCGTGCAGATCGCCGTCAATGATCTGATGGACGGCCCGCCCGATCTGGTGCTGTCAGGCGTCAATCGCGGGTTCAACCTGGCGCAGGACGTCACCCTTTCGGGCACCGTCGCCGGGGCGCTGCAAGGCATGACGCTCGGCATCCCCTCCATTTCCCTGTCGCAATGCCTAGATTTCGAGCTGGATATCGAAGCGCAATGGCTGGCGGCGCAGGTCTACGGCGCGCCTGTGATCAGCAATCTGATCAAGCAGGGGTGGCCGGCCGATGTCATCATGAACATCAATTTCCCCGATTGCGACGCCCACAGCGTCACCGGCGTCGAGGTCACCAAACAGGGTTTGCGCGATCAGCATGAGATGCACGCCGTCAAGCGCGTCGATACGCGCGGCCGTGATTATTACTGGATGGATTTCCACGCCCTCGAACAGACCCTGCTCGATGGCACTGACCTCAAGGCCGTGCGTGAAAAGCGCATTTCTGTGACGCCGCTGCACCTCGACCTGACGCACTACGAGACGATGCACCGCCTGAAAAAGACACTGGGCGGCGTCGCGCCAAAGGTCATCAGGGACGAGGTGGCGTCATGAGTGAAACACCGAAAGATACTCCGGAAGAAACGCGCCTGGAAAGGCTGCTGCGTGGGCTGAAAAGCCAGGGCATCGACGATAAGAAGCTGCTGCACGCCATGGAATACACGCCGCGCGATCTGTTCGTGCCGGAGCTTTTCCTCGATCGCTCGTGGGAAGATTCCGCCATTCCGATCAATTGCGGCCAGACGATTTCGCAGCCTTATATCGTGGCGCTGATGACCCAGGCGCTGAAGATTGAAGGCCGCCACCGCGTGTTAGAGATCGGCACCGGCAGCGGTTACCAGACCGCCGTGCTCAGCCGGCTTGCGCGCTACGTCTATACGATCGAGCGTTACCGTTCGCTGATGGT
This sequence comes from Asticcacaulis sp. MM231, assembly GCF_964186625.1. Taxonomy (NCBI): domain Bacteria; kingdom Pseudomonadati; phylum Pseudomonadota; class Alphaproteobacteria; order Caulobacterales; family Caulobacteraceae; genus Asticcacaulis; species Asticcacaulis sp. MM231. Next base: position 1,631,681 of record NZ_OZ075108.1, read on the forward strand.
TGAGGCCGAGATCCGCCATAAGCGGCTGATGCTGGAAAATATCATCTATCGCTTCGGCGATGGCTGGGAAGGCTGGCCCGAACAGGCGCCATTTGATCGCATTCTGGTCACCGCCGCCTTGCCGGAAGCGCCGACGCACCTGCTGGCGCAACTTAAAGTCAAGGGCATCATGGTGGGGCCGCAAGGGCGGGGCTCGACCCAGCGCCTGCTGCGCTATACCCGCACGGCGGATGGCTATGAGACCGAGGATCTCGGCGAGGTGCGCTTTGTGCCGCTGATCGCTGGCGTCGCCAAGGAATCCTAAAAACGCCAGCCTAACTGGTTGAAGACGCGGCGGGTCTGCTCGAAGCCGACCAGCGAAAAGCCGGCTATGCCTATAGCAATGACCAGCGGCCACATGGCTTGACCCAGTCCGGTGAGGGCGGGGGTAATGACCGGCATGGTGATGAAGAGCAGGGCGGTGACGGCGGTAAAAACCAGGGTGAGCCATGCCAGGCCTTCATAAAGCCGGCGGCGCTCGACACGCTTCATCACCTCGACGACAAAGCCGATATCCCGCGCGGGCGGGGCGGCAGGTGTGTCGTTCATCAACATTGATTTCAAAGCGTCATTGGTCATCGGGTACACCCAGAAGGGCATTGAGTCTGGCCCTTCCCTTAAGAATATGGGACTTAATCGTGCCTAGCGGAAGCCCCAAAATGTCAGCCGCTTCGGCATGGCTGTAATCGGCGGCGACGCACAGCGATATGGCGGCGCGCTGATCAATCGGCAGGGTTTGCAGGGCGGCGTGCACCGTTAGTCGGGCATCAACCGTTGATGAACGGGATTGGTCCTGCAGCCCCGACCATTCGGTGTCGCGCGCGCCGGAGCGGTTAAAGCGCTTGCGATCGTTGAGCGCCTTGCGGTAGGCGATGCCGCAGACGAAGGTTTTGAAGGCAACGCCCTCGCGCAGTTTGTGCAGGTTGGTCCAGGCGGTCACAAAGGCCTCCTGCGCCAGATCGTCGGCATCGTCAGGCACAGCGCACAGGCGGCGCACGAAGGCGCGCACCGCCTGTTGATGATCTGCCACCAGCCTTGAGAAGGCGTCGCTAGAGCCCTCTCTGGCCCGCTTGATGAGCGGGTCGGACATGAAGATTAGTCCTTCGGGTCAAGGTCAGCCGGACGCGAAGCGGCGGCGCGAATAATCGAGATGACCAAAAGGCTGACCGCGGCGACCCCGAAACCGAGCGCCAAAGCGATGAAAACCTGTCCGCCGCCGCCATAATAACCAAAATAACCAAAGGCGGCAGACAGGGCGCCGAAGACGACAACCTGCGTCCACGCACCGCCGCGCCGGCGGCCGTGGCGGGCGCTGTAGTCAAAGCCGTGAGGTTCGTTGCTGCGCAGGGCGTCGAGCAGGGCAGGCGGCGGATCCTTGCCCTGATCGGCATAATATTTGATCAGTTTCAGGGTTTCGCTGCGGTGGCGGAAGGTGCCGAGCATCCCGATCAGGCCCATGCCCATGCCGAAGATCGGAAAGATCAGCCACCAGTAGCTGTTAAAAAGGTCACTTGCGGTCATGATAAGACTCCGGATGAAAGACGAGCGCTTAGCGCTTCAAAAGATTGTAAAGTTCGGGCGGCACGTCCTTGCCCTGGTCGGTGTAGGTGCGGATCAGAGCCATCGTGCGGCGCTTTTCCTCGTCCCTCACTACCATGTGGACCACGCCCGCGACCATGGAGCCCAGCGGGAATACCAGCCACCAGTATTGATTAAAAAGCGCCATGAACATTTTTATCTCTCCGTAAGCGCGGACCAGCCCGCCTTCTGAGACTTAATGTCCGCCGCGAGCCGGTTTGGATGTGGGCGCCAAAATTATTTTTGCGTTTTTTGAACTGTCCCCCGTTTCAAAGCTCCGCTTGCCGGATCGTTTAACAATTCGTTATCCATAAGTTCGCATAGAGTGGTTATGCCCTACGCTTTTCTGCTTGCTACCGATGGAGCCTGCCATGATCCCGCATCCTTTTAAGACGGATCACCTAAATCGTCTGTCCGTCAAACTTGCGCTGACGGCGGTGACTGTGATGGCCTTGCAGGCCTGTACGGCGACGCCCCTCAAACCGAAATATCCCATCTATATGCAGGACAAGCCGGCCGAAGCGGTCGTACCGGTGAGCCGCGTGGTGGAAGAGGCGCCACCGCCGCCGGTGACATCGCCCAATGGCAGCGTGCAGGTGACCGAACTGGCTGCCCCGCCGCCACCTCCGCCGCCACCCGCTGAGATCACAACACCGGCCAAGGCAGCGACCAGGCCTGTGGCTACCGCGCCGGTACGCGATACGCCGGCGACCTATGTCTATGTGCTCCAGTCACACGATACGCTCTATGGTGTGTCGCGCCGCTTTGGCGTGCCGATCAAGGCGATCTATGAGCTTAACGATCTGGCGCCGGACGCTTCCTTGCGGATTGGTCAGAAGGTTCTGCTGCCATCCTCCGCGGTCGATAAGGGCGTTGAAGATCACGCCAATGGAACCGGATTGGTCAAGCTCGAAAAGGCCCTGGTGTCTCCAGCAACAAAGCCGGCTGTTATACCCGTGAAGCCCGCTGTCGTCGCGCCGGCAAAGACGACGACCACCCCAACCACCCCGACCACGATGACACCAGTGACCAAGCCGGTGATTGCGCCGCCAGCGGCCGCAAAGCCGGTCGTGACCGCGCCAACCATGGCGACGACCACAACGACGACGCCGGTGGTCAAGCCCGCCGCCACGCCAACCGTCGCAGGTTTCCCCGGCAGCGCGCAACTGACGCAGATGGGCAAGGGCAGGTTCGTCTGGCCGGTCAAGGGCAAGCTCTTGGTGCCGTTTGGTCAGTTGGCGCCCAATGTGCGCAATGACGGAATCAACATTGCTGCTTCTGCCGGCACCGAAATCCGCGCGGCGTCCGACGGTGTGGTGGTCTACGAAGGCGACCAGGTCAAGGAACTGGGCAACACCATCTATATCAAGCATCCTAAAGGCTGGTATACGGGCTATTCACACCTGCAAAACATGTTGGTGAAGAACAATGAAACCGTCACCAAGGGGCAGGTGATCGGCACGGTTGGCAAGACCGGCACCATTGATCAGCCGCAACTGCACTTTGAAATTCGCTACACGCCGTCGACCGATATCGCCCGACCGATCGATCCGACGCTCGTTCTGCCTTAGAATTCAGAAGCGAATTCCACGATTTACAAAGCCGGACCGCTTTTGGTGGTTCGGCTTTGTCTATTGACGGTTGGTGGGGGCAAACCGTGCTAATAATGTCATTGACCTTTTTTTGGTTGTGCCTATGTATGGCGAACAAATTTTAACCCGCCACCGAACCGGCGGTTAAAAGTCAATGATATTCAGGAGACATACGTGTTCGCAACACCTGCCTTTGCCCAGGCCGCTGGCGCCGCTGCCCCCGCCGCTGGTGGTGACCTTTTGACCATGCTGCCGATGATGATCGTGCTTTTCGGCGCGATGTACTTCTTCATGATCCGTCCGCAAAGCCAGCGCGCCAAGCAGCACAAGGCCATGATCACGGCGCTGAAGCGCAACGATACGGTGGTTCTGTCCTCCGGCCTGATCGGCAAGGTCACCCGCGTTGAAGACGCCGAGGTCATGATCGAAGTGGCGACCGGCGTCAATGTGCGCGTGGTCAAGGCTCTCATCGCCGAAGTGCGCGTCAAGGGCGAGCCTGCGCCCGCCAACGACGCCAAGAGCTAAGCTCACCCTTTCCTGATTTTGCAGATTAACGACCGAGCATCCCGATCATGATGAATTTATCGCGCTGGAAGGTAGGGCTGGTTATCGGCGCCATCCTTCTGGGCATCCTTTTTGCCGTGCCCAACTTCCTTCCAGCCAGTGTGCGGGATCAGGTCAAAGGCTTTATGCCAACTCAGACCCTGAACCTCGGTCTCGATCTGCAAGGTGGTTCCTACCTCCTAATGGAGGTGGATACCAACGACCTGATCAAGACCAAGATCGCTGCTGTCAGTGATGACGTGCGTGCGCGTCTTGATGAAAAGGGCATCGCCTACACTGGTGTCGTCGCCAACGGCACCTCGGTCAGTGTTCGCATCACCGATGCGTCGCGCCTGCAGGAAGCGCAAGCCACGCTCGTCAAGCTCGGCACGCCTTTGCCGAAGAACCCCGGCGTGATGGATCTTGCGGTTCAGCAGGGGAGTGATCAAACCCTGCTCGTGATCTTCACGCAGGAAGGCATTCGCTCCACCTCCGCCGGCGCGGTCGAAACCTCGATCGAAGTCATCCGCAAGCGTATCGATGCGCTCGGCACCAAGGAGCCCTCGATCAGCCGTCAGGGAATCAACCGCATCGTTATTGAAGCACCGGGCGAAAGCGATCCGGAGCAACTGAAGCGCCTGATCGGTCGCACCGCCAAGCTGACCTTCCAGATGGTCGATGAAACCGTCAGCCCGTCCGATCTCGCCGCCGGCCGCGTGCCGCCGGGCTCGGAAGTCCTGCCGGATGACAGCCGTGGCGGTACACCTCTTGTGGTGCGCAAGGCTATTCTGGTGTCGGGTAACAACCTGACCAAGGCCAATGTCGGCGTCGATGAGTATCAGCGTCCAGCCATAGATTTCGCCTTCAACAGCGAAGGCGCCAAGAAGTTTGGTGACGCCACCTCGCGCAATCTCGGCAAGCGTTTCGCCATCATTCTGGATGGCCACATCGTGTCGGCGCCGGTTATCCAGGGCGCCATTACCACGGGCAGCGGGCAGATCACCGGCGGCTTCAGCCATGAAGAAGCCTCGGAAATCGTCAACATCCTCAAAAGCGGCGCTCTGCCGGCCAAGCTCAACTTCGAGAGCCAGCGCACCGTCGGCGCCGAACTGGGTGCGGATGCGGTTCACGCCGGTGTCGTGTCGACCATTATCGGTTTCCTAACCATCGTGGTCTTTATGTTCCTGGCCTACGGCTTCATCTTCGGTGGCGTGTCGATCGCCGCCCTGCTGGTCAACCTGCTGCTGATCATGGCCGCGATGACCGCCTTCCAGGCTACCCTGACCCTGCCGGGTATCGCCGGTTTGATCCTCAGTCTGGCCGTGGCGGTTGACGCCAACGTGCTCATCTATGAGCGTATTCGCGACGAAGAACGTTCCGGCCACCGGCCCATCGCGGCCATGGATGTCGGCTTCGCCCGTGCGCTCGTGTCGATCTTGGACGCCAACATCACCAACCTGATCTCGGCGCTTATCATGTTCGTCTTCGGCGCCGGCCCGGTGCGTGGCTTCGCCTGGACGCTGATGATCGGTGTGTTCACCTCGGTCTTCTCGGCCATTCTGGTCAGCCAGATCCTGCTCGGCTGGTGGTATAAGGCCGCCAAGCCCAAGAAACTCCCGATTTAAGGTATCCGCGTCATGCAATGGCCTCTGATTAAAAACCTGCCGAACGAGTTCCACTTCCGCTTTACGAAGTATGCACCCGTAGCGGCCGTCATTTCCGGACTGGCGATCATCGCCACCATCGCGGCGCTCTTCCTGCAAGGCCTGAACCTCGGCACCGATTTCGCCGGCGGTAACGTGCTTGAAGTCGAGACGCCGACGGCGGCCAATCTGGATACGCTGCGTGCGCACATGAATGAGTTCGGCGCAGAAGATACGGGCGTCCAGACCTTCGGCAGCCCGCGCGACGTCATCATCAAGTTCAAGCTCGACGAGAGCCACCAGACCAATGACGGCGTCGAAGCCATCAAGACCAAGCTGTCGGCGGCCGTGCCCGGCATCGCCTTCAAGCGTACCGAAGTGGTCGGCCCCAAGGTTTCAGCCGAATTGCTGCGTTCTGGCTTCCTGGCTCTGGGGGCTGCGCTGGTGCTGATGTTGATCTACATCTGGATCCGCTTCCCGTCTGGCCTGCAATTTGGTTCAGGCGCGGTTATCGCCGTGCTGCACGACGTGGTCCTGACGGTTGGGATGATGGCCTTCCTGCAGATAGAATTCACCATGACGTCGATCGCGGCGCTGCTCACCGTTATCGGTTATTCGATGAACGAAAAGGTGATCACCTTCGACCGACTGCGTGAAAATCTGCGCAAGTTCCGCAAGACGCCGCTGGCCGATATCATCAACCTGTCGGAAAACGAGCGCCTGTCGCGCACCATCATCACCGGTTCGACCGCTGTTCTGGCCCTGGCCGGCATGTTGTTCCTCGGTGGTCCGGCATTGTTCCCGCTCGTCTTCGCCATGGTCTTCGGCATTCTGATCGGCACCTATTCGTCGATCTACGTCGCCCTGCCAATCATTCTGATCTGGGGCGTCAACCGCAACGATCCGGACGCCGAGGTGGTCGATCTGGGTGGCTTCAAGGGCGGTAAGAAGCCCAAGGACATGCCTTAAATACTGTTGAAACGGCCTCCCAGCGGAGGCCGTTTTGCTTTGAGGACGCGTCTGACGTAGGATGCGAATCGGATCTCAGGACAAGGGGCAGGTTATGGCTGGTTTTCTCGGTAATTTTCGCAATGTGATGCTGGCCAGTTTTCTGCTGGCGACCTTCGTGATCTTTGGCTTCGGCAAGCACGGCGCGGGCTTCAATGACGTCTTTCTGATCGCCGTCATCCGCTGGGCGCACGTCCTGTGCGGCATATTGTGGGTCGGTTTGCTCTACTATTTCAACTTTGTACAGATCCGGGTCATGCCGGATATCCCCGCCGATCTGAAGCCGGCCATCAGCAAGTATATCGCACCCGAAGCCCTGTTCTGGTTCCGTTATGCGGCATTGTTCACCGTCGTCTTCGGCCTGATCCTGGCCTGGTTGCGCGGCTACATCGTCGAGGCCATGAGCTTTGGTTTTGTCAGCCTGACCGCCAAGGGCTATGTCTTCGGTTTTGACAGCGCCAATGCCCAGTTCATCTTTATTGGCGTTGGCATGTGGCTGGCCCTGATCATGTTTATGAACGTCTGGCACGCCATCTGGCCTGCGCAGAAGATTGCACTCGGCATCCGCGAAGGCTTCACGCCGGAGCAGAAGGCTGCCGCGGCGAAAAAGGCCATGATGTTCAGCCGCATCAATACGCTGCTGTCTCTGCCCATGCTGGCGAGCATGGCCATGTACCAGACCATTTTCGGCTAGTCCGAAAACGACTGGATCAACAAAAAACTGTATCAGACTATTTGTGGGTAAATTTGCGTGACGTCCTCTGAATTAGTACCGAAGTCCGAGGACATTCGCTTGGCCTGCGCCTTCATCCCGGAAGCCGATAAGCGGGCCGACATACTGGTGCTGTTTGCTTTTCTGGAAACCCTGCGCGATATCCCCGAACGCGTCACGGATCCGTTGATGGGCGAAATTCGTCTGCGCTGGTGGTTTGAGGCGATTGAGGAAATCGAACAGGGCCGGGCGGTGCGTTACCATCCGCTGACCGAAGCGCTGAAGGCGATCATCGAGCGCTATAAGCTGGCACCGGAGGACTTTCTCAACCTGATCGAAGGCCAGATGCCTCTGCTCGATAAAGGGCCGCTGGCCATCAAGGACGCGCTTAGCGTAGTGGATCGCGGGGAAGGGGTTCTGTTCCGTCTTGCCGCTCAGATACTCGGCGAGAGCGCTGACCTGACTGATATTGCCCGGCTCATCGGCATGGCACATATCAAGTCCGCGCGCGGTTTGAGCGACGCCGGTGATATGGAATTTGCGCACCTGAAACGCGAAGCCGTGAAGGCTGCCAAGGGATTGCCGGTGGCGGTCATGCCCCTGGCCTTGCCGGCCACTCTGGCAGGCGATTTATGGCATGGCCGAATGCCTGGTCCACTGACCAAGCGTTTGCGCCTGTTCTGGGCCTTCGTTAGCGCCAAAATCTAGAAACCTATCTAGTTCTTCTTCTTTTTACCCCACGGGATGCGATCCATCACGCCATCGAGCGGCTTTTCCGTTACCACGACCGGCGGCGGTACATTGATGATGATCGGCTTCTCAGGATAGGCGCGCCATCCGCTCTGGACCAGTTCGCTGAAGCCCTGGCATTTCGGCATTATGCGCACGGCACCGGTGCGCGGCTTTAGGAAGGGCGCCGCCTGTTTGACGTTCTGCCGCGTCGGGTCAATGAATTGCCAGTCGCCCGCCAGGCCATACCCGCCCTGACCGCCGACATGGACGGCATTATAGGCGATGCGCGCCTGATATTCCGGCACGCCGTACTTGATCATGGCACGGTAGAAAATGCCGTCGGCGACATCGCGCTTGCCCGGCTCGCCTATGGTGTAGAGCCAGTCGTGGATGATGGCCGCGCGCGCGGTCGGCCCTTGCGGATCGATAAAGCTCTGGCCATACCACGGCACCGAGGCGAAGTCGGTGACGTACCATTTAGGCACTACGATCACCATGCCGGTGGGGCCGTCGCAATAGGGAAATTCGGCGTTGAGTGTAAAGAGCTTGCGGCCCTGCTTGGTCTGGTTGAACAGCATGATCGGCAGCGGCGTCAGCGAACTGGGTGGCGTTGGAGCCACCACTGGCACATAGACGGTCTCGGTCGTCTTCGTTGTGGCGCATCCGGCGACAAAGAGCAGGGCGGCAAAGGCGGTAAGTTTCAACGAACGCAAGGGAACCCATCCGATAAGCATGTGCCGGGCCATTAGCCCTAAATTCAGGCGATATTTAGCCAGTCCTGCAAATCCCGCAAGGCGCGCAACGACATAAGGCGTTTTTTGGCGCGGCCACGTTCCTTGAGCGGGATTTTCTTGCCGTCTTCATCAACCTTCGGCGCTTCCAGCGGGGGCAGCAAGCCATAGTTGATATTCATGGGCTGGAAGGAGCCGCCTTCGAGGTGGCCGATCGTAATGTGGTTGAGCAAGGCGCCCAGAGCGGTCGTCTCCGGCGGGGCGGGGAGGTCGCGGCCCAGAGCCTGCGCGGCGGCGAAACGGCCGGCCAAAAGGCCGATGGCGGCGCTTTCGACATAGCCTTCCACGCCCGTGATCTGGCCGGCGAACCGCACATTTTTTTGCCCTACCGCTTCGCTGCTTGAGGGCGTGAAAAACGCTTTCATGCGCAATTCTCGGTCGAGAAGCTTGGGCGACTGGATAAAGGTGTTGCGGTGCAGGCCCCCCAGACGCGCGAACTGCGCGTTCTCCAGGCCCGGGATCATGCGGAAGACCTCAGCCTGAGCGCCATGCTTCAGCTTGGTCTGGAAGCCGACCATATTATACAGCGTTCCCAAGGCGTTATCCTGCCGAAGCTGAATGATCGCATGAGCTTTCACGGTCGGGTTATGCGGATTGGTCAGGCCCACAGGCTTCATGGGACCGTAGCGCAGGGTCTCGCGGCCGCGCTCGGCCATGACCTCGATCGGCAGGCAGCCATCGAAATAGGGGATGTGCTCCCAATCCTTGAACTCGGCCTTGGGGCCCTCTAACAGGGCGTCGATAAAGGCCTCGTACTGCTGTTTGTCCATCGGGCAGTTGATATAGGCCGCCGCGTCGCCGCCGGGGCCTTCCTTATCGTAGCGCGATTGCTTCCACGCCTTCGACATGTCGATGCTCTCGGCATGGATGATCGGCGCGATGGCATCAAAGAAGCTGAGCTGGCCTTCGCCGGACACATCGAGCACGAAGCGCGACAACGCCTCGGAGGTGAGGGGGCCGGTGGCCACCACCACATTGTCCCAGCCGTTATCGGCCAGGGTGGTGATTTCCTCGCGCACGATGGTCATGAGCGGATGGTTGGCAAGCGCCTCGGTGACGGCGGCGCTGAAATTGTCGCGGTCCATGGCAAGCGCACCGCCGGCCGGCACCTGGTGCTTGTCGGCGCAGGCGAGGATCAGAGAATTCGAGCGGCGCATTTCTTCATGCAGCAGGCCCACGGCATTGAACTGCCAGTCATCCGAGCGGAAAGAGTTGGAGCACACCAGTTCGGCGAGGCCATCGGTCTGGTGGGCGTCGGTCGTGATCGGTGCGCCATCGCGCGTGCCGCCACGCATTTCGTGCAGCACCACCCGAATGCCAGCCTGAACCAGTTGCCAGCAGGCTTCTGAACCGGCGAGACCGCCGCCAATAACATGAACTGTCAACCTGATCTCCTGCCGTATAGCCTAAACGCAAAGACGATGCCTCTATAGCAAGGCGACGCCTGTGGGAAGAGATTACAGGCGGCCGGCCAGAAAGGCGTCGATCTGTGTGTGATGCGACTTGTAAAAGTCAATATTGGCCGCATTGGTGTAGGACAATATGACATCGTCGACGCCGGGTTGCGCAGCCGCAACGGCATCGGCAATGGCCAGCATGCCATACAGGAAGTCATGCGGCGTCAGGCCGTTCCTTACGATGATGTCGCGTGCTTTCGGCGAGGCCTCGATCTGGCCGACCAGTTGCGCCAGGGTTTCCATCTTCGACATATCGGCGCCACCGCCGAGATCGACCTTCTGGGTGTTGATCTCCTTGGCGGCGGCGATCAGCTTGGCCAGAAGTGGTTCGGTTAGTGGAAACTGCGCCAGTTCGGCCAATTCCTCATCGGTCATGGACTGCGCCATGGCGGGTGATAGGGGCAGCATCGCCATCACGAAAGCGGCCATGGCCAACCAGAACTTTTTCATCTTGATCCTCATATCACGGTCATATCTGTGTGGCTCTATAGCAAGCTTGGATCGGAAATGTGACGCGTTTAACGAAATAAGCTTTAAAAGCGAATGGATTTGTTTCTAAATCGCTATTGGCCTGAAATAGACGGGCGGGCCATGGTTGGGGGTATTATGAGGGATACATCGGCATTTTCGGTGACGAAGGCCTTGAAGGCGTCTACGGGCTTTTTGCCGCAGGCGTGGGCTGGCGTGTGGCTTTCGCTGCTCGTGGTTCTGGCGCTTGTGATCGGTGGGCCTATGGCAGCGATAGCGTTCAAAACGCCGTTGGCCGGTCTGGCACTGGTCTTGTTGCTGGTCATCGTCAAGCTGGTGACGCACGGCGGGCTCTATCGCGTTGCCCTATTCGGCAAGTCAGCGCGCGAAGAAGGGCTAGGTTTTGGCGGCTTTCAGTTTGGCCCGCCGGAATGGCGTCTGCTGGCGGCCTCGCTGGTCGTGACGGCCTTTTTCGCCTTGATGGTAGCCACGCTGTTTATCGTTTTCGCCATCGCTCTCAGCTTTTCCGGTCTGACGCATGGCTATGACACCACGATGCAGGCGGTTCAGGCGTTGATCGCGCGACATGACGGCATCGACTATCTGTTTATCGCCTATATTATCGGCAGCTTTATTTTCCTCGTCTTTGTGGGGCTGAAATTCGCCCTGCTGGCCGCGGCTAACATCGCCGAGCGCCGGCTGGTGACGCTCAATGCCCTGGGGCTGACCTCCGGTCATGTCGGGCGGATATGTCTTGGGCTTCTGGTCATCCTGTTACCGTTCGTGTTGATCTGTGATTTAGTTAGCCAGAGGCTGGGACATGTCGGGCAGACGCGTCTTGTGGTCCATGCCGCGCTGATGGGCCTGTATATTTTCCTGTTTTTGCCACTGACCGTCGGATTTTTGGCCGACAGCTATAGGCAGATTGTCACGATCAGGTCTAAATAGCCGAGTCCGTGCCTGATGCGGACGGACGAGACCTGCGCATGAACCTCACCTTTGACTTCGCTTTTGAAGGTTTCCGCCTGATCCGCGAGCGACCCAAGCTGATCGCTTTCTGGGGGGCGCTGACGCTTCTGTGGTGGGGGGCGATGTGGGGTATCATGGTCGCCATGGCCGGGCCGGCTCTGGCTACGCTGATGAAGATGACCAGCTATGATCCGCAGGTGATCCAGACCCTGACCGCGCAGCTTTTACCGGCTTTAGGCGTATGCGCGCCTATCTATGTTGTCATGTCGTCGATTCTGGTCTGCGCCATCTGCCGTGCCTCCATGGGACAAAGCGATGATCGTTTTGGCTTTCTGAAGCTGGGTATGGATGAGATCCGCATGATGGGCGTGCGGGGCGGGACCTTGCTGACGCTTGCCGGTGTTTTTATCGGTTTTGGCACGGTTGGCAGCCTTATTGCCGCTCTGGTCAATGCCAGCAGCTCGCAAGCCGCGGCGGCGGCGCAGTCCTTGAGCAGCATTCTGGCGCTCGGCACCTTTGTCTGGCTGTCCTTGCGCCTGTCGCTTAATAATCCGCAAAGCTTCGAAAGCCAGCGTATCAACCTGTTCGGCAGTTTCAGCCTGACACAGGACCGCTTCTGGTCGTTGTTCACCGGCTATGCGGCCGCCATGGCGCTGGCGCTGGTGGTGCAGTTTCTGTGTGACAAGATCATCGAGGCGGTGCAGGTCTTGAGCCTCGGCCTCAAGGTTACCGGCGATATGGTGCCGCCCGACCCGACCACCCTGAGCAGTTTCCTGTCACCGGCTTCTCTGATCTACTTTGTCCTGAGCTATGCAATTGTCGCGCCGCTGACCTCGGCCATACAGTTTGGCGCGCCGGTGGCGGCCTACAAGATCTTGCGCGGCAAGGTGGCCCTTAAACCGGATCAGGAAGCGGTGCGTTAACTGCCTGACATATGCAGGAAGTCGCGTCCATGCGCCGGCTGCAAGGGGCGGGCGTTCGGACCGATAAGGCGTTGAAAGGCATCGGCCTGTTCAGCGCTGACGGTCAATGGCGAAGAAAAGACCATCCACGTCACCTCTTCCGTGCAGGGCGGCGTCGTCAGTGAGCCTGAATAGACATAGAAGTCCTCGGTGCCCGGCATCAGATCCTGCGCGTTGATCAGAAGATCCGGCAAGGGAACAGGCTGGCCCGGGTCAGACGGCAGGTAGGTCCACAAGGAGGCCAGCATGGGATCGGCCGCGCCGATGTCCGACATGACAGAGATCACGAGGTAATGGCCCTTGGCATCCTGATGGACAAAGTGGGCTTCCAGCGCGGTGGCATGGCCATTGATGGCGTGTTCGCTCGGCGAATGAAAGTGGAACTGCTTCAGCGTAAAAAGATTGCCGTCAATTTCAATGCCGCCGCCGTCTTTCGGTGTCACGACGACCGTATGGCCGTTGTTTTGTATCGTGGCGGTCGAGGCGTGATAGGCCATGACCATATGCGATGACATATTGCGCGTGTTGCCAGAGATATCGACGGGCGACTGACGCTGACCGGTGCCACACACCGCATTAGGGCCGCCCATCTGGGCCCAGTGCGACGGCCCTTCGTTGCCGCTGTAGGTCCAGTGCTGCACGGCGCCCGTTTCGGAGCCGTGACCTGCCGCAGCCGCGCCGTGCTCAGCAGAGCCATGCTCTGTTGCATCAGGCGCGTGTTCATCCGCCTTTTTGCCTGAGCAGGCGACAATGGACAGGGCCAGCAGGCTGACCGCAACAATTCTATGGGCGCGACTCATCTTCATGTCGCGATCCTGCCGAAAATTGGTTAACGGAGGTTAAGCGTGCTTCGCTTGTAAGGCGAAAAACCTGCTAATGCGCCGGCTCGAGGTGACGCTGCTTGTGTTTGGCCAACATCTCCTTGAGATACTTGCCGGTCCAGCTCTTGCTGTTTTTCGCCACGTCTTCCGGCGTACCGAAGGCCACGATCTCACCGCCGCCATCGCCGCCTTCCGGACCGAAATCGAGCAGCCAGTCGGCGGTCTTGATGACGTCGAGATTGTGCTCGATGACCACGACCGTGTTGCCGTGATCGGTCAGTTCATGCAGCACTTCCAGCAGTTTGCGCGTATCCTCGAAGTGCAGGCCGGTGGTCGGCTCATCGAGAATATACAGCGTCTTGCCGGTGGCGCGCTTGGAAAGCTCTTTCGATAATTTGACGCGCTGGGCCTCGCCGCCGGACAGCGTGGTCGCCTGCTGGCCGATCTTGATATAGCCAAGCCCAACGCGCTTGAGGGTTTCCAGCTTGTCGCGGATGGTGGGCACGGCCTTAAAGACCTCGGCGCCTTCCTCGACCGTCATGTCCAGCACGTCGGCGATGGAGTGGCCCTTGAACGAAATATCGAGGGTTTCGCGGTTGTAGCGCTTGCCCTTGCAGACATCACAGGTGACGTAGACATCGGGCAGGAAGTGCATTTCGATCTTGATCAGGCCATCGCCCGAACAGGCTTCGCAGCGCCCGCCCTTGACGTTGAAGGAGAAGCGGCCCGGGCCATAGCCGCGCGCCTTCGATTCCGGCAGACCGCAATACCAGTCCCGGATAGGACCGAACGCACCGGTATAGGTGGCCGGGTTGGATCGCGGGGTGCGGCCGATGGGCGACTGGTCGATCTCAACGATCTTGTCGAAAAACTCCAGTCCTTCAATCTTGTCATGTGGGGCCGGGTGGGCAGAGGCATTGTTGAGCCGGCGGGCGGCGGCCTTGTAGAGCGTTTCCAGCGTGAAGGTCGACTTGCCGCCACCTGAGACACCGGTGATGCAGGTCATCACGCCGACCGGGATTTCGCCGGTGACGTTTTTCAGGTTGTTGCCGCGGGCGCCGATTACCTTCAGCATCTTCTTCTTGTTGATTGGCCGGCGCTGATCATTATGACCTTCGCCATAGAAAAGCGGGATTTCCTTCTTGCCGGTCAGGTATTGGCCGGTGAGGGAGTTCGGATTGGCCTTGATCTCTTCGGGCAGGCCCTGCGCGATGATCTGGCCGCCATGCACGCCGGCGGCGGGGCCCATGTCGATGACATAATCGGCTTGCAGGATCGCGTCTTCGTCGTGCTCGACCACCAGCACCGAATTGCCGAGATCGCGAAGGCCCTTGAGGCTGACGAGCAGGCGGTCATTGTCGCGCTGGTGCAGGCCGATGGACGGTTCGTCAAGCACATAGAGCACGCCGGTCAGGCCGGAGCCGATCTGCGAGGCCAGGCGGATGCGCTGGCTTTCGCCGCCGGACAGAGTGCCGGAATTGCGCGACAGGTTGAGATAATCCAGACCCACATCATTAAGAAAACGCAGCCGGTCTCTGATTTCTTTCAGAATTCTGCGGGCAATCTCCTGTGATTGCGGCGTCAGCTTGTCTTCGACGGTGGAGAACCATTCGTGCGCCTTGCGGATCGACAAGCCTGAAATTTGCGAAATGTTTTTGGCGTCGATCTTGACGGCCAGGGCTTCCGGCTTGAGGCGTGCGCCACCGCAGGCCTCGCATGGTGTTTCCGACTGATAACGCGCCAGATCTTCGCGCACCCATGACGAATCGGTTTCACGCCAGCGCCGGTCCATATTGGGAATGACGCCTTCAAAGACCTTGGTGACGTCGTAACGTCGGTTGCCGTCTTCGTATGTGAACTTGATCTTCTGGCTGCCTGAGCCTTGCAGGATGACGGTCTGCACTTCTTCGCTCAGCTTGTTCCACGGCGTGTCCATCTTGAAGCCGTAGTGCAGGCTGAGCGCCTGCAGGGTCTGGGCATAGAGCGGCGACGGGCCTTTCGACCACGGAGCTATGGCGCCGCCGGTCAGGGAGAGCTTCGGATCGGCGACGATCATCTCCTTGTCGAAGGCGAGCTTGACGCCCAAGCCATCGCAGGTCGGGCAGGCGCCGTAGGGGTTGTTGAAGGAGAACAGGCGCGGCTCGATCTCGGTGATGGTAAAGCCGGAGACCGGACAGGCGAATTTTTCCGAGAAGATGATGCGCTTCGGTTCGGTTTCGCCGTCTTCCATATCGGCATATTCAGAGATCGCCAGGCCATCCGCCAGTTTCAGCGCGGTTTCCAGCGAGTCGGCGAGACGCGCCATTATGCCGGATTTGACGATGACGCGGTCGATAACGACGTCGATGTCATGCTTGAACTTTTTATCTAATTTTGGTGCATCTTCAATTGGATAGTATTCGCCGTTAATCTTAAGTCTCTGGAATCCCTGACGCTGAAGGTCGGCGATTTCCTTCTTGTACTCGCCCTTACGACCGCGCACGAATGGCGCCAGAAGCAGCAGGCGCGTACCTTCCGGCAGGGCCATGATCTTGTCGACCATCTGCGAAATGGTCTGGCTCTCGATCGGCAAACCGGTGGCAGGCGAATAGGGGATACCGACGCGCGCCCACAACAAGCGCATATAGTCATGGATTTCGGTGACGGTGCCGACGGTCGAGCGCGGGTTCTTCGAGGTCGTTTTTTGTTCTATCGAAATGGCCGGCGACAGCCCTTCGATCAGGTCGACATCTGGCTTCGACATGAGTTCGAGGAACTGACGGGCATAGGCCGACAGCGATTCGACGTACCGTCTCTGGCCTTCAGCGTAGATGGTATCAAACGCAAGGGAAGATTTGCCTGAACCGGAAAGGCCGGTGAGCACCACCAGTTGACCACGGGGGATATCAACGTCCACGCCCTTGAGGTTATGCTCTCTGGCGCCGCGAACCTTGATGAAATCCTGATCGAAGTGCTTCGCCATACGCGCATATCCCGAAATTTGAACAAGAGGACTATATAGAAGTTTTGCCGTGATTTGCCAGAGGGCTTCAAGAACATTTTAGCAACATTAGGGTTTTGCGCCGCAATACATATCGGTTCTTTAGCTATGGTGACTAACTGTCAGGATGTGTCAGCAGATGTTTTTGACGCGTCATCAACCTTAAGAACACAGTAAGGCCTGATTTATTGATCAGGGTCAGGATGAAGGGGGCTGTTATATGCCGGTCATCGTTAAACGTTTAAGGCATCGTATAAGCGACAGCGTCGAGTTGTCGCTGGCGATATTGACAGCCCGCACCAGTCGGCGCACCCGTCTGACGGGCGCCGTGGTCTTGGCACTTGGTCTTCATGCTCTTTTGTTATGGGCCTTGCTCAGTTCGCGTCTCGGTGTCTGGGACACTGATCTGGCCATTATCGATGATGCGCCTGTACTGATCGAGCTTTGGAATGTGCCGCCCCTGCCGGAGCCCGAACCCGTTCCGGTTATCGAGCCGGTCGTGACACCGCACGAGGCCGAGCCGCAGGATACGCCGCAGCAGGTCGATGAAACGCCGCAAAAGTCAGAGCCGGCGCCGGCTGTCGTCGCGCCACAGCCGGTGGTTCAGCCCCAGGTCGTCAAGCCGATCACCATCCAGATACCCAACGACAAGCCGCTCGACATGACCGCACCGAAAACGGTGGCGGATGTGCCGGCCCGTCCGAACATCGGGGCCACGGTGAAAAAGAAAACGCAGGAGGAGATCGAGGCGGCCAAAAAGGACACGGCGACTCAATTGACCGATCTCAATCTGCACGCCGTGGATTCCGTCAATATACCGGCCTTGCAGAAGGTTCAGCCTTCGGGGTTGGCCCCGACAGGCCAGGCGGCGGCATCCGAGGGGGGGCGCATCGGGACCGTGCAATTGCCGCTGGGCGGTATAGACGGCACGGGCCTCAAGGGGGGGCGTGGTCAGGTGACGCAATCCCTGCAAAACCATGACTGGTGCGTCGCCACGCAAAAGGCCGGCAAGCCAATACCTGCTGATTGCCAGATGACGGATCTCGCCAGCCAGCGTGCGCTGGGACCCAAGCCTGATAAAGATTTCCAGGCGGCCGTGGCGAAGAAAAATTACAAGAGTAAGCCTGAAAACTCGGATTACTGGGACAGAGTGGTTAAGATGCCGAGCAACAAGGGCCCTAGGGATGATGGCTTAAAGAAGGGGGCCTATTCAGATCCGAAGGCGCAGCGCATGATGAACGGTATTGATCCCGATCCAAAAAGCGCGATCGGGCCAAAGTGAGGCTATTTCACCAGCAATACGCTAACCGTCTTGGCGCCCGTTGCCGTCGTGCCTGTTGAGAGCGGATTGAGCGACCAGGTCGTATTGTTCAGGATCAGACGCCACACGACCATGGTCAGGGAATCGCTGGCCACGCCGGATGCCGCATTCCAGGTTACGGTGCGAGAGGGCAGCCAGATGACGCCGGTCAGCTTGTTGGCGACCGAGTTGTTGAAGATGAAGTCTGACTTGGACAGCCCGGCGGCTTCATAAAACAGCAGATCCTTGTAGGTGCCTGAAGTTGGCGCTGAAAGGGTAGCCGAGATGCCGCTGTTGAACTGGATCTTTGAGGTATCGGCGAAATAGAAGGTGACGCCATTGCCGGTCCAGGTGCCGCCGTTGACGTTCCAGCCGCCATTCTTGATAATATAGACGCCTGGGGCGAAATTGACCTTGGCCGAACCATTGTTGAAATTGAACCAGCCGCAATAAACGCCGGGCGTCAGATTGACGGTGGAATCGTTGTAGTTGCCGTTGGAGAAGTTGCAGGTGCTGGACGCCGGCGTCGGCATTTTGCCGGCATAAGGATCAGCCTGATTGGTGCAGTTTAGCGACAGATTGGCGACGGTTGTGGAATTCTGCGTGACCTGACTGCCTTCCATGCAGACTTTTTTGAAAGTGAGGCTGCTTCCTGAATTGAACATGCCGGCAGGTTTACCTAAGGTCTTGACGTCGATCTCGCAATTTGGCGCCGATATCCTGGCGCCACTGTTGACCAGCAGGGCCTGACTGCCGGTGGGATCGAGCACATAGATGCAGGGCGTGGCGGTTTTGGTTTCGGTGACCACGGCCTTAGCTGTCGAACTGGCCGTGACGGGTATGCTTTGCAAGCCGACCAGTTGCAGCACATAGTTCTTACTGTTGAGTTTGGCCGTGCCATTCAGGCTCGTCGTCACGATATTCGTGGAGGAGGTCGAGGATGAACTGGCCGAGCTGGAGTATCCCTGACTGGCCTGAGCAGCATTGGAAGCATCAATATTGTGCGTAAAGGTAGTGCTGGCCACAACTTTCATTTGTCCAGCCGGCACCTGAACGCCTGCTAAAACAGCCGAATCAACAGCATCCTGAAGATCATGACGCGCTGAAGAGGCGCGGTGAAGGTCGAGCGCGCCCCCGATAGCCGTCACGATGAAGACAAAGGAAAGGCCAAAGGTCAGAGAGACATTGCCTTTGAGGTTTTTCAGAAAACCTGAAAAGAAGCCCCGAGCTCGGTCTGAGGTGGTTTCCGGATCCACAATAAAGCCCCCACATGCTTTGAACGTGGGGTAATTTAATGCATTATGATCGTAAAGCGCGGCTTAAAAGATTTGGTAAATGCCAAAGAGCGCGGTCTTGTCAGGCATTTTTGCCGAAGTTAAACGATTGCGGGCCGGTCACCACCCTGCGGCCGCGAGCGCCATAGGGCGAGTTTTGCGTGCGGCGGGCGCTCAGATCTTCGGCTACGGCGCTGATAATGCCCTCGGTCACTGTCTTGGCGGCGGTCACCGCCAGTTCATAGCGATGCAGGCGTTCCTGGAACAGTTCGGTGGCCTCGCGCAGCGCCTTCTTTTCATTGGCGGTCAGACCATTCAGCAGGCTTGGGTCTGACTTGATCCGCATCAATTCGTGACGATAGAGGTTCGACAGGTTGCGCGTTTCCTCGATACCTTCGTAGATATCCTGAGGGCGGTGCGCTTCAAGACAGGCGGTTTCACCCACCAGGCGTTCGCCGAGACGGATGGTCAGGGCGATCAGTTGCGTGGCGCGATCAGAAGGGCTGGCGGCGGAAAGGGCCATCAGGCGGACACTCCCATTTTTTGGCCCATTTCCTGGGTTTTGAGCAGTTGCTTCTGCATCATGTCGGATATGCCGACGCCGCCGCGCAGCGCCATTTCCTTGGCGATGGCGCCGATATAAAAGGATTTCATCGCTTCCTCGCCTTCGCCGCCACCGAATGGGCCGTCAGATTTCAGACCTTCGAACATTGGCGTCAGCAAATTGGTCAGGCACATGGTCTCGAAGTCGAGGCCTAGCTTGGCGTTATTTTTCGTGCCTGTGGACGCCATGGCGCTGCTGATGCGGCTCTGCTGGGCCGATTGCGTCTGGGTCTGGGCGGCTTGTAAAGTGAGGAGAGCGGAACTGTCCATTACATGACCTCAATATCGGCTTGCAGGGCACCGGATGCCTTGATCGATTGCAGGATGGCGATCATGTCGCGAGGTGTGACCCCCAGGGCATTCAGGCCTGCGACCAGATCGGCAAGCGATGATCCGCCGCCGAGCTGGAGCAGTTGTTTGCCCTTTTCCTCATCGATGCTGACATTGCTGTTGGGGATGGCCGCAGTCTGGCCCTGGCTGAACGGCGCCGGTTGACTGATATCAGGACGCTCGTCGACGCGGATGGTCAGGTTGCCCTGAGCGATGGCGACGCGCGAGATGCGGACGTTCTCGCCCATGACGATAACGCCGTTGACTTCATCAATGATTACCTTGGCAGGGGTATCGACCTCGACGTTCATCGGCTCGACCATGGTGATGAAGTCCATCATCGAGGTGCCAGCGGGCGGCTTGATGGCGACGATAGAAGGATTCTGGGCGATGGCCGTGCCGGGATATCGCGATATGATGGTGTCGGCGATGCGCTTGGCGGTGGCGAAATCGGGATTGTGCAAGGTCAGGCGCAGGAAGGGCATGGAGTTGAAGTCGAAGGCGGTTTCGCGCTCAATTGTGCCACCGGAAGCGATGCGCCCGGCGGTGGGCACGCCCTTGGTGACCGAAGAGCCTGACGCTCCGCCGGCCGAGACCGAACCGGTCTGGACGGTGCCTTGCGCTACGGCGTAGGCTTCGCCATCGGCGCCGAGCAGAGGGGTGACCAGCAGGGTGCCGCCAAGCAGGCTCTTGGCGTCGCCCATGGCCGATACGGTAACGTCAATGCGTGAGCCGGCGGCGCCAAACGGCGTCAGTTCGGCGGTGACCATGACGGCGGCGGCGTTCTTGGTGTTAAGGCTGGCGTCACGGACATTGACGCCCATCCGCTCCATCATGCTTTCCATGGATTGCTTCAGCATGGGCGAGTTGCGGACCGTATCGCCGGTACCGCTTAAGCCCACAACGATGCCATAGCCGACGAGCTGGTTGGTGCGGACACCCTCGACATCGACGATGTCCTTGATGCGGGAGCCGGCCTCGGCATGGCCGCACAGCATCGCGGCGGCGAGGGCCGTGGCGCAAAAAGCAGCTTTCAAATTCCTGATCAGCATAAAATTACCCGTTAACCATAACTGCCGGATAGGTCTGCGAATAACGTGCCACCCTCAGTGGATTAAATTCGCCTTGAGAGTCAGTCACTTGTTAGGAGCGTTTTGCGAACGTGAAGCGAGGCGGAAAATTATGCCGGGGCGTTAAGGCTTCGCTTACCCGTAGGCGGCAATAATGACCGTGTCGTTACAACTGGCAAAAGCCGGTTTCCGCTATCGGTCATTCTGATCGGCGCGGATGAAGAGAAGCTAGACGGCATTTCTTACAAAATGCATAAGGGTGAGGGGCATTTCGTCCCCGTAGGTCTATCATGACGTTCAGAATTAATCCGACGACCGGCGCTTCCGTCGCCGCACCTGCCAGCGGCGCCAAAAAGGCCGGTTCTGGCTTCTCGCTTTCCGGCAGCACGGGCGCGCAGAAATCTGCCGCGACGGCACAAACCTCTGCTACCTTCGGCATGATGGGCATGGATGCACTTCTGGCGCTCCAGGGCGAGGAGGACGTGCT
This sequence comes from Asticcacaulis sp. MM231, assembly GCF_964186625.1. Taxonomy (NCBI): domain Bacteria; kingdom Pseudomonadati; phylum Pseudomonadota; class Alphaproteobacteria; order Caulobacterales; family Caulobacteraceae; genus Asticcacaulis; species Asticcacaulis sp. MM231. The sequence continues at coordinate 1,653,040 of NZ_OZ075108.1, forward strand.
GACCGGCCGCCGACGCCGCCAGATGAAGCGTTCGCATGATATCCTCGATGCGCTCGATGATATCAGAATCAGTGTACTTTCAGGAGATCTCGATGACGAAGCCTTGCTGCGCTTGCAGTCACGCATCGCCGAGCACCGTGAGGACATCGAAGATGACAGGCTGCAAGGCGTGCTCAATGAGATCGAAACCCGCGCCTGCGTCGAGCTGGCCAAGCGCCGTTTGATGTAACGCTGCACCGCTTCCAGCGATTTACGAACCATTCACTTAAAACCGCTTCACAGGTTCATATTCCCGCATTATAAGCCCGCCATCGCACAGTCGCGCCCGGCGGGGATGAGCGACTGTCGACTGGTATCGTTTTTGCTGTCTAGGGTTTTTATGTCCAGCTGTGTTCAGCGTCAGGACATATTGACCAGCGTCGTTCATCAGGGGTGTAATCTTATGTCTGCCATCCAAGTAACAGAGCCCTATCGCCCGACCGATGGCGAAGAGTATATGAATTCCCGCCAACTCGCCTATTTCCGCGGCAAGCTGAACGCCTGGAAAGAAGAAATTCTGAAAGGCGCCAAGGAAACCGTCAACATCATGCAGAAAGAGACGGAAAACCATCCGGATCTGGTCGATCGCGCCTCGTCGGAATCCGACCGCGCCCTCGAACTGCGCACGCGCGATCGTCAGCGCAAGCTGATCAGCAAGATCGACGAGGCCATTTCGCGCATTGACGATGGTTCCTACGGCTTCTGCGAAGAGACCGGTGAACCGATCGGCCTCGGCCGTCTTGAGGCGCGCCCGACGGCGACACTCTCCATCGAAGCTCAGGAACGCCACGAACGTTCCGAGCGCGTCCACCGGGATGACTGAGCCAGAAAATGGAAAATGAAAAGCGCCGGTGTGATCCGGCGCTTTTTTCATGTGCCGTAGAGGACCGTCAGCGGCTGAACATAGGCACTGATATCCGGCGCTGGTCGACCGATCAGGTAGCCTTGGGCTTCACCGCAATTGAGCGCTTTCAGGGCTTGCATCTGCGCCTCGGTCTCAACACCTTCAGCGGTTATCAGCACGCCGAGCGACTGCGCCATATCGGTGATGGCGCGAACAATCGACAGAGCGTTTTTGTCGTGCGGCAGGTCGCGCACGAAGGACTGATCAATCTTGATTTTGTCGAACGGGAAGGTGCGCAGGTAGCTTAAGGATGAGTAGCCGGTGCCGAAGTCATCCATGGCGATGCGAACGCCCATGGCCCGGATGGCGTTCAGGATGGCGAGATTGTGCGTCTCGTCTTCCAAAATGACGCTTTCGGTGATTTCGAGTTCCAGGCGCTTAGGCGACAGGCCGGAGACCTTAAGCGCCTTTTTAACCAGGCTAACCAATGACTTGTGCCGGAATTGCAGGGGGGAGATATTGACAGCTACGCGCCAGGATTCCGGCCATAAAGCGGCGGTGCGGGTAGCTTGATTGAGGACCCATTCACCCAGTTGCCCGATCAGGCCGCAGTCTTCGGCCACCGGGATAAATTCGGCTGGCGATACCATGCCACGAACCGGATGGTGCCAGCGCAACAGCGCCTCGAACGAGACGATGCGGTTGGAGTCGAGATTGAGCAGGGGTTGGTAAAAGAGCTGGAACTCGTTATCAGCCAGGGCTTGCTTGAGGTCATGTTCCATCTCGATGCGGCTTTGCAACTGTGCATCCATTTCCGGACGATAGAAGCGCCAGCCGTTGCGGCCTTCCGCCTTGACGCGATACATGGCCAGATCGGCGCGCGACAACAGATTGTTGGCGTCCATGCCATCCGTCGGCGCCATGGCAATGCCGATGCTCGCCCCCACTTCGAGCGCCGTATCATTGATCACGATCGGCAGTTTCATCGCCTCGACGATGCGAGCCGCCAGATGCTGGGCATCCTGGGGCACGTCAATATCCTGGATGATAGCGAATTCATCGCCGCCCATGCGTGCGATGACATCGCCTTTGCGTACGCAGCCGCGCAGCCGCTCGGCGACCTCGGTCAGCAACTGGTCACCTGTGAGGTGGCCGTAGGAATCGTTGACCGCTTTGAAGCGATCGAGATCGAGGCAGAGCAGGGCGACCTTGCGATCAAGCCGCTGCACACGGCTAAGGGCTGCGTCCATTTCGCGGCTGAAGAGAGCGCGATTGGCCAGGCCGGTCAGAGGGTCGTAATGCGCCAGATGAGCGATGCGCGCCTCGGCCTGTTTCTGTTCGGTCAGGTCGATGCCGAGCGTCAGGATGGAGTCCGCTTCGCCAGAGAGCGTGCGCAGGACGGTCTTCTTGAACTGAATAATGCGCTGGCGGCCATGGGCGTCGGTGATATGCTCTTCCTTGAGAACAATGGCTTCCTGGCTGTTGAGCGCCATCTGGTCATAGGTGTTGTAAAGCGCGGCGCGTTCGGCGGCCATGATATCCGCGCTTGTCTGGCCCATAACGGCCTCATGCGTGACGCCGAGCATTTTTTCGCCAGCGCTGTTAAGCAGGACGATCTTTTGGTCAGAGGCGTTTTTGACCAGCACCATAGCTGGGATATTTTGAATGACCATGTTGAGGAAGGTCTGGTGGCGCTGGGATTCACCACTCAGCCTGATCAGGTCGTTGGTCATTTCCTGTTGGCGCCCCAGTGATTGCTGGAGATCGCCGCTGATGGCCCTGAGTACGGAAAGCGAGGTGCCGACGCCGGCATAACGGCCATCCGAGGTGGCGATAAAGCCGCGCATCAGTTCAGACGGGCGTTCCGTCAAGGTCTTGCTGGTGAAATCGCGCAGGGGCGTGGTGACATCAACCAGCAGCGGTCTCTTGTCCATCACCGAAGTAACGGGCTTGTTGCCATAGAGGGCGCGGCCATATTCTGAAGCCATGGTCAGGTTGAAGGCGTGGCGTTCGATCAAACCGAGCACCTGGCCATCAGCATCGACCACAGCCACCACCATCAGGTCATGATCGTCACGGAAGGCTTCATAGAGGGTGGAGTTATTGCAATGAACGGCCACCGGGTCGATCCGGTCGGTGATATCGGAAATGCACAACGACGTCTGCATAGACTTAAGCCTGATTTCTTCACTAAAGACGCAACGGACGCGATTTTGGCGTCTTGTGGTCAGTTCTAAAGGTAAGTGCTTAATTGTCGCTTGATGTCACAAAAGATTATTATTCTTATCCGGATCGTTAAAGGGTTTTTCTAGGGAGCTAAGTCAAGAGTTGGGTGGTATTCACATCCGGACCCTGGCGCCTTTTCCATTCCGCCCCTTCCCAAAGCGGATCGGGCGGCGTATGGGAGGGGCTTGAATTTCAGGCTTTTATCAGAGACCGTATCTATGACCGTCAAGGTTCGCTTCGCTCCTTCGCCCACCGGCCGCATCCACGCCGGCAATGTTCGCGCCGCGCTCGTTAACTGGCTGTTCGCACAGAAGAAACAGGGCGTCTTCGTCCTGCGTATCGACGATACCGATCTGGAACGCTCGACCAAGGAAAACGAAGACCTGATCGAGACCGACCTGGCCTGGCTCGGTTTGGTCTGGGGTGAGCGCTACAATCAATCGAAGCGCTTCGACATCTATCAAAAATGCGCTGACCAGCTAAAAGCCGATGGCCGTCTTTATCCGTGCTACGAAACCGCTGACGAACTGGATCGTCGCCGTAAGGTGCAGTTGTCGCGCGGCCTGCCGCCGATTTATGACCGCGCTGCGCTCACCCTGACCGCTGAAGAGATCGCCGCCTTTGAAGCTGAAGGCCGTAAGCCGCACTGGCGCTTCAAGCTGGAAGGCAAGCGCGTCGCCTGGGAAGACCTGGTGCGCGGGCATTGCGAAGTCGACACCACCTCGATGTCCGACCCTGTGCTGATCCGCGAAGACGGCGCCTTCCTCTATACTCTGCCGTCGGTGGTGGATGATATCGACATGAAGATCAGCCATGTCATTCGCGGCGAGGATCACGTCGCCAATACCGGCACGCAGATCGAGATTTTCGAAGCGCTTTCCGCCTTCTTCGGTAACGCGCCGCTGCCTATTTTCGCCCACATGCCGCTGCTGGTCGGCGCTGACGGTGAGGGACTTTCCAAGCGCCTCGGTTCCATGTCGATTTCGCAGATGCGCGAAGATGGCATCGAGCCTCTGGCCATCACCTCGCACCTCGCCAAGATCGGCACCTCCGATGCATTGGAAGCCGCGCCGTCTCTGGCCGCGCTGGCCAAAGGTCAGGACTTCGGCAAGATGGGGCGAGCGCCGGCACGTTATGATTTTGATGACCTGATGCGCCTCAATGCCGGCGTGCTGCAGGCCATGAGCTATACCGAGGCCAAGCCGCGGCTCAAAGCCCTGAACGCCGATCTCGGAGAACTCTTCTGGGACACCATCCGCATGAACCTGCACAAGTTCAACGAGGTGACCGAGTGGGCCCAGATCGTCGGTGGTGACATCACGCCGAAGATCGAGGACGCTGCCTTTGCCGCCAAGGCGCTGGAACTTCTGCCGGCCGATTATGGCCGCGAGAGCTGGTCCGCCTGGTCGGGCGCCATCAAGGAAGCCACCGGCGCCAAGGGCAAGGCCCTGTTCATGCCGTTGCGCCAGGCCCTGACAGGTATGGACCACGGTCCGGATATGGGGGCGCTGAGCTTCCTGATCGGCCGTGACAAGATCGCGCAACGCTTGAAGGGCTAGATCACGGCGCCGAACAGTTTGCCAATGCCGGCAGTAACGCCCAGAGCGATTGCGCCCCAGAAGGTAACGCGGAAAACAGCCTTCCCCATGTTTGATCCGCCGGCCACAGCGCCCAGAGCGCCCAAAAGGCCGAGAAAGAGAATGGCGCATGTCGCGACGATCCATACGATGAGCGGGCGCGGGCTAACCCACATGGCCAGAAGCGGCAGGATGGCGCCCGAGGCGAAGGTGATGGCCGAGGTCAGGGCCGCCTGAATGGGCTTGGCCTCGGTGTGTTCGGAGAAGCCTAGTTCGTCGCGGGCATGGGCTTTCAGGGCGTCGGTCTTCATCAACTGCTCGGCCACCTGACGGGCGAGCGGCGCTTCGAGACCCCGGCCAACATAGATCTGCGTCAGTTCCTCGATCTCGGCTTCCGGAAAGTCTTGCAATTCCTGAGTTTCGCGGGCGATATCGGCAGCTTCGGTATCGGCCTGCGAACTGACGGAGACATATTCGCCCGCCGCCATCGACAGTGAGCCCGCCACAAGAGCCGCTACGCCTGTCAACAGGATCGCGCTCTTGTCCGCGGGGCTAGCGGCGATCCCGACAATCAGGCTGGCGGTCGAGATAATCCCGTCATTGGCGCCGAGCACTGCGGCTCTTAGCCAGCCGATGCGTGAGATATAGTGCCGCTCCGAAGCCTTGTGAGATCGTGTCATGTCAGAACTCTCCGCCGCGTATCGATATCCACCGTGTGCAGACCAGCGCGGGCTATGGCTGGCAATACCTCTTCGACCGTATCCACGCTGAAAAAGGTGTCGAGGAAAACAGCAGGGGTGAAGGCCTCCGCTTCGGTATGCCGGATCAGCGCAAAGAAAGGCTCCCAATAGTGATTGATATTGAGAAAGATGACCGGCTTCTTGTGCAGATCGAGCCGACGCCACGACATCAGTTCGATGACCTCTTCAAGCGTGCCGACGCCGCCGGGCATGACGACGAAAGCATCCGATTCCTCGAACATCATCATCTTGCGTTCGTGCATATTCGACACGATGCGCGTGTCCACTCCATCGACGATGGCTTCACGGTTCTGCAGGAATTTGGGCATGATACCCAGCACCTTGCCGCCTGAACTCGTGCACGCTGCGGGCGGTTTCGCCCATAAGCCCCACGCCGCCGCCGCCATAAACCAGGCGCATGGCGGCGCCTGCCAGAATTTGCCCCAGATCGTGGGCCGCCTGTTTATAGGCTGGGTCTTTGCCGAAGGCCGATCCGCAAAACACACAGACGGAACGGATTTCGTTTTTGGTCAGGGGCATGTTGGCTTCAATCTCGGTTAGGGAGCGCGACTCACTTTAATCTTATAAACCTGCGTCATGACATATCTAACCCTCTATTCGCGCTCGTGAAAAGCGGTTAGGTCTAGGGCGTGAAAAAGATATCGACCATGAGACACGTAACTGATTTGCACCGCCTTTTGTCGTTTACCGCTATGGTAGCGTTGACGACGCTTGCGGGCTGCAATGGCAAGCCGGCCTTGCCCGAAGCGCCCGACGCCATGCGCGCCGCCGGCTATTCGCGCGCCCCGCAGATCATCGAGGTAGCTCAGGCCGGTTCCAATATGTTTGTGGTCACCGGTCAGACGATTCCCGATGCCCGCGTGCGCTTCGGCTATGACGGCAACCGCGCCATTGGCGTCACTTCGGACTCCAAGGGGCGTTTCCGCGCCGAACTTCCGGCCGGACCGCAAGGCGGCCTTTATGACCTCTCGACCGAAGATGGTGGTCGGCTGATGTACGCCGAAGGACGCCTGTTCATTCCGCCGCTGGCGCCGCAAAAGGCCGTATTGATGCGGGCGGGATCGCCGAGTCTGGCCCTGTTCAACGATGATACCGAGGTGGCGGTGCTGGATTATGATGCGGCAGGCGCTCTTGCGATCAGTGGTCGCGTAACGCCTTCTGCCGCGGTTGAGGTGATTCTGAACGGCGACATCTGGCGCACCACCAGCGATGATCGTGGCTATTACAACGCGACGACGCAAATCGAGCCTCCGCTAAAAACCGAGACGCCCAACAGCCTGACATTGGTGGTCGGTGAAAAGCAGATAAAACGCGATTTCACCGACGTTCTCCCGGCCGGTAATGAAGACGCCATAAGCCGGGTGGGAGAGGGGTGGCGGGTCGCGTGGAAGCTACCGGGCGGCGGTATGCAGACAACGCTTGTTTTTTAGCCATCCGTATTTCTTGAACGCGAAATGTCAAATATCGGTTTGTGTTTCCACCACCGCGTCGGTGACGGGCATATCTTCATCCACCGGCATATAGCGTTCAGCGGCTTCTGCCTGTAGCGCCTCGGCGGCTTTCATCTGGACCATGGCTGTCGCGGCCAGGATAGCCAAGCTGATGAGGGCAAAGAAGGCCATCAAGGCATAGGGCGTGGAAGAGCTTGTACGTACGGCATAGGCGGAGGACATGATCTTAGATCTCTGCAAGGCTGAAGGGTCTATCGGTTACAGGCGCGGATGTCCCGGTCAGGATCGTATGGAGCTGTGTGTCCCCGGTGGCTGCAAAAGCCTTGCCAACATAGAGAGAAAAGCCGGAAATGATCATGATCAGGGCCATAACAATGACGATGGTCTCGAAGATGACGTGCTCGCGGCCATCGCTGCGATAGTCTATATTTCGGGAGGTGATTGTGCGGGGCATGGCAGGACTCGCATTGAAATAACGCGTTCAACATGCGCTCTTGGGCGGTAAGGAAAATATAGGCCAGTCCCTTGGCTATTGTAAAAAGGGCGAGGGTAGCCTGCTGTTGTGATGTTTATGGAGGCTTTCTTACGGCTAAGGTTTCAACCTCACAGTCATGCCCGGCCATAGAGGTTTTGGCCGATTGGGAAGCCCAATTCGATGCGCTGTTGGAGGAGATCTCTTAAATGCCGATGCAGCGCAAATTAGACCTGTTTTTGGGTTGTAAAATGTCATACAATTGATTTTTTGTTGGTTTCATAAGGCGCAAAATTAGTGATCAGGTTTCAAATCAAAAAGTTAGTATCCCTGGTATTGGGATTGGTGACCTTGATGTTCGCTGGTTTCGCAGTTCAGGCCCAGCCGGTGCGTGTGCTCAGTCCGGATGGAAAAGTCACAGCGGTCATAAGTGACGAAGGCGGAGTCTTGGCCTATCGCGTGTCGATGGACGGCAAATCCATCCTCGATCCATCCCCACTGGGTATGAATACGAACGGGATTGACCTTGGGGCGGGGGTATCCATCAATAAAACGCACCGCGGGAAGGTGGCGGAGCGTTACCCCTTCCATGGCGGCAAGGCCTGGGCTGACAACCATGCCAATACGGCGAAGCTTTTTCTATCGTCCAATGGGGTGGCGTTTGAGGCCGATGTCCATGTCGCTAATGATGGTGTCGCCGTGCGGCTGAGAGTACCGGCCCTTGCCGGTCGAAAGGTTGAAGCCGATGGATCGGGCTGGAACCTGGCTGAACCTGATCCCAAGATCTGGGCGACAGAATTTGGACCTGAATATGAAAATACCTATGCAGAAACGACCTTAACCAAGCTTAGCGACAAAGCCTACGGTCTGCCATTGACGGCCAAGGTCAGCGGATTTTGGGTGAACTTGAGCGAAGCGGCGGTTGTCGACTATGGCGACAGTTCTGTCCATTTGACCAAAGAGGGGACGCTGGCCACGCGCCTCTATGCCGATCCCAATGGCTGGTCAACAGACCAGGCGGTGATCCAGCCCTGGCGCGTGACGATCATTGCCCGCGACCTGACAGGGCTGGTCAATTCAACTCTTGTGCAAAACCTCAATCCTCCCCCTTCGGCGGAGTTGGCGGAGGCCAAATGGATTCGTCCTGGGCGCTCATCATGGCAATGGTTGGCAATTGGCGATCCTCTCGAAAACGATCAGCATCAATGGGTCGACTGGACGCACCAGCTCGGTTTTGATTACTACCTGATTGATGATGGCTGGGCCAAATGGACCACGCCGTGGCCGTCCCTAGTGGATACGGTTCAGTATGCCCGTCAACAAGGCGTTGGCATCTGGGTCTGGGTTCATAGTCAGGATGTATCGACCCCGGCGATACGCAAAGCCTTGTTCAAACGCTTTGCCGACATTGGCGTGGCAGGAGTCAAGGTTGATTTTCCGGCGCCCACCAATAGGGAATGGTCCAACTGGTATGCCGACACAGCGCGTGACGCCGCGGCCGAGCATTTGATGGTTAATTTTCACGGAGCCTCCAAGCCGACAGGCACGGAGCGGACATGGCCGAATGTTCTGACACGCGAGGGGGTGCGCGGCCATGAGTGGCACATCACGCGATATCAGCGCAAACTTACGGCGGACCACGACACAATTCTGCCGTTCACCCGCTATGTGGCAGGCCCCGGGGATTACACGCCGACCGTTTTTGAAACCAAGGAACTGCAGGGCAATAGCTGGGCACACGAACTGGCCCAGATGGTCATGTTTACGTCGCCGTATCTGTCGATGGGCGGGCACCCGCAAACCTATCTGTCAAACCCTGGGCTTGACCTGTTAAAGGCTGTGCCCGCCACGTGGGATGAAACGATCGTCCTGCCTGGCAGTGAACCGGGTAAGGTCGCTATCATGGCCAGACGCAGCGGTAGCAACTGGTTCATCGCGGCTATCAATAACGGCGAGGCGCGTGACATGGAACTAAGCCTGGGGTTCCTGAAAAAGGGGACGTGGCATATGGTTGAACTTGACGATGATCCGGATAAGCCGGATGCCTATAAGCGTCTGGAAAGACCGGTGGCATCTGATCAGCTTATCAGGCTGACCATGCGCTCACGTGGCGGCTTCATCGCTCGTGTTCGCAAAGAAGCTAAGTAGGAGCGCCTGTAGCCGGTTCACTTGCCCTTATTGATATATCAGCGCTGTTGCAGAGATCGCGGATCTTTGTAATCGTCTGAATACTGTAAACGCCGTAAAAAACAAACGGCGATATGACTTAGGGAGATGTCAAATCAACCAGTCTCCCCCCCTTTTAGTTGTTGGCTCCAATGTCGGCTCATATCCAATGCCCATAAGGCGGCATAGGAATGTTATCTTCACTTCATCGAATGCCGAACTGTTAAAATTTGAAATTGTAACGGAGAAGTGCAGCGCACGTTGGCGTTGTTAAATGCCAAGCTGGCTCGAACAGGAGCCTCTAAGTGTGGGTAAGTGGCTGTTTCATAATTGAAAAGTAAATTGTAGTATAAATAAAGACCCCCAGTGTGACCCCCAAAATATTTTTAAATTCTGGTTCGAAGTCCTAAAAGGTGTTATCATACAGTTGGTTGTTTATCCTAAAATTCGAGAAATGAGCGCAATATTGTGCAGTATTGGATATATTATGGTGATTTTAGAATACCGGCCACCTATTAGATAGTCGGTGTCTAACGGGGATCTCCGAGTGTTGATTATCACCTAAAACTGATGGAGTTGTCTAATCGCGAGGTGGGTGTCAATCCGCTTTAGTTTGATATGTCGTCGGCCGGGTGCATGGTTGTCTTCGCGGTCGACATTAGGCGCCGCATGATGGAGCTTCACGGGAAGAGTCTTCCAATGTGGACGACGCACTTCGCTAACCTAGCGATGCAACTCCATCAACGGAATGGATCAGCCTGTGGATTCCTGCAGGGACGTCTCAGACGTTCAGGGTATGAACGCTACCTCTATAAGTCATAACGCTATGCCTGCCTTTCGGTCGAAAAACTCCCCGTTCTTCAGCATCGCATGCATTATCATTGTCAGTTTCCGTGCGACGGCCACCGCAGCTCGCTTGAACCCGATCTGTTCCCGAAGCTGAAGACCCCATCGACGCAACCCGCTATCGATGGTGCTGCGCGTCAAGATCACGGATGCTGCCTCATAAAGCAACCCTCTTAAATGCTGATCTGCGTCTCAAGAGCCGCATCTGACAGTTCGCGGATCATCTGCAGCGGATGATCGCGGCGGACACGAGCCTCTATGTCGACATAGGAAAATAGAGAACCACTCCGACTGTCTGAACCACGCGTAGCACGTCCTCGAACCTAAGCATGGACCAAGTGAATCATGCCGACAGTCGCGCCGCAAGCGACTTCTTCAACACCCTGTTAGGTTATCAAAGCCCCATTCAGTTCGAGGCCACGCCTCTCAGAATGGCCGCTAAACCGGGAGTCGCTCTCCATTTTTTCAGGGCAAGTCCAGGCATTCTCATCCTGGTTGTCGCGCCGCAGTGAGGCACTGGAAATTCTCCAGAACGCAATCTCTCTAAGTTGACGGATTTACAGCCCGAAAGCCTCAAGTGGGGAGACTAAATCCTATGGCACAATACGTACCTTTGCCGGGATTTACCCTGTAGGCGAGCAATGTTAGTTGGCAACGCTAAACCCCTTGCTTTCACGATACTAAGCTTCCTTGAAGGCCCGCCGAAACTGATCCGTCAAAGGCTTTAGAAGATAGGTAATTGCGCTACGGCGGTTGGTCTCTATATTCACCTCAACAGGCATGCCCGCCATGAGCTTGGCACGAATTATGTCCGGCAAGCTGTCGGGGGCCATGGCGAGCCTCACCAGATAATAGGCTTCTCCCGTTTTTTCATTAATCATGACATCGGGTGCCAAGGTTTGAACGGTTGCGGAGGCCTCCGGTGTCGATGGTCCTGAGAATGCGGAAAAACGGATATGAGCCACTGCGTCTCGGCGTACCTGATCAATATGGCGGGGATCTACGCGCGCTTCCACGATCAAATTATCCAGGTCGGGAACCATTTGCATGATAATGTCACCAGCGCCGATAACGCCGCCCGGCGTGTGGACCTTCAGGCCAAGAATGCGGCCAGAGGCTGGTGCCCTGATCTCGACCCGGTCACGTATGTCTCCGGTGAGGCGTTGCTCCTGCGCCAGTTGAGCGATTTTCGCATCGACTTCCTTGAGTTCGCGGGCGGAATCCGCTTGCCCTTCTGAACCGATCTGCAAAATCTGGACCTGAAGGGCACTGGCCTGGGTTTTGTATTGTGCTATGCGGCTCGCGTTACTCGCCTGTTGAGCTGTCAGATCTTCCACTTGACGCTCATACTGGTTGACGCGCGTAATAGGCGCATATCCCTGCGCATTTAATTTTCGGACCGCATCCAGTTCGGACCGGATCAGATCGTATTGGCGTTTCAAGGACGACTGTTGAGCCGCTATACCTTCGACGGCTTGGTCCGCTTGTCTGATCTGGGCGACCAGTACTTGGCCCTTTTGCGACTTGAGTGCCTGGCGAGATCGGTAGAGGTCGGTTTCAACATCGAGACGGTGTTGCTCTACGGGCGTTGTGGGGGGGGCCACACCCGCATCCGGCCAGGGGCGGTTGGACAATTCAGCTTCCAGGCGGGATTTCCGTAAAATCAAATCTGCTAGCTGGTTGAGGACGATTGTATCATTCGCCCCCGCCTGGGTTGCATCGAGGCGCACCAGTACCTGTCCTTTCATCACGTGATCCCCTTCAGCGACAAGGATGTTCTTTATGAGGCCCCCTTCCTTATGCTAAATCTGTTTCACGCTACCTTCAACCGTAACCTGGCCTGGAGCGATCACTGCGCCGGATATTTGAGCAAAAGCAGCCCAGGACAAAAGACTTAACGCGACGACAAGTGTGAAGCCAAGACCAATACGGGTCTGGCGTTCAAGATGGCTCAAACTATGCTCGGACATTGTCAAACTCCTGCGTGGCGACGGAGGTAAGGGGGGGAGGGCTGAAGACGTCGGCTGTAGGGCCATAGCGGGCAACCTGGCCAGCGGACAGTGCGAGTGTTTTCGTTGCGGTTTGAAGGATGCTCTGCCGATGTCCCGAGACGATCGCAATGCCCCCGCGCGATCGCACAGCGGATATTGCCCGGATGAGCGCCTGTTCGCCGTACCCATCCAGGGCTGAGTTCGGCTCGTCCAGGATTAATACAAAAGGATCCCCGTAAAGGGCGCGGGCCAGAGCGATGCGCTGCTTTTGGCCGCCCGACAGATCAAACCCACCGTTTCCGATTTCCGTTTCAAAGCCTTTGTCAAGAGTGCGTATCCATTCGCCAAGCCCGGCGAGAGATGCGGCCTTGAGCACCGACGATGATGTCGCCTCTGGATTAAAACGGGCGATATTTTGGGCGATTGTACCTGAAAACAAATCAACGTCCTGTGGCAAATATCCAATTATCCGTTGTTGTTCGCGTTCTCCCCATTGGTCCAGAGACGCGCCATCAAAGCGCACGTCTCCGCCTATGTGGGGGAGGGCGCCCACCAGAGATTTGATCAGTGTGGATTTGCCGGCACCGCTTGGCCCCACAACGGCCAGCATATCGCCAGCATGGAGTTGGAAGCTGACGCCATTGAGCAATAGAGGGCGATCCGCGTTCACGGCAGCGCGAAGCCCGCGAACGGTCATGTCTGCGGCGGGTAAGGGTAGGGCCACCTGTGGCGGTGTAATGGCCTGTCCGCTGCGGCTCTTCAGTCGTGCATAGGCCTCTTTCGTCGAAATCCACTGCTTCCAGTGGCCTATTGCCTGCTCGATTGGGGCCAAAGCCCGTCCAACCAGTATCGACGATGCCATCATAACGCCCCCGCTGGCCTTTCCAGAGATGACCAGATAGGCACCCGTGGCTAACACAAGGGATTGAAGACTGAGGCGTACAAACTTGGATAAGGCTGTGTAAAGCCCCGCCGCATTGGTTTGGTTAAGGTGAGTTGCAGCGGCTACGGCGCAATGGGTATTCCAGTGCTGACGAAGGAAGGTCGCCATACCTAACGGCACGATCGTCCCGGCGCCACGACGACACGCTTCAGCCAAGGCTGCGGCCTCATTGCTGTGGCGGGTGAGTAGAAGCTGATATTTGCCGGTTGAGCGATTTGCCAACAAGGTCAGGGCGACCAGGAGAAACATGCCCCCCGCACAAAGTGCCCCCAGGAGTGGATGCAGAACAAATAGCAAAATCAGGAAGACGGGCGTCCAGGGCAAATCAAAAAACGTAACCGGTCCATTCCCGCTCAGGAAATTGCGGACCTGATCGAGGTCCCTCATCACTACGGCCCCTTCCCCCGGGCGCCCTTGAAGCGCGGTCGTGAGGTTGGCTGAAAATGCGCCCGAACGTAACGTTTCGTGGACATGTTGGCCGATATACGTAAAAACGCGAGCTCGGATAAATTCAAGCGCTGCGATCAGGCCATAGACCATGACAATCGCTACCACCAGGGCTTGAAGGGTCGCCAGGCTGTGTCCCGGCAGCACGCGATCATAGACCTGAATCATAAAGAGTGCGCCTGAGAACATCAGGATGTTGAGCAAGCCGCTAAATGCGCCTGCCGCTAGCAGATGTCTTTTCAAATCTTCGGCCAACAGATCGAAGGCGGTCAGCGCCAATGGCGGTGTGGGAGCCTTGTCGTGTCCGCTAAAGCCTCGGTTGCCCCAACGACTAACTACGGCCGTCCCCCATGAGGGATGTTTTTGCTCTGTGACTATCATTTGATGACTCCACTAAGGATGTGTGAGTCTGGCAGCAATTTTCATGCAAAATTCGGTTGAACATGCTCAGTTAACCAAAAGGCAGCCATTTTAGACAGCGGGCCTCATAATAAGTTGCTATTTCAAAGTCTTACGTGACTGGCATAAAAATGAAAGGTTAATTCTTGCAAAGTGCCTTTTTGGTAAATAACTTGTTAAGTTCTCAAAGTGAAACGGGTAGTATATTTTTCATTTCCAAAATGAAACACAACCTTTATTTCCGTTAATATTGTATTAATATTTATTAAAAATACGTAAACCGCCAATTTTGCGCATATTCTTAATTTAAGATATAAAATAATATATTCTTTAATGATAAATACTCCAAATACGAGAATTTAAAATAAATTATGTTGCTTGGAGTTTGTTGTGTAAAATTGTGAGTTAATCAGTATTATCCATTATGCGTGGGCATTATACTTGCACTTAATTGGGTGCGCCAATTCCGGCGTCATGCTCAAAGGAGGGCAACCATGTCTATCCAGTTAAATGTAAATGTATCCACTGTAACGGGGTCACAGGTCACGGTTGTGGGGGCTGCGCCCACAACCACGAATGATGATTTCATTAAGGGCAGCGCCGGCGCTGATACGATCGACGCCGGCGACGGTAATGATCGTGTGTGGGCCGGTAACGGAAATGATGTTGTCAACGGCGGGGCGGGCAATGACATTCTCTATGGCGAAGCTGGCAACGACATTCTGGTTGGTGGCGAAGGCAACGACATCCTTTACGGCGGTAATGACCAGGACTGGTTGTTCGGCGGTACGGGCAACGACTACCTCTACGGTGACGCCGGCGATGACGTAATTGATGCTGGCGAAGGCAACGACCTGACATGGGGCGGAACCGGCAACGATCGCATCGACGGCGGAGCGGGGAATGACTGGCTCAACGGCGGTTCCGGCAACGACACCCTGACCGGCGGCACCGGCACGGACTATTTCCAGTACTGGCTCAACAACGCCGATCGCAACCTGAACCTAGGTGCCGAATTTGGCAAAGATACAATTACCGATTTTAAGAGCGGCACTGACAAGTTGGACCTTCGCTCGCTGTTCGAGCGGATGGCGGACACGGACGTGTCCAAAGTGCTTGCTGCAGCGGACGCGCTTGTGGGGGATAACGGCAAATATCCGTACGAGATGAACTTGCCGGGGTTTGAAATTAAGGCCAGCAACGCGTCAGCCCTAACGGGTGAGTTCACATCATTGGGCGGTGATCACCTGAAGTTCGACCTGAGTGTTTCTGTCGTCAATGGCGCCAGTGAACTCATTTTGAAAGTTCAGAACCTCAGCAATACCGCCGATACCGGAATGACTATTACATTTGACAATCTGGCTGATCTTAAAGCAAGCGACTTTCTACGTGAAACGGTCAAGGTCGTGCACGGTGACAGTGCCGACAACATCATGAGCGGACATGATTTTGGAGACAAGGGCGTCAAACTTTATGGCTTCGCAGGTAACGACACCCTTGAAGGGACCAAGGCGTCCAACTCCTTGATTGGAGGTGAAGGCCACGACACCCTGAACGGCGGCAAAGGCAATGATAATCTCTATGGCGACAACGGTAACGATCTTCTCAACGGCGGTGAAGGTAGTGACCAGCTATGGGGTGGAGCCGGAAACGACACCCTGAACGGCGGTGTCGGCAATGACTATCTCTATGCGGGCACTGGCAATGACAAACTTTCCGGCGGCGAAGGAAGAGACGTCTTCATCATGGGCGGAAAGGTCACGGTGGACTGGGTGAAAGGCACAGCCGCCTTTAACGTGGATGAAGGTGTCAAGGTCATTTCCGACTTCACCGCCGGCCAGGATATGATCCGCTTCGCCGATTTCATCCCGAACTGGAATCTTCAGGATGCTCAACTACGTCAGCAATTCGTCACGACCTGGTTCCAGGATCACGCCTCACTCATCGACACCAACAAGGATGGTATCGCCGACACACTCTCGATCAAGGGGGACAATAATGGCGCCAGCGCCGGCGGTCAGTGGGAGATTCAAATCGAACACGGCCAATCCATCTATGCTGATCTCACCGACGGATCGTTTAACTATCAGGACTATTTCAGCTTTGTTTAAGATGGTCCCCGAGGTTTAGGAAGCTTTTCTGAATATTGTTCTACTGCACGACGAGTTCGAAAGGACCTCCTGGAGCCTCGTCGTGTATATGGCTAGAAGACGTTTTTTTTTGGGGCTGAAACCCCGCTCGTCGCAATACATAATATGTGATTATTAAGTTGGACTGTGATTATAGTATCACTGTGTCAGTTAACTACTGTTGTTTTCGATCCATTCTAAACTAAAGTAGAAATAAAGTCGCCTGGACTATATTTATTAATTGAGGGTGCAGTTTTATTATTGGTCGAGATGTCACTAGTTGGTGTTGACGAGTTTAGGGGAATCTCGCGCGCAAGTTCCACGGCACGGTCAGCCCATGCCTCACTCTTCGTATCCTGCTCCGCCATGAGCTTTTGAACTTTTGCGATCTGGATTTTATCAGCACCACTTTCGGTCTCAGAGTGACTGCGAAGGTAAGACGATAAAAATGCCTGTGCACTCGCGGCTGAAGAAATATTTAAGCTCATTCTGAACTCCATTCACACGATGCATTTTCAATCCGACACATTTATTAGCGAAATCTTAACCCCCGCGCCGCTGTCCTGCATTGTAAATTTCCTGGCCCTAACCCCTAAAGGTAAGCCGGTCGGAGGTAGGGAATTTTAATACTTTGGGATCGTGCGTCTTTCTAAATTCGACGGGAGACATGTTATTCCATCTCCGGAAGGCCGTACTAAAAGGCGCTGTGGTGGAGTAACCAAGATAATTCGCAACAGCACCGATTGATGCTTGCGAATCAGAGAGTAAGCGACGGGCCATGGTCGAGCGAACATCTTCCAGTATGCCTGAGTAGCAAACACCTTCTTCCGCGAGGCGCCGTTGTAGGGCCTTCGCGCTTAATCCGAGGCAGTTGGCTATAAAAGGGGCATCCGTCCGCCCCGCGCCCATCAGGAAACATATCGCTTTTTCAACATTCACTTTTATAGAATAATCATAAGCGTGGCTCGGGGATAAACGACTTTGAATATTACTGCGCATCCATTCCTGAGATAACAGTGGGTCACGCTTAATACGCATCTTGAGAAGGGTATCTTTAAATGCCAGCCCCAAATAGGCCTGGCCAAACCGGATGGTCTCACCAAAGTACCTCTCATGTCGGGAATGGTCTTTTGGTGCCGGGTGATCGAAAGCAACCCAGTCTGCGCTGATTGTTTCAGGGGCAGCAGCCAACCGTATTGCCCTGTAAATGAGCTTCAGCTTATGCTCGCAATATTGGCGCGAAGTCGCGATAGCTGAACTCGACGTGAGTCTTATAATCACTTGCTTGCTGGCGGACGCCTCTATGACATCGAGGCGATAGCCGTTCGTGTGAAGTTTCCAGTACATTGCGAGAAACTTGAGCCATTGACCGACGGTTTCGTGGTGATGGATCATGAGGGCGACGGGACCGAGATTGGGCAGATGCTCTGAAACGCAATGCGCCCAGTCCATTCCTAATGTGGGCCGCTGAAAATCTAAGGCTGCTTTTTCAAGCATCATGCCAATGGCGCGATTAGATATGAAATGGTCCAAGTCCGTCGGCGCATTGGAGGCCAACTTCGCCGTCACCATTAGCTTTTCAAAGGCGTCGGCTGTCGGAATGATGTCGACGAAACCCGACAGCGCCGCCGATCTTATATAGGATTTTTCGAGCACTTTTCAGTCCGATTAATTTTGAACAAAACCATCAGGCTACAACTTGACAATCGCATCTCTTCACAGAGGCACGCCAAGTGTTACAGTTAACGGTGCTTGTCTACCGACACAAGACGTGGCGATCAGGTGCCACGGTCTGTCCCCTCGCTCCCCGTGAGCCCAACCGATTATCAAGGCGGCGCTCTCTTTAGGCGTGATCGAAAGGGTAGATGCCATCCATCCTTCTATCTCGCATTGAGGTGAGGCCGCCGCAAATGTCTGTAAATGAAGATATTTTATTCTATTTTACGCGAAGTTTAAAAAAAGCTGTTCATCACTGTGTAGATCTTATGGGTGCGAGAAGAATGGGGCGTGGTGGAGAACTTGTGGCGGCCTTAACCAATAGATTGAAGGCATTTCGGCGCCATTTCATTCAAAGGTGTCCATTTTTATTAAGTATCGGGTCCAATATGATGATGTTTTTCGGTCCATATTCAAAACGGCTTTCAGGTTTCCTTAATCATTAATGTACCGGCTCTGATTAGCCTTGTTGCAGCAGACCGAGCTGAACGCACTTAAGCGTCAAGCTTTACGCAACGTAACTGAGCAAGAAAGGAAATTATGTCTGGTACCGTAAGACACCGTAGCGAGCGCCATTCTCTGGTGCGAACCGGCGCAGAAGTACGCAGCTTGGCCGCGTTAGGCGAAAGTGCATCGACAAGCCGCGTCCTGAATCTCAGCCACATTTTCAAGACGTTAAAGCAAGAGCCGGATTATCATAAACATCCCTTCTTTCAGGACGCCCGCCTCAACCGCGGTATAATACTCAAGCACACGCTCAGAGGCAACGAGACCGGTATTTTCTCACAGGCCAGGCGCACCGCGACAAAAATCATCCTACCCTTTGATCCAGAGGATCTGCGTTCTGGTGGCGCATCCATTTTCGTGAATGAAGCCGGCTTCGAGCGCTTTTGCCGAGAGTTTTTTATCAATTCGACCAATTCCGTGCAGGACATCGAGCTTCTTCGTCTCCTTGATGGAATTCCGTCTCTTGATCCTTTTCTAGTTCGGGAATTTCTGAGCCGTAACGGCTACAAACCCGCGGTCTGCTACCTCAAGATATCACCGGCAGACGTACAAAACATGGTCGCCTTCGCCGTATCGGAAATCGAGCGCCTCGTGAAAGTCGCCTTCGGCAATGGCCCGGATACTGCCACCGCTAAGTTTGCCGGAAAGGTATTATCCAACGAGATGGACAAGGATCTCGTGCCCCTGCAACAGACGCTTAGATTGAATGATGCAAGCTTTTCCGAAGGCATCTTTTCGTGGAGAGGCTTTCTCTATTACAAGTGGCGCTACCTCGAACTTAGAGCCCGGATGGAAAAGGTCATCGAAGGAATCATGATGTATCGACCGCGTGATTTTCCGGAGAAGGCGGTGGAAAGCTACTTGAAGGAAAGCCGACCTGAAATCTGTTCGAGCATCTTAAAGATTACTGAGGCTATTGGTCGAAATCTCAAAATCTATGACCAAGCCTATGGCGCTTTGGTTGACCGTCAGGAACCCGCTCAGTTCCGTCAGTTTCTGCTGGACGGGCCAAAGTTATTCTATGAGCTCGGGGAGCGTGTGGCGATCCTTGATCATATCGGATCGTTTTGGGCGTACCGAATATCGGGCACAAAGAGCGGACGCATAACCTCGTTGGAATATTCGGATATTCTTATGAACTTTGAAGATTGCCTGGAATATCAGGACGAGGACGAGGACGAGCTGGTTTGCTGATCAGTCACTAAATCTGAATATGACAGGTTCAGGCAACGGCAAGCATACATCAAACAAGCGTATATTCAGATCAACGACACACGGCGTCGAACACAGTGTGTGCGAGCGGGCGCTCTGGAGATTGGCCTTTGCTAGGCGAGTAAACGCCCGCACCTTAATTTGGAATCATAGATGCAAAAACGCCTAGGCAACAAGGTGACTCCGCGCGAGATTCGCAATTTGGCAAATCTTGGGCACTCCGCCTCGACGAGTTGCGTATTAAACCTGGCTCAGGTCTATAAGGCTCATTCCGCAGAGTTCGGCTACATGACCAAGCCCTTTTTCAGAGACCCCCTTCTCAACAAGTGCATTATTCTGAAGCACACGCTACGACCAGGCGAAGTTGAAATTTTTTTGAACAAAAAGCGAACGGCGACGAAAATCATCATGCCTTTCGATCCGCTGGATCTGCGGATTGGCGGCCAATCAATCTTTATCGACCAACCTGGTTTCGACCGGTTCATCGCTCAGCTTTTTGAGCAGACGCAGGCTCAAGATCACGCCGATGTTCAGGTTTTGCGCGCCCTTGACGCGATTCCATCGCTTGACCCGTTTCTCGTTCGTGAACACCTTGGCCGTATGGGCGTCAGACCCGCAACTTGCTATCTCAAAATATCGGCCTCAGATCTTCAGCAGATGATCGGCTTTGCCAACGGAGAAATAGAGAAACTCGTTGTTACGGCCTTTGGCGGTGCCTCCGCCACCGGAACACTGAAATTGGCGGGAAAAATCCTGTCGAATGAGATTGATGCCGAACTGGCGCCGCTTCGTGACACTCTGAAAATGTCGCCGGAGGATTTTTCCAATGGTATTTTTTCGTGGCGCGGATTCTTATATTTTAAATGGCGGCACGATGAACTCCAAGAACAGTTGCATGAGGTGCTCAAAGGGCTTGCCAGCTATAAGCCCCTCAGCACTCTCAATCCGGAGGTGAAGCGATACCTTGAAGCTGTCAGGCCGCGCTTAATGAGACACATCGTTAGTGCAATTGCCAGCCTAGGCGACATACTGGTTATATATGATGAGGCCTATGCCGCTTTGGTGCATGGCAAGGACCCCACTCCATTTCGGCAATTTCTGCTTAACGGACCTAAACTGTTCTTCCAACTAGGAGAAACAACGGGAGTCTTAAGTCACATAGCCTCATTCTGGAGGTACCGTATGGGGACAAAGCGCGGCGTACCAAAATTGCCGGCGGAGGATTACGCTGACATCCTAATGGACTTCGAAGAAGGTCTAATGTGCACCTATATTGACGGCTAACCGATGCCTATTTAGCTGGTGTTGCGCAAGGCGGCGACCTCGGCCTCAAGCTCGGAAATACGCCTACGCATCGGTGCTGTCGCCGCCTCAACTTCTGAGGCTGTGAACCGGGGCGTGATGTGCTGCGGACAATTCCAGTCAAACGCTTCAAGTTTCAGGACAATGCCGCGCTCGGCCAATCCGCGATAACCCGGCGTTGCCAGCTTGGCTGCCAGTTCAGGGTCCGCAGTAAGATCGTGAACTGAAGCATGGGCTAGCACTTTAAGGCGCGACTGATGTGTATAATCCATGAGGAACAGCGAAACGCGGTCATCAGCGCTCACATTCCCAAGGCTGATATATTGACGGTTGCCGCCGAAATCGGCGAATCCCATGTGGGTTTCATCGAGTATCTTCAGAAACCCCACTGGGCCGCCACGATGCTGGACATACGGCCATCCGTTTTCTGATACGCTCGCCATGTAAAAGCTGTCGCGTGCCGCAATGAACCCAGCTTCAGCCTCCGTAAAGCGTCCTGATGGTCGCTCGATGCCTCGTTCCCAAATTGAAGCAGCTCTGTTGGTGGTTTGAGCTGCATGGACGGAAGGGGTGATTATTCCTCGGCGATGACGCTGAACGTGCTGCCTGCGGCCAAAACAGCGGCGGCTGCGACCTTCTTTCTTTCGACGCTCGGGTCGGCGCCAGCGTCCATGGTCCGACGCGCATCTTCCCGCCGTTCGCGCGCCTCCTTTAAAGTGGTCTCTGGATAGGTCCCGATCGAAAGTTGAAGCTCCTTACCGCCAAATCGGTATTTCAGGCGCCAGAGCTTGGCACCTGTCGGGCGGACGATGAGGAACAGTCCGCCGCCATCAAACAATTTATATTGTTTCGTCTGAGGCTTAGCGTTGCGAATAGCCGTGTCCGAGAGGGCCATGGGGGTCACTTTTTGGCGTTGAGTCCCACTTTCAAATCTGACCCCCAAAGTGACCCCCAATTTGCTGGGATACGACGGGACACGCAGAACCGCCGCGGGACAGTTAAGCCGTTAAGATACCAGATTTTAAGGGATTTTTCAACGCCATGGGACGTGGATACATGCCAAGCTGGCTCCCCGAACAGGACTCGAACCTGTGACAAGTCGATTAACAGTCGACTGCTCTACCAACTGAGCTATCGGGGAACGATTAGCTTGGCAAGGCGCGCCCTATAGCAAGGGTTTGAACCCCATGGCAAGCCCTATCGCCAAGTTTTGCACAACTATCCCAAATAAATGCGTTTACCTGGGCCCGGGGCGAAAAAAAGCCCGAAAATACGCTTTCGGGCTTTAAAGTTTTGTGATGGTGGGTGTCTTAAGTAACGCTAAGACAACGCTGTTATGTAGGCGGTTAGGTTAATGGCGGGTTAATTCTCTCGTTTGGCGAAATATTTTTACATGCCTTTTAAATAGCTTGGGCGGCATGTGTTCACCACAATTTAACGATGCCTGGAAGAAGTTCCTATTGTGTAACAAGTTAGGAATCAGCCGTGCGTCTTCCTCCGATCAAGATCCGTATCCGTGGCCTTCTGGCGCTCTTCTTTGTCGGGCTTGGCTTGGCGACCTTTGTTGTGTTGCAGCACACGAACGCTGTCAGTGGTCTGTTGGTTCAGGCGCAAAGCCAGGGCGCAGGGAATTATATCGAACAGATTCGAAAACTTGAGGCAGGACTTGCTTCTCTGGCCATCATGACAGCGATCATTGTCGGGCTGGCTGGCCTGGGGGCAGCTATCTATTTTGATCGGGAAGTGTTTTCGGTTATCGACCGCCTGAGCCACTATACGGTGCGCTTAGCGGATCGTAAGTTTGATTTGCCAGCCGAAGGCGCGCATCGCTCCGACGAAATCGGCCGTCTGGCCAGTGCCCTTGATGTGCTGCGCGCCAACGGTCAGAAATTGATTGGCCTTGAAGAAGACGCCTCACATCACGCTGAACATATCGCCCGCGAACGCGAACTTGCCTTGCAGGAACTCGGTGTAAAGCTGGAAGCGCAGGTATCAACGCTTCTGGAAGGGCTGACAAATTCGTCCAAGGCGATGATCGTCTCGTCGGATCAGATGAGCCAGTCGGCCTTCGCGGCGTCTGAAAGCGCCGGCAAAGTGGCTTCGGTCGCGGTCTCTACGTCTGAGAGCGCGCAAAAAGTAGCGGCCACGGTGATGGAGCTGTCGCAAACCGCCAACGAAATCGCCGGGTCAACGCAGATTTCGACCGAGGTTTCGGCACGCGCTTCGGCCGAAGCCGAATCGACCTCCACCATGATGACCCGACTCAGCCGCAGCGCCGATGAAATCAGCGCGGTGGTGGACATGATCACCTCGATTGCCCAGCAAACCAACCTCCTAGCGCTCAACGCCACCATTGAGGCGGCGCGGGCAGGGGAGCATGGCGCAGGCTTTGCCGTGGTAGCCTCCGAGGTTAAAACCCTGTCGCAGCAAACAGAAAAGGCCACGCGCGAAATCACCGCCAAGGTTCAGCAGATCCAAAGCGACGCTGGCGAAGCGACCCTAGCTATTGCAGCTATCGTGGGAACTATCAGCGAATTGCGTTCCGGCGCTGATGATATCGCCCGCTCCGTGGCGGCCCAGCAGATGGCCACCAGTCAGATCGCTGAGACCGTCGAATCTCTGGCGGAGGGTTCGGCCAGCGTCGGCAATGACATCGACGCCGTGCGCGATGTTGCCAATGAAACCGGACAGGTCGCCAGTGTGGTGTTTGAAGAGGCCAAATCTGTGAGTGAGGCGTCTGACAGGCTGAAGATGGAAATCGCCAAATTCCTGAACAGCATGCGGGCGGCATGATAGCCGGCTGAATATATTGGGGAAACGCTTGGAGGCCTGACCCGGAGTCGAACCGGGCTTCACGGATTTGCAATCCGGTGCGTAACCGCTCCGCCATCAGGCCTCATCAGAGCGAAGCGGTGAGCTATCAGATCGCATCACCGCCTGCAATCATTTGTCGGCGAATTTAGCTAATAATTTTGTATAAGCCCACAGGATTGTGGGTTTTTTGCCGAAAAACAAACGTAAATGCCGATTGAAGCCGCGCAGGCTTCCGCTTATAAGCGGTGCAACCGTTTCTAAGTTCGAGTTTGCCAAAGGGGTTATATCCATGGATCTTTACGCCGCCCGCCAGAATATGGTCGAATCCCAGGTTCGCGTGAATGATGTCACCGATATGCCTCTGCAACTGGCCATGCGTCACATCCAGCGCGAACGCTTGTGTGCGCCGTCGCAAGCCTTTGGCGCTTATGGCGAGGTCGAAAGCCCCATCGCACCGGGACGCGTGCTGATGAAGCCACGCGATATCTCGAAGCTCTTGCAAATAGCCGAGCCCAAGGCCGGCGAGCGCGCACTGGCGATCGCTGCCCCTTATGCCGCTGCCGTTCTGAGCCATGCCGGTCTCAAGGTGACAGCGCAGGAATCGGATCCGCGCGTCCTGTCGGTCACCGAGCCTTATCTCAAGGAACTCGGTGTCACGATTGAAACGAACGATCTGAAAGTGCCTGCGGGTACGGACTATGACATAATCATCATTGAGGGCGCCGTGGCCGAAGTGCCGGCGGCCTGGCTTGAGGCTTTGAAAGTCGGAGGGCGCCTAGCCGTGGTGGTGCGCGATGGTGCTGTCGGCCACGCCCGGCTTTATATCCGACTTCAATCGGGTGTCTCAGAGCGCGATGTCTTTGACTCAACACCATCCACGCTGCCTGGTTTTGAGCGGGCTCCGTCCTTCCAGTTCTGATGAAGTGGCCAGTCTTAGCACTGGCCATTTTTGCAGGCGCTGCTGCTGACATAAATCGTCCGGCTAACGGATAGAGTGATGCAAAAAAGTCGCCCGCTGACGAAGAGTGTCAGATGTGACTAGAAAATGCCAAACGTGAAAAATCCTTAACTCGCCAAGATCGTAAAGTTCTGGCAGTAGGGAATAAGTGGTAATTTATCGCATCGCCCCCGAACGATGCCGCAGGTACATGCGGTTACGGGGTAACAGGCCGTGTTTGTGGTCTGCCTTAAACTTTATGGGGACGTCTTTAACATGATGAAATTCAAGCTTGCCAGGTATGCCGCCGTGTCGGTTCTGGCCCTTACCGTGAACGCATTCGGAAGCATCGGTGCGCAGGCGGAAAGCCTGAATGACGCCATCGCCATGGCCTATGCGCAAAACCCAACCTTGCAGCGCAGCCGCGCTACCCAGCGCGCCACCGACAAATCCTACGTCCAGACCCGTTCGCAGCTAGGGCCGAATTTGAGCGCCAGCGCTACAAGTACCTATAACGACCTGCCAACGGCTGGCAACCGTGCTTCGACCAGCGCCGGTATCACCGCCAATCAGACGCTTTTTGCTTCGGGTGGGATTGCTTCATCGCTGGATGCGTCACGCGCAAATGTCAAGGCCGGTCAGGAAGGTCTGCGTTCTACCGAGTTGGCTGTCCTGCTTGACGTCATCAGCGTCTATACCGCCGTGCGCCGCGACCAGCGCGCCCTGCAGATTTCGCAGGATAATTATGACATTCTCAAGCAGCAGCTCGACCAGACCCAGGCTCAGTTCGACGCCGGCCAACTGACGCGCACCGATGTGGCGCAGTCGCAGGCCCGTTTGTCGGCTTCGGCGGCGTCGCTGGCTTCGGCCCAGGCCCAACTTGATTCAGACCGCGCGTCTTATGTGGCCGTTGTGGGGCAGGCGCCGGTGGCGCTCGATCCTGAGCCGCCCCTCCCGGGACTGCCCTCAGATTTCAATGCTGCGCTTGATGCGGCCCAAAAGAACAATCCCGACCTGCAATCGGCGCTCTATGGCGCTGATGCGCTTAAGGCTCAGGTGAGGGCGCAGCGTTCGGTCTTTGGCCCGACGGTCTCGCTTTCCGCCACAACGGGCGGCAATGTGCCCGGTTTTGAAGTCGGCGATATCGCCGACAATGACGCCACATCGGCCAGCCTGCGTTTGTCGATACCCTTGTTCAGTGCCGGGTTGAATGGTTCCCGCGTCCGTCAGGCGACCGAAAACTACAATGCCCAGGTCGCTGTGGTCGAATCGACCCGCCGTCAGGTGGTGTCGTCGGTCTCGCAAGCCTGGTCGCAGATGCTGGCGGCGCGTTCGGCGGTGCTTTCCAATCAGGAGCAGGTCAAGGCCGCGACCGTGGCTGCCGAAGGGGTCAAGGTCGAGCAACAGGTCGGTTTGCGCACCAATATCGAAGTGCTGAACGCGCAGCAGGAATTGAAGTCAGCGCAATTGTCGCTGGTGGAGGCCGAGCGCAGTCAATATGTCGCCGCCAGCCAGCTTTTGTCGGTGATGGGCGGGATGACCGCGAAGGCCTTCGTGCCGGATATTGATGTCTATGATCCGCAGAAGCACTTTGACGATGTGAAAAAGAAGGGGCGGACGCCTCTGGAGCCGGTTGTTCAGGCGCTCGATGGCCTGGCGGCTGGAGGCAAGTAATCCTTATTGCGACCTTATAATCCTGTGGCGAAGTCGGGCGCAGTTAACCGCCTTGCTTAACCACAGGAAATTCGTCGTTTCGACGAAATTTCGCTTGAGCGACCTGCCTAAAGAGTTGCAAAAAGCGCCAAATACGTGTCACCTGTACACGGTTTCAGTTCCCGAATCCGATTCGCAGCAGTTAAAAAATCATGGCAGAACAATCCGCACACGAACCGACCATGGAGGAAATCCTCGCCTCTATCCGTCGCATCATCTCTGAAGATGACGCTCCGGAAGACGCGAAGGCCGAGCCTGAGGTCGAAGTCGAGGAAGAGCCCGAAGCCGTTGCTCCAGAACCGGAGCCGGAAATTGAGGACGAGCCGGAAGACGATGATGTGCTTGAACTGACGGAAACCTACGAAGCACCGGCCGCCGTATCTATCGGTGACATCGACGCTTTTGATGCGCCGCCGCCTGCGCCTGTCGCTGCTGCACCGGCCCCCAAGCCGGCCCCGCGCCCTGCGGCGCCTTCGGCCGCCGGTGGTCTGGTCAGCGAGCGCACCGAATCGATCGCCGCCTCGTCGTTTGGTGCTCTGACCAGCAATCTGCTGGTGCCGCACAGCGACCGCACGCTTGAAGACGTTGTCAAGGAACTGCTGCGTCCGCAACTGCAGGCCTGGCTTGATGAAAACCTGCCTGGCATCGTCGAAGAGCAGGTTCGCCTCGAAGTCGAACGTATTGCGCGTCAATCACGCCGTTAAGATCTGACAGCCGAGAAGACTTGGCATGGAGCTAAGACTTGGCACGACGCTAAAACATAGATTTTATAAAGATCACCTGATAAGAGGGCGGCATCACTCCGGTGAGCCGCCCTTTTTCCTTAAAAGTCGCCCTGTCGCTTTTCCGCCCAGGCTATTCCCCTTACGAGACCATGTTAGAAAAAAACTTCGATCCCGCCGCCGTTGAGCCCCGCCTGTACAAAAAGTGGGAAGACTCCGGCGCCTTTGCGCCTTCCGATGCGGGTGAGGCCTTTTCCATCGTCATCCCGCCGCCCAACGTCACCGGTAGCCTGCATATCGGCCACGCGCTGAACAACACCTTGCAGGACGTCCTGACGCGCTTTGAGCGTATGCGCGGCAAGGCGGCTTTGTGGTTGCCGGGCACCGACCATGCCGGCATCGCCACGCAGATGGTGGTGGAGCGTCAGTTAGCCGCCGCCGGCAACGAAGGCCGCCGCGAACTGGGCCGTGACAAGTTCGTCGCCAAGGTGTGGGAATGGAAGAAGGCATCGGGCGGCACCATCGTGCAGCAGTTGCGCCGCCTTGGGGCTTCTTGCGACTGGTCGCGCGAACGCTTTACGCTCGATGACGGCCTGTCGGCGGCCGTGCGCAAGGTCTTCGTTCAGCTTCACAAGGAAGGCCTGATGTACCGCGACAAGCGGCTCGTCAACTGGGACCCGCAGTTCCAGACGGCGATTTCCGATCTCGAAGTCGAGCAGAAAGAGGTCGACGGCCATTACTGGCACTTCGCCTATCCGCTGGCAGATGGGGTCACCTATCCGTTCCCGATTAAGGACGAAGAGGGCAACGACACGACGGAGATGCGCGACTATATCGTGGTCGCTACCACCCGCCCGGAAACCATGCTGGGCGATAGCGGCGTGGCCGTGCATCCGGACGATGAGCGCTACAAGGACCTGATTGGCAAGTTTGTTATCCTGCCGATCACCGGCCGCCGCATCCCGATCGTAGCGGATGAGTATGCTGATCCGGCCAAGGGCTCCGGCGCGGTCAAGATCACCCCGGCGCATGACTTCAACGACTTCATGGTCGGCAAGCGTCACGATCTGGAGCAGATCAATATTCTCGATACCCAGGCCAACCTGCTGGCCTTCGATCCGGTGCCGGAAGCCTATCGTGGCATGGAACGCTTCGCCGCGCGCAAGGCGATCATCGCCCGCGCCGAGGAAGAGGGCTGGCTGAAGCAGATCGAGAAGACCAAGCATATGGTGCCGCATGGCGATCGTTCCGGCGTGGTCATTGAGCCGTTCCTGACCGATCAATGGTACGTTAATGCCGGCGAACTGGCTAAGGAAGCGATTGCCGCTGTCGAGGACGGTCGCACGGTCTTCGAGCCTAAGAACTGGGAAAAGACCTACTTTGAGTGGATGCGCAATATCGAGCCGTGGTGCGTGTCGCGCCAGCTCTGGTGGGGCCACCGCATCCCGGCCTGGTATGCCGAGGACGGCTATATCTTCGTCGCCGAGACCGAAGCCGATGCCCACAAGCAGGCTGAAGCCCATTATGGCAATAAGGTCGCGCTCAAGCAGGACGAGGACGTGCTCGACACCTGGTTCTCGTCGGCACTGTGGCCGTTCTCGACCATGGGATGGCCGGAAAATACCGAGGATCTGGCGCGTTTCTACCCGACCCATACCCTGATCACCGGTTTTGACATCATCTTCTTCTGGGTCGCCCGGATGATGATGATGGGCCTGCACTTCACCGGCATGGCGCCTTTCAAGCGCGTCTTCATCAATGCCCTTGTTCGTGACGACAAGGGCCAGAAGATGTCGAAGTCTAAGGGCAATGTCATGGACCCGCTGGTGCTGATCGATGAGTTCGGTGCCGATGCTCTGCGCTTCACCATGACCGCAATGTCGGGGCAGGGGCGTGATATCAAGCTCGCCAAGCCGCGCATTGAGGGGTATCGCAACTTCTCGACCAAGCTGTGGAATGCCACGCGGTTCACGCAGATGAATGAATGCGCCCGCGTCGACGGTTTCGATCCGGCCACGGCCAAACTGACGCTTAGCCGCTGGATCCGTGGCGAGGTGCAGAAGACGGTTGCTGCCGTCACCGAAGCGCTGGAGGTATGCGCCTTCGATGATGCCGCCAATGCGCTCTACAAGTTCATCTGGAACGTCTTCTGCGACTGGTATCTCGAACTGGCCAAGCCCATCCTCAATGGCGATGATCAGGCCGCCAAGGCTGAAATCCGCGCCATGACGGCTTGGGTGCTCGATCAAGCCATGATCCTGCTCCATCCCGTCATGCCCTTCATCACCGAAGAACTCTGGGACAAGACCGGTCACAAGGACATGCTGATCACCCATAGCTGGCCGAAATCGGATGCCGGCGCCATTGATGCCGAGGCCGATGAAGAGATCAACTGGCTGATCGACCTGATCTCAGAGATCCGCTCGATCCGTTCGGAAATGAACGTGCCGGGTTCGGCGCGCGCACCTCTGACCTTAAGTGGTGCCTCAGATGTTACACGCAAGCGTCTGGATACACACGAAGATCTGATCCTGTTCCTGGGTCGTTTGTCAGGCGTTGATGTCAGCGAAATGGCCGCCGCGGGCTCCGTGCCCTTCGTGGCCGGTGAAGCGACGGCGCATCTGGCCATTGCCGAATTCATTGATCTTAAGGCCGAAGAGGCGCGCCTGACCAAGGGCATCGCCGACTTCGACAAGACGATCGACGGCGTGCGCCGTAAACTCGACAATCCCGAGTTTGTCCGCAAGGCGCCGGAAGAGGTGATCACCGAAAACCGTGAGCGCCTCGAAGACGCTGAAAATGGCAAGGTCAAGCTATCGACCGCGCTGGAGCGTCTGCGCGCCGCACAGTAACCCTCCGAGGTTTGCTGTTTGCAAACCTCGGCAAGGCCGCAAGGCCGCCCGAGCTTATGCGAGGCGGGGCTATTGAGCGAGGCGGGGCTATTGAGCTATGTTGATGCCTTTCGCAGCGCCCTGAGCCATATGCCGGGACGCTGCGACCACGCTTGCAGCGTTTCCCGGCGCGCATGCAGTGTTAGCCCGACTACGGTCAGGTATATGACGCACGATATCAGGAAGGTGCCGGGGAAATAGCGCAGGATATTGATGCCGATAATGCTGATCCAGAAATTGGCGCCCATGGTGATCACGTAGAGCCAGCTTAGCCAGACAAAGGCTTTGCGGTTGAGCGGCTCGGCCATCATGACCACCATCGCCATGGCCGGATAGAGCAGGTAAAGATCGAAGTTGTATTCGAACAGGCGCGGATTTATGAGTTGCGCCACGCCCAGTCCAAAGAAGCAGCGCTCCTCGACCGTCAGAGGGCCCCATTCGACCAGCGCCAGTCCGCCGCTTATGATGATGGCGGCGAAGACCATATAGGCCAGGAAAACGGGCAGGGTGTTAGGCTCAAGGCCGATATAGGTCAGCAGGGCGAAGAAGCCACGACCCGGCTGGCGGTTGAGCACGATATCGACGACATAGGCATGCCATTCGGCGGACAAAGGCCCAGCGGTCAGGAAGATAGTCGCCACGCCGGCAAGGCCCAGGGCAAGCGCGATACCAAACGTCACGAGGCGATGCGTGAACGGCCTTTTCTCATAGAGCAAAACCACCAGCACCGTCAGGAAGGCTGGTTTGATCAGGCCTGCCGTGATCACCATGGCGATAAACAGCCAGCGCCATTTGCGGATGACCAGCACGCTGGCGACGATCAGGGCGTGGATCACCCCGCCGATATTGCCGGTCGTCAGCGGATTGCCGCGAATGGCGCTTAAGGCCATTAGGCGCATGTGCAGGGGCAGGTCCGGGAAAGGCTTGATCATCGTGTACCACAGCAGGAAAACCAGCAGCGGCAGGAGAATTGCGCCATAGGTCCAGTGCAGGCCCCATGGTCCGAGAAGCTGTTCGAGGGGCGCTATCGCCTTGCCGATCTGCGGCGCATAGACATAGCTGGCGGCTTTCAGCCCCGAACAGTTGGCCGGATCGACATAGGGGGATTGCCCCTGGCCAAGCCTTTGGGCACCGCAGATGAGCGCGTCGAAATCGCCCAGCCACCAGCCCGGCTTGGAAAAGCGCCGGGTCAGGGCGCCGATCATCGGCTCCAACGCGAACAGCAGGAAGATACCGAACATCCACTTGTTGCGGGTGCGGTCTCTTAAGAAGGTCAGCGCATCCATGGGGCGTCCTGAAAGTGGCGAAGGCGGCGGAGCATAGGCAGTAGCTGCGCACCGTCAAGAGCTTAGCGAACCTGCTTCTTGTATTTAGGGCTTTAACCGGATATGCAGCGTCCTTTGATTTTGTCTTCGGCTGGGAGCTTTTTTTGTCCGGAATCGATCCTGTATCTGCGTCTGCATCCGTTTCCGGGGGCGCGCCTGATCTTAGCCTGATTATCTGCACCCTAAACGAAGGTGTTGCGATCCGTTCTGTCGTCGAAGAGGTTTCGGCGGCGCTCGGCTCGATCCGCCACGAGATTATCGTGGTTGATGACAATTCGTCGGACAACACTGCCGCAGAAGTGCTCTCGCTGGCGCAGTCTCACCCCCATGTCCGCCTGCATGTCCGTGTGAATGAGCGCGGGCTGTCGTCGGCCGCCATCAAGGGCTGGGATATCGCCCACGGCAAATATCTCGGCGTGATGGATGGTGATGGTCAGCATGACCCGGTGGCCATTCGTGCCCTGGCCGATATGATCATGGCCGGCGACAAGGATCTGGTCTGTGTTTCGCGCTACATCGGCCAGACCGATACGGGCCTGAGTGGCCTGCGCGATATCGGCTCCAAGGTAGCTACAGCCGCGACCGGCATGGTGCTGAAGGTGCCGCTGTCCGATCCGATGAGCGGCTGTTTTATGATGACGCGCGACTATTATATGTCGGCGCGCCCCAAGCTGACAGGCATCGGCTTCAAGATCCTGCTCGATGTGGCGGCGTCTTCCCCGATCAAGCCACGCTTTGGCGAGGTCAAGGCGGCACTGCGCCAGCGTCAGGGCGGCGAATCGAAGCTCGATATCCGCGTGGTGCTCGATCTGGGCGCCTTGTTGATCGAAAAGGCTACTGGCGGCGTTCTGAACGCGCGCTTCGTGTTGTTCGCTGGCGTCGGTGTGACCGGCGTCTTCGTCTATGCAGCGGTGCTGTTTCTCTGCCACCACCTTTTCCATACCGGTGAGTTGGTGCCTATGTACCGCTTCCAGAAGCGTCTTGACGACGTGCTGAGCTTTAGCCTGGCCATCTGGGTGTCGATGACATGGAACTTTTTTGTCAACAATGCCATCACCTTCCGTGACAAGCGCCTGAAGGGCATCGCCATGTTCTATGGCCTGCTCGGTTTCTATTTTGCCTGTTCAATAGGGGCAATCCTGAGCCTCTTCATGGCGGTTTACATGAAGGAGCATCTGCATATCCATTACATGGTCGCCGGCATCGTCGCGGCCCTGCTGAGCAGCGTGTGGAATTACTTTGCCTCTAAATGGTTTGCCTGGCGCACCCCAAAAGGCTCGAAATAAAGAAACGCCCGAGGCGGGGGAAACCTCGGGCGTCAAGTCTGTCTTGGTGAAACTCAGACCTTACCAGTTGTCGCGGCGGTCTTCCCAGCGATCTTCACGGCGTTCCTGACGGTACTCGTGGCGATCATGGCGACGGTCGTCACGGCGATCCCATCGGTCATCGCGGCGATCTTCACGACGGTCGTAACGGTCATCATAGCGATCATTGCGGTCGTAACGATCATCATAATGGTTGTCGTTATAAGCGTAGCGGTTGTCACACTTGCTGTTGTTCTTGGCGATCGAGGAGCCCACGGCCGCGCCAACCACGGCGCCAATCACCGTACCGGCGCCCTTGTTGCGGGTGTTCGCCGCGCTGCCGCCGATCAGGCCACCGGCCACGGCGCCAAGCACAGCGCCATCGGTTTGCTTGTCACGGCACGATGCCGAAGCGATACCGGGCAGGGCCATGCCGACCAGAGCCGTCGATACCAGGGCGGATATAAGCAACTTCTTACTGTTGGACATCTTCGTCATCTCAGGTCTCCTGTGGCATGAGCGCGTATCGCCTTGCCGTTGATGTGACCACCTTAGTCCCATCAAGATGAACGAGACTTGATAACTTCGTTCATCTTGGTTCATGTAACGATGTGATCAGTAGCGGGTGTAGCGATCATAGCTGGAA
Organism: Asticcacaulis sp. MM231; assembly: GCF_964186625.1. Taxonomy (NCBI): domain Bacteria; kingdom Pseudomonadati; phylum Pseudomonadota; class Alphaproteobacteria; order Caulobacterales; family Caulobacteraceae; genus Asticcacaulis; species Asticcacaulis sp. MM231. The sequence goes on from NZ_OZ075108.1 coordinate 1,686,420, forward strand.
TAGGTGCGGCGGTCGTTATAGCCGCCAAGTTTGCGATACTCATGCTCGCCCCAGTTGTTGTAGACGCGGTAATAGGCTCGGCGGCTGCATCCACAGGCAGAATCATAATAATTGCGGTAGGTACGATAGCCGCGCGGGCGGGTCTGAAGTACGCCGTCGCGATAACCGTCCTGCTCACGGGCGCGGCGGTCCTGAGCGGGCTGGCCCTGATAGCGGTAATAATCGCCTTTCAGATAATCGTAAGACAGGTTCTTGCCGGCGTAGGGCACGCCGTCTTCGTTATAATAGGCCGGGCTGTTGTAATAGGCGTCATCTTCATCGCCATCGCTATAGGGCGCGGCGGCAACGTCATAACTATTGTCCTGATCATCGGGGTAGTCGCTGTCACTATAGGTGTAGCGATTGTCATACCTGTCGTCATCCTGCGCATTGGCGACGGCGGGCATCAGCAGCGCCACAATGACTGCAGCAAGCACACTGCCGATCAGGACCGGACCAATATGATGCGGGTGAGGCGTGGGATAAGGGCGGGGCATGGCGACTTTTCCTCGGAATGATGGGATAGTATCGCCTTTCAGGCGAAAAGTCCGCATGGTTAATTCGAAGCTCATCTGTAAATAATCGATAAAAATAGCTCAGATTCGGCACAGCAAGGGCTTTAAACTTGCATTTTGGACGGTCTGCTTTATGCGGGCCTCTCTTCGTAACAGCGGAACTACAATGGCCGAATTTGAGGCTCTAATTGAAAAAGTGGGTTTTCAGGGCGATGGCATCACCTCTGGCGGCCTGATCGTACCCCTGACCCTGCCGGGTGAGCGCGTTGTTGTGCGCGAAGGTAAAGACCGGCTGGAATTGGTTGAGGTGCTGGAGGCCAGCCCCGATCGCGTTACGCCGCCTTGCAGGCATTTTTCGGCCTGTGGCGGATGCAGCCTGCAACATTGGGATATGACCGCCTACAGCGACTGGAAACAGGCGATGGTCGAAGTCTTCCTGCAAAGAGCGGGGCTTGAGACCGAGGTGGCGCCGATCGTGACCACACCGGCGGAAAGTCGTCGTCGCGTCGGCCTGCATGCTCGCAAGAATGGTAAGCATATCGAACTGGGCTTCAAGGCGCGCAAGTCATGGAACCTGGTAGCCATCCAGGAATGCCCGGTCTCGGAACCGACCATTGTCAAGGCTCTGCCCAAGCTGAAAGAACTGGCTGGCTATCTGTTCGAGCATCCGAAGTCCGCGCCGATCCTGCATATTACCCTGTCGATGACCGGACTCGATATCGATATCACCGGCGTAGAGCGCATGAAGTCAGGCGGCCTTTCGGCCGACGCGCGCATGAACATCGCCATGTGTGCCGGCGAGGCCGATTTCGCCCGTGTTTCCATGGGCGAGGATATGCTCTATATGGCCCGCACGCCCAAGGTGCGTTTTGGCAAGGCCATGGTTGGCTTGCCGATCTCGCCCTTCCTGCAAGCCAGCGCGTCCTCGGAAATCGATATGGCGAAACTGGTGGTGGTTGGCATTGGTGATGCGAAAAAGGTCGCAGATCTTTTCTGTGGCGCCGGCACCTTCACCTTTCCGCTGGCGGAAAAGGCCGCGGTCTACGCCATCGATGGCTCTGCGCCGGCCATCCACGCCCTGAAAACCGGCATAGCGTCTGCGCCAGGGCTGAAAACCATCACCGCCGAAGCGCGCGACCTGTTCCGCCGGCCCATGCTGGCTGAAGATATGAAGGGTTTTGAAGCGATTGTCTTCGATCCGCCGCGCGCTGGCGCCGAGGCACAATCGGCCGAGATCGCGCGCTCACAAGTGCCGCGTGTTGTTGCCGTGAGCTGCAATCCGTCCACCTTCGTGCGCGATGCTAAAATCCTTGTGAACGCTGGCTTTTCGCTGGACAGGGTGACGCCGATCGATCAGTTCTTGTGGTCTGGCCACGTTGAGCTGGTAGGAGTATTTTCGCGTTGATTTCCGTTGTCATGCCGACCCTGAATGCCGAGGATCACCTGGCCCGTACCCTGTCGGCGCTCGTCCCCGGTGTAGTCGAGGGGATGATCAAGGAAGTTGTCATAGTCGATGGCGGCTCGGACGATGCGACGCTCGAAATCGCCGATTCGACGGGCTGTCAGATCGTCAAGACCGACGCCGAACGCGGCTTGCAACTCTGGCAGGGCTGTCGCGCCACGCGCGGCGACTGGATCCTGATCATGCACTCCAATTCACTGCTTGGCGACGGCTGGATGGATCAGGTGCAGGCGCATATCAAAAACTATCCCTTGCAGGCTGCCTACTTCCACCTGCGGTTTGATGATCCGTCGATCATGGTCGGGCTATGGGCCGAAGTGCTGGCCTTGCGCGCGCGCTGGCTGGCCATGCCGAGCGGCGACCATGGTCTGCTGCTGTCGCGAGCGCTCTACGATACGGTTGGCGGCTATAAGGATCAGGCGGCGTTTGAGGATGTGGCGCTATCCATGGCGCTCGGTCGTGCGCGGCTGCGTCCGATCGGGGCCTCGCTAACCACGAGCGCCGAGCGCTTCCATGCCCGTGGCTGGATGCTGCGCCTGATCGGCAAGAGCTTCAGCTTCCTGGCCTATCTGCTGGGGATTCCGCCCAAGCCGCCGGTAAAAAAGCCGTCCTGATTATTTATCGGCGAAGGCTACGGCTGGCGCGGGTGAATCCGCCGTCAGGTCGATGATTTGTGCGTCAGCCGCCGCAGCCGCCAGGGTCTTGCTCGTCTTGCCCATGATCTGGCGGTAAATCCAGTAGTTGGCGGCGACTTCTTCGACATATTGCCGGGTCTGAGCTACGGGAATTGATTCCATCACCAGCAGCGAATCGGCATCATTGCCGAGTGAACTCACGGCGTCCTTTACGGGACGAGGACCGGCATTATAGGCAGCGATCGTGCGCAGCAGGTCGCCATCGACGATATTGGAATCCTTGAGTTCGCATGATGTAGTTCTGGCCGACGCGCAGATTGACGCTTGGGGTCAGCAATTGCTTGGGCTTACTGTTATAGCTTGGATCGTTTTCGACCAGCGCCGCCGTGGAGGGCATCAGTTGCAGCAGGCCATAGGCGCCGGAATAGCTGTGCGCTGACGCGTCAAACTTGCTCTCCTTGCGTGCCAGGGCATAGATCAGCGCCTTATCGACCGTATACCCGCCCTTGGGGGCGATATCCGGCATGGGATAGAGCGAGACGTCGAACAGGCGGTCGGTCATGGTGAGTTGATTGACCGGCAGATGGGTCTTGGCGCCGAGGGCCAGCCACTTCTGACGCTCATCATTGTTGCTCGAATTCTGGATCGCTGTTTTCAGCTCATATTGCGCTTCGGAATGCTGACCGACCTGAACGAGCGCGTTGAGGCGCTGGGCTCGTGCATTGGTGTGGGTCCAGCTAAAGTCGCTGGTCAGGCTGGCGGCGAGGGCGGTGCGCTGATCACGGCTGAAGGTGGGAGGCAAACCCTTTTGCGCCAGAGCGATGGCGGGCGTGACGCCCAGGCGAGCCTCGGCGAGCAGGCCATAGAAGGTGAAGGGGAAGCTGGCGGCGAGTTGGAAATAGGTGTCGGCCTGTTCCTTCTGACCTAGTTTGGCGGCGCAGCGACCAGCCCAATAGGCGCCGCTCGATTGCGTCCAGGCGTTGGTACTGGGATCGGAACTGACGAAGGTGAATTCCGCCATGGCGTCTTCGTAGCGTTTGAGACGCCAGCTTGCCAGGCCTGCCACCCAGTGATCGCCGATCTTGCGACCGAGCCGGACGGCTTCGGCAAGCTGACCATTATTATAGGCCGAGCGGGCTGATTTTGGCGTCAGGTCGGTATCGGATGCGGGGGCGCTGGCATCGGCACGCGCCACCGGCGTGCTGCCGGAAAGGGTGGTGCCGCCGTCTAGCTGGATCGCATTTCCACCTGTCAACACGGGTTTTCCGGCCAGCAGCGGGAAGGCAGGATCGGGGGCGCCTTCAGGCTTCTTGCGCTTGGCCAGGCCCCACACCTTCATGGCCATGGGCTGATCGCCATAGTCGGCCAGCCACGCCATCAGTTCTTCGTAGGTCGAGGTGTAGCCACGGCTAAAAAGCTTGTTGTACTGAGCGTAACCCATAAGCCTTTTGTCGGTGACCTGCGCCAGTTGCGCATCGGCGCCGGCATAGTCACCCTTGTCGATCAGGGTGAAGGCTGATTGATAAAGCGCTATATCGTAAGGTGAAAGGGGGGTATTCAGCGCCACCGGCGTGATCGGTGTGCCTTGCCCGGCCACCAGACCATAGGGCAGCGGCATAGCGTTCATTACGACGGGGGTATCGACCTTGGGAGCGGTTATGGTGGCCACAATGGCTGGCGCCTTGACGGTGGCGACCTTTACGGCCGTTTTACTGGATTTTTTTGCCGGCGCCGCATCGGCCACTTCGGTCTTTTTACTGTTCTTCTTGCCGGATGGCTTGCCGGACAAGGCGTCTGCGAGTTCGGACTTGCTTTTCTTGCTGGATTTGGCCTCAGCCAGTTCCGATTTGCTCTTGCCCGTGGCTTTTTTGGAGGCTTTTTCGGAGGCTTTGCTTGTCTTCGAGCCTTTTTCAGGCGTGGCGTCGGCAATCTTGGCTTTTTCCTTGCCGTTCGCGGTCTTACTCTTGGTTTTTAAGGGTTTGGCGTCGTCAGATTCATCCGCAGCGGCTTTTTTGCTAGCTTTCGTCGATTTTTCAGCGACCTCAGTCTTTTTAGAACTGGTCTTGCCAGCCGTCTTTTTCGCATCCGTTTTCTTTTCCGCCGGCTTGGCGGTACGAATTTCCGTTGTCGGCTTCTCTGTCTTGCTCGTAGCGGTCCAGCCGGGAGTCGCCGCTATAAGGGCGAAACCGAGCGCGGACAGGCTAATCAGGGCGCGATGGGTTGGCTTCAAAACGTCTTCCTTGGTCCGAATGCAATTTTTAGCGGAGGAACAGACCGGAAGTTCTTCGGGACTGACCGCCAAAATCGTTTAGCGAGCTTAATCAAAGATTAATTTTTGGCAAGCCGCAACCTATTGCGACCTAATAACCATCCTGTGAGTAGGGGAGAGTTCGTGCAACGCCTAGTACCTGTGGGTTGTATCACGTCTTCTTGAGAACTCTTAGAGCCCGACTCAAAAGTTCATGAGACATAGCAGTACCTTGCGAGCCTGCGGGTCAAGAGCCTTACGCTGGCGATGACCGTCCAAGCGGTTGCGCTTTGAAGAGTTGTCTCCCAATCCTTGGCTAGGCGTCTGCATCGGCCCAGCCAGGCGAAGGTACGCTCGACGACCCAGCGGCGCGGCAGGACCTCGAAGCCCTTGGCTGCGTCGCTACGCTTTATGATCTCGATGGTCCAGTCTCCGTGGCCCTTCATAGCAGCCTTAAGTTTGTCACCAGCATAGCCACCATCGGCGAAGACGTGGCGCAGCCAGGGAAAATGGTAACGAACGGCGCGAAGCACAGCTGGGGCACCATCACGATCCTGAATATCCGCCGCATGGATGACAACAAATAACAGCAGTCCCAAGGTGTCGGTGATGATATGCCGCTTGCGACCCTTGATCTTCTTACCAGCATCATAGCCACGAACACCGCCACTTTCAGTCGTTTTGACGCTCTGACTGTCGATGACGCCGGCTGAGGGGCTAGCTTCACGGCCCTCCAGTTCGCGTGCCGCCATGACGAGCAGGTGATTGATCTTCTGCCATAGACCGCTGCTACGCCAATCATAGAAATAGCCCTGAACGGTCGTCATCGGGGGAAAGTCCTTCGGCAACATCCGCCACTGGCAACCCGAGGACGCAATATACAGGATCGCATTCACCACGGCCCGCATCGACGTTGTGCGCGGTCGACCGCCACGTTTGGCAGGCGGCAGTAATGGGGCCAATAAAGACCACTCTTGTTCCGTCAAATCGCTTGGATAGCGCGACGATTTGCGTCTATGCTCGACGCGGGCAATATCATCCCAAGGCATCCGAATCTCCGTTTCTTCGCAACAAACAGAGAATCACAACCTATTGATATTGCCCACCTTCTTTTCGGTCAGGCTCTTAGAGTTTGGCGTTATCGACCAGTTGCAAAAGGTCTTTCCAGAAAAGGCCCTTGGCCTGCGGTTGCCTGAGCAGAAAGTTCGGCGGATAGCTGGCCATGACCGGAAGGGCCTGATTTTCGCCATAGCTGACAAGGCGGCCCCGCAGTTTCGCCAGGCTCTGATCGAGATTGAGCACGCACGACACCGCCGAGGCGCCCAGCAGCAGAATCGCTTTTGGCGCCGCCAGCCGGATCAGGGCGTGCATGAACGGGGCGTTCAGGCTGACATCTTCCGCTGTCAGGGGGCGGCCGCCGGCCGGACGCCAGAAAACACAAGGGCTGAGCATGGCCTTGTCGAAAATACCGGCAGCTTTCAGCGCCTTGTCCATCATTTCGCCCGCCTTGCCGCTAAAAGCGCTGAGCCTCGCGTCCTCTTCTTCGTCCGGGATCTCGCCAATCACCAGAATATCGGGCTGGGCATGGCCGCGAAACCGCACCACACCCTTGCCGCCTTCATGGCGCAAAGGCATGTGCTGGAAGGCTTCCAGTTCGGCATAAAGCTCATCAAGCGTGCGGGCTGCGCTGGCGCGCTGGCGCGCTTCGTGGAGCACTGTGCCGAGATCGAGATGGGCGAGGCTTTGCGGTTTGAGGGCGCTGACATTGTTGCCCGTTTGCACGGGTGTAACGTGAATTTGCGCAGGTGCCGCAGCGGCACGCTTAAATGCGTGTTTATTTTCCGACAGAGTCCGATTAAGAGGCTCTGTTTCATAGGCGTCTTCCAACTCATGATCGATCAGAAAGCCGAGATAGCTTTCGATTTCAGATCTGAGGTCATCGGAAGGTATCACGGGCGGGCCTTAAGCTAACACTATCGCACTGTCATAGTGAGACTGGGCGAAAAATTCAAAACAAAACGGATGCCGGGATCCGTCAGGAGTTACGATAACATGGCCGATACGCAAGACATCGTTATTGAGCGCGAAGCCATGGATTATGACGTGGTGATCGTCGGCGGCGGTCCGGCCGGTCTTTCGGCCGCCATTCGCCTGAAGCAGCAGGCGGAAAAAGCCGGCAAGGACATTTCGGTCGCCGTGTTGGAAAAGGGCTCGGAAGTTGGCGCCCATATCCTGTCCGGCGCCGTGTTCGATCCTTCCGGCCTGGCCTCGCTCTTCCCCAACTGGAAGGAGATGGGCGCCCCGCTCGATACGCCGGTGACCGAGGACAAGTTCATCTATCTCGGACCACAGGGCGCCATGGATATCTCTGCCCTGCCGAAGCCCGCCTATATGAACAATCATGGCTGCTACATCGGCTCGCTTGGCAATCTCTGTCGCTGGCTAGCTGAACAGGCCGAAGGTCTGGGCGTCGAAATCTATCCCGGCATGGCCTGTTCGGAAGTGCTTTATGATGACGAGGGCGCTGTTGCCGGTGTTGTGGCCGGGGTGTTCGGCATCGCCCGCGATGGTCATCACAAGCCCGATTACCAGCCAGGTCTTGAACTGCGCGCCCAATATACCTTCTTTGCCGAAGGCGTGCGGGGCTCGCTGTCACAACTCGTCATCCGCAAGTTCGACCTCGACGCCAAAAGCGACGTCCAGAAATACGGCATCGGCCTGAAGGAACTGTGGAAGGTCAAGCCGGAAAAGTTCAAGCCGGGCTTTGTCCAGCATACGCTTGGCTGGCCGTTGAACGACAAGACCGGCGGCGGTTCCTTCCTCTATCACTTCGGTGATCACTACGTTTCGATCGGCTTCGTGGTGCATCTGAACTACGAAAACCCTTACCTGTCGCCGTTTGATGAGTTTCAGCGTTTCAAGCAGCATCCGGCTATCCGAGATGTGTTGGAAGGCGGTGAACGTGTCGCTTACGGCGCCCGCGCCATCAATGAAGGCGGTTATCAGTCCGTGCCCCGTCTGGTGTTTCCGGGCGGGGTGCTGATCGGTTGCTCGGCCGGCTTCGTTAATGTGCCGCGCATCAAGGGCAGCCATAACGCCATGAAGACCGCCATCATGGCCGCTGACGCGGCCTTTAAGGCTCTGCAGTCGCTAGACGCGCCGCGCGTGCTCGAAGGCTACCAGAAGGCCTATGAACATTCGGATGTTGCCAAAGAGCTCAAGCTTGTTCGCAACGTCAAGCCCATCCTGACAAAGTTTGGTACCAATCTCGGCACCCTGATCAGCGGTATCGAGATGACCCTGACCCATCTGCTTGGTGGTTTCAGTATCTTCACCGGCACGGGGTCGCTGCACCACACCAAGAGCGATGCCCATAGCCTCAAGCCAGCGGCAGATTTCAAGCCCATCGCCTATCCGAAACCGGATGGCGTGATCTCGTTCGACAAGCTGTCGTCGGTATTTGTGTCGGCCACCAACCACGAGGAGGACCAACCGGTTCACCTCAAGCTCAAAGATCCGCATATCCCGATCGATATCAACCTGGCCAAATATGCCGAGCCGGCGCAGCGTTATTGCCCGGCCGGTGTTTATGAAATTGTCGGCCTGGAAACGCGCGAGCCGCGTTTGCAGATCAACGCGCAGAACTGCGTCCACTGCAAAACCTGCGATATCAAAGACCCGACGAACAACATCGTCTGGGTATGCCCGGAAGGGGGCGGCGGCCCCAACTATCCAAATATGTAGGCTTCTGAACGTCGTAAACTTTTATGTTACGCATTTTAGCCCTATATGTTTGATATGGGAGTCTGATCCGCTGGCTGAAGGAAAGCTGACGGAGCTTGCTGAAGCTTCAGAGGTCGTAACGTGAAGACAAGTTTGGTGTTGAAGTCTGGTTTTAGTCTGGTGGCTATCGGTTTCGCCTTGGCGGGACAGGTGTCGGCCAGCGATAAGATGGCCGCGCCGCGCGTCATTTACGCGAGCGCCAGCCAGGAACTGGTTGTCTATCCAAGCCCTTACGCCAACTATCTCGTCGGGCGCGTCGCCATGGCTCAAGGCGATGTAAGTACGGCGGCCAGGGCCATGGGCGCGGCCAGTTTGGGCGATCCGACCAATAGTGATTTGCGCGAAAAAGCATTTTTGATCAGTGCGTTGGGCGGAGATATTGATCGTTCCTCTAAGCTGGCTTCGGGCATGAAACCGACCAGCGATACCGCCGAACTGATGGTCAATTTGCTGGGCGCCGTCACCTCTGCCAAGGCCGACAGACCGTCTCAGGCGCTGAAAAGCATAGACGCCGTTCTGGCTTTCAAGAAAAACGACCGCAACGCCGTTTTGTTGCGCCCCTATATCCTGGCCATGAACGGCAAGTGGTCGGCGGCGCTTGATGATTCCGGCGATGCGGCCCTGCAAGGCAATGACCGCGATCGCCTGCTGGTTTATCTCGTCAAGGCCGACCGTGCGCGCCTCAATGAGATCAAGGGCAAGTATGACGCGGCCGATGCGCTTTATAAATCGCTCTATCAGCCCGGCGCCGCCAGTTTTGTGTTCGGGCCGGATTATGCCAGTTTCCTGGAACGCCGTGGCCGCAAGGACGAGGCTAAGACGGTCTGGAGCGCTATCGCCAGTCAGAGCGGTGATATAACCGCGGCGCAGGCCCTGAAGCGTCTGGATGCCGCCGATTACAAGCCGCCGGTTTTGCCAAGCTTAAAGGAAAGCATGGCTCAGGCCTTGTTCGTATCCTCGACGGTGTCGTTCAGCGAACACGATAGCGAGTTTGCGCTGGCCAGCCTGCATCTGTCGCTCTATCTCGACAATTCCTCCGACCGTGAGCGCATTTTCCTCGGTCAGATCCAGCAGGAACTGAAGGACACACCGGCGGCCGAAGCGGCCTGGGCCAGTATCGCACCGGAATCGCCCTTCTATAACGAAGCGACCCTGCGCCGCGTCTGGGCCATGCGCGAGGATGAGCAGCTTGGTCAGGCCCTAGCGCTTATCGATCAGGCTTTCAGCCGTGATCCTGATAATCTCAGCCTGCTGATTGAAAAGACCGGCATCCTGCACGCTCAGGACAAGGATGCCGATGCGCAAGCCTTGCTGGATGCCCGCATCAAGCGCGTGGGCGACAAGGATTTCGGCTGGCAGGCCTGGTATATGCAGGCCATTGTTTATGATGGCCTGGGGCGCTGGTCGGATGCCGAAACCGCCATCAAGAAGGCGCAGGCGGTCAATGGCAAGCAGCCGGAAATTCTTAACTTCCTTGGCTACGGGTATATCAACCGTGGCGAAAACATTCAGGGCGGCATGGACCTGGTTCGTCAGGCGCTGAACGTCAATCCTAAGTCGGGCGCGATCGTCGATTCGCTCGGCTGGGGCTATTACAAGCTCGGCGAATATGAACAGGCGCTGAGCTTTATCGAGCAAGCCGTGCAGATGGAGCCGTCCGATCCGGAAATCAACGAGCATCTTGGCGACGTTTACAAGGCAATGGGACGCGATATCGAAGCCGGTTACGAATGGAAGCGCGTATTGACGCTGAAAACGACCGAACGCCAGGCCGTCGAGGTGCGCCGTAAGCTGGACGCCAATGCCGCCGATCGCAAGATCGCCGCCAAGGCAACAACGGGAGCGCAGGCACTGAATGAAGAACCGAAGCGTCACCCCAGATGACGCTGAGCAAGACAGCCAGAGCCAAGGTCAATCTGTATCTTCATGTCGCAGCACCGGATGCGCGTGGCTATCATCCTTTGCAAAGCCTTGTCGTCTTTGCCGATATCGGTGATGAGGTCGCGTTATCGCCTGCGCAAGGCTGCCAACTGAGCATCAAGGGGCCGTTTTCGCAAGGCCTGAGCCGTGGCGAAGACAATCTCGTCATGAAGGCGGTGCGGCGGTTCGAGGCCTTTGCCGGTACTCGCTTGAGTCATGATATTCTGCTGACCAAGAACCTGCCGATTGCGTCGGGGATTGGCGGTGGCAGCGCCGATGCCGGTGCGGTGCTGACCTTGCTGCGACAGGCCTATGCACCCGATATGGGTGATGATGATCTGGCAAGTCTGGCCGGCGCTATCGGCGCCGATGGTGTCATGTGTCTGTGGAGCCAACCGGCGGTGGCTGAGGGCTATGGTGAAAAGCTGACACCGATCGATCTGCCTTCTGTGCCGGCGGTGCTGATCAATCCGTTGGTCGAATGTTCGACAGCGGCGGTCTATGCCGGCTTTGACGCACAAGGCAAGTTCAACGACCTTGAAGCCGGCCGCGGCTTTTCCGGTATTGTCAATATTGATGATATGGTTACGGCGCTTAGCCATACACGCAATGACTTGCAGGCGCCGGCGATCCGTATGCAGCCCGTCATTGCCCAGGTTCTGACCGATCTTGAAGCCCAACAAGAAACCTTGTTCGCCCGTATGTCCGGCTCCGGCGCTACCTGTTTCGCCCTTTGCCGCACTGACGAAGACGCTGAAGCCCTAAGCGTGCGTCTGCGCGTGATGTACCCGTCCGGCTGGGGCAGGCGCTGTCGCCTTGGCTGAGGCGGGGCGATTTGAGCGCATCGCCATCTCTACCTTATTGTCCGGGTCGTTGAGAAGCTTATGATAGGCTTTTGAATCAACAGGATAAATGGCTATTTTCCCAGCATAATTATAGTGCGCGCCAAAGCCATGGGTCTTGGTCAGCGGTGAGGCCCGCATACACGGGTGGCCCTTGGAAAAGAAGGCTTCGCGGTGGCTTTCGCGGTCGGCTGCATCGATATCGTTGCGCTGACACCAGATTTCAAAATTGAAGCTGTCGAGATCGTATTCGTAAGGATGATCGGTCAGAAGATCGTAATGCATGCGCGCCACGCTTGGCTTGCCAGGCTTGACCTTGGGGACAATGCCCATGGCAGCATCGCTGTCATCGGCTATGCGAATGAAAGTATTGGTAATTTTCATGTAACATCCCCGCACGCATTGGAACTTTATGGGCGAGATTTAGACCTTCGCCACATAAAAAGACGATACGAATATCAGTGTGAGAATACGCCTTTTTTGCCCATATACCAGCACAAGATGAGGCAAGGCAGGCCGATCAGCGCGGTGCCCATAAAGAAGGCGGAATAGGCGTTGAAGAGGCCGAGATCCGGTTTGATCAGATCGACCGCCCAGCCCGAAAAGCCTTTGAGAAACTTGCCCGTGAAGGCGGCGACCGAATACATCAGCGCATAGTGGGTGAGGGTATGTTCGCGGCCTTGCCGGCTGTTAAGGGTTTGCTGAGTCATGAAGCCGACGAGCGCGGTCTCGGCGATGCCGTTGGAAAAGTTATCGGCCACGAGCGTGAGGCCAAAGATGACCGGATCGCCATGCGACACCGCCATCCATGAGAAACATATGTTGGAGATCGGGCCGACCAGAGCGCCCAGTAGGAAACTACGCTGGACACCCAGCCATAACAGGCATGATCCGCCGGCGGCGATGCCGATAAAGGACGCCCACAAACCGATGGAGGCGCGCATGGCAGCGATGGTGTCCTGATCGAGGCCGGTATCCTGATAAAGCGGGCCGGCCACCGGGCCGATCAGGTAATCCGGCAGGCGGTAAAGCGCCAGAGTCAGCAGGATCAGGCCAGCCGTGCCCTTATGCGCGTTGAAAAAGCTGACGAAGGGCTCAACGATCAGGGCGTAAAGCGTTTTGGTCGAGGTTTTGATATGGGTTTCGATGGTGCTGCGGGGTGCCAAAAGCGTGACGGTCACGCCGATCAGCATGGCCAGGGCTAGGATCTGGTAGGACAGCGGCCAACCGACGCGCTTGGACAGGACGAGTACCAGCGCATCGGTGGTCAGGATAGCGATTCTAAAACCAAAGGCGTAGAAACTGGGGTTAAGGGCCTGATCGGCCTCGCTTTCCGTCTGTTCGACCCGCCAGGCGTCGATAGCGATTTCCTGCGAGGCGGCGGCGAAGGTGACAAAAAGGGCGGCACAGGCAAGACCTGCCAGATTTTGCGGACCAATCAGCGCCATGGCGATCAGGCCAAGGGCAACGCCGATTTGCGACAGCAGCATATAGCTGCGGCGCTGGCCGAGCCAGCCATGCAGGAACGGCAGGCGCACCTTGTCCATCCACGGCGCCCAAACCACTTTCAGACCGTACAGCAAACTGACCCAGCCCAGAAAACCAATCAGAGTCAGGGAGATGCCTGAACTTCTTAACCAGAAACCCAGGGTGCCGCCCACCAGAAGGAAGGGCAGGCCGGCGGAAAAGCCCATACCAAGCAGCAGCCATGAGGTCGGATGCCTGAGAGCTGCGCCTACGGCTTTCACGCGGTTTTTTGTCTCGTGTGCAATCATATGACGGCTCCTTGCGCGATGAAGCCAGATTCTCCCGTCTTCGGACAGGTTTTCTTTTTAAATACGGGGTCTTTTGGCTTGCGGGCGGTTAAGCGTCCCTCTATGTTCGCGCCAAATTCAAAGCCATTTGCAGAGCACAATGTCTTCAGCCGAACCCTTAAGTTTTCAGGACCTGATCCTGACCCTTCACAGCTACTGGTCCAAACAGGGCTGCGCCATACTCCAGCCCTATGATATCGAGGTCGGCGCCGGCACGCTCCATCCGGCCACGGTTCTGCGCGCGCTCGGTAAGAAGCCGTGGAAGGCCGCCTATGTGCAGCCGTCGCGCCGCCCGGTTGATGGCCGCTATGGCGAAAACCCTAACCGTTTGCAGCACTATTACCAGTATCAGGTCATCCTGAAGCCCAATCCGGAGAACCTGCAGGCGCTCTATCTCGGTTCGCTGAAAGCCATCGGGCTTGATCCGCAACTGCACGATATTCGCTTCGTCGAGGACGACTGGGAAAACCCGACCGTGGGCGCCTGGGGTCTCGGCTGGGAAGTGTGGTGCGATGGCATGGAAGTGACGCAATACACCTATTTTCAGGGCGTCGGCGGCATCGAGGTCGATGTGGTGTCGGGCGAACTGACCTACGGGCTGGAGCGTCTGGCCATGTATGTCCAGAACGTCGATAACGTTTACGATCTCCGGTTCAACAATGATGGCGTCAAGTACGGCGACATCTTCAAGGAGCAGGAGCGCCAGTTCTCGGCCTTCAATTTCGAGGCGTCGGACGTGCCGACGCTCAAGCGCCAGTTTGAAGACATGGAAGCCAATGTGACGCGCATTCTGGAGACCAAGAACAGCCTGGGATATCCGCTAGTTTTGCCGGCTTATGACCATGTGCTCAAGGCCTCACACCTGTTCAACCTGATGGATGCGCGCGGCGCCATCGCCGTGGCGGAGCGTCAGAGCTATATCGGTCGTATCCGTGATCTCTGTAAGGCTTGCGCGCTTGAATGGGCGAAGCAGGAGGAGACACGATAATGGCGCAGTTGTTGATCGAACTCTTTTCCGAAGAAATTCCGGCCCGTATGCAACTGGGCGCGGCACGCGATTTCGAGCGTCTGTTTGACGCCAAACTCACAGCGTCCGGCCTGACGTTTGAGAGCCTCAAGGCCTATGTTGGCCCGCGCCGTCTGGTGCTTGTGGTCGACGGTTTGCCTGCTGAAACGGCGGCCGTGACTGAAGAGGTCAAAGGGCCGAAGGAAAGCGCCCCGCCGCAAGCCATGGAAGGCTTCCTGCGCAAGGTCGGTCTCACGCAAGATAAGCTCGTGCTGGAAAACGGCGTCTGGCTGGCGCGGGTTGAAAAGCCGGGTGTGAAGACAGCCGAGGTGCTGGGCGCCATGCTGTGCGAGGTGATCCTCAGCTTCCCCTGGCCGAAATCGATGCGTTCCGGCACCAGCACGTTCCGCTGGGTGCGGCCGCTGAAGCGTATCCTTTTCCTGTTCGATGGGGTGGTCATTCCGTTTGAACTCGAAGGCCTGACGGCTTCCAACCTCACCGAAGGGCACCGCTTTCTCGGTTCGGATCAACCGTTGCCGGTCAGTGATTTCGTCAGCTATCAGAAGGCCTTGGTCGATAATTCTGTCATTCTGGATCATGCTGAGCGCCAAAGGATCATTCTCGAACAAGCCAAGGCCGTCTGCGCTGAGGCGGTCTGCGAACTGATTGAGGATCAGGGGCTACTCGAAGAAGTGGCGGGGCTCAACGAATTCCCCGTTCCGCTGCTGGGGGATATGGACCCGGCCTTCCTGACACTGCCGCCGGAGGTCATCAAGACCTCGATGCGCACGCATCAGAAGTACTTCGCGGTCAAGGATAGGACGACGGGCAAGATGGCGGCTAAGTTCGTCATCACCTCGAACATGAAAGCGATCGATGGCGGCGCGGAAATCAAGCGCGGTAATGCCAAGGTACTGTCGGCGCGTCTTTCTGATGCCGTCTTCTTCTGGAAGGAAGACAACCGCGCCCATAATTTCGATCAATGGTTGACGAAGCTGAATGGCGTGACTTTCCATGCCAAGCTCGGCACCATGGCGCAGCGCGTGGCGCGCATTGAAGCGCTGGCGAAAGACATCGCGCCTTTCATTCACGCCGATCCGGCTGTGGCGGCTGAGGCGGCGCGTCTCGCCAAGGCCGATCTGGCGTCTTACATGGTCGGGGAGTTTCCGGAACTGCAAGGCGTCATGGGCGGTTATTACGCCGATGCCGCCGGGCTGAAGCCGGAGGTCGCCAACGCCATCCGTGAGCATTACAAGCCGCAGGGCCCTTCGGATTCGGTGCCGGAAGCCGCTGTTTCGGCCGCTGTGGCCCTGGCTGACAAAATCGATACCCTGATCGGTTTCTTCGCTATCGATGAAAAGCCGACCGGCTCGAAAGACCCGTTCGCCCTGCGTCGTTCGGCGCTCGGCATACTGCGTATCCTGCGCCAGCACAATATCCGCGTTGGTCTCGGCCAACTGGCCGGTTTCTGGTACAAGAGCCTGCTAATGTATGCCGGCGAGGGCAGGGCCGTCTATGTCGATACCGAGAATTGGCGCGGTTCGGCCGGCCCGCGCTGGTCGGAAGGCGAAGGCGATATCTTCGACAACTATCTGCGTGATTTCCAGCAGGGCCTGCTGGAAAGTCCGGTATGGGTGATCTCGACCGACCGCAATTACGATCTCGATATCCTTTACGAGCACGTTCCGAATGTTCCGGACGTTGAAGGTGCGCTGCTGAGTTTCCGCAGCTTTACTCAGGTCGGACCCGAATTCGAAGATTTCATGGCCGATCGCCTCAAGGTCCAGCTCAAGGATGAAGGCTTCCGCTTCGACGTGATCGAAGCTGTCTTCGCGCTCAAGGACGGCGATATCGTGCGCCAGACCGAGAAGATCGGGGCGCTTGAAGCAGTCCTGAAGTATCCTGAAGGCGAAAACTTGCTGGCCGCTCACAAGCGTGCCGCCAATATTCTGGCCGCCGAAGCCAAGAAAGCGGCCTTGCCACAAGGCGATCCAAAGGCTCCGAAAGACGCGCCGGCCGTGGAAGCGACCTTGCTGACGCACATCAACACCGCCAAACGTGCGGTAGAGACGTCACTCGCTGAGGAAAAATATATTGACGCCTTGCATCATATTGCTGCAATGCGGCATGATGTCGATGCCTTCCTCGACGGGGTATTGGTCAATGCGGAAGATCCGGCGATCCGGGCCAACCGTCTGATCCTTCTGCAAGCTGTGTGTGATCTGTCTGGAGATATTGCTGATCTTAGCAAAATTTCCTGATGACGTTTTTATAAAATACAGGAAAACAACGAGTTTCCTGAAACACCTCGCTTAAAATATCAAGTCATGCTTGAAAATGAAAAGGGAAAGTTCATGTCAAAGCACTGGGTTTACGCTTTCAAGGCCGGAAAGGCCGATGGCGACGCCTCAATGAAGGCCCTGCTGGGCGGCAAGGGGGCGAATCTCGCCGAAATGTCGTCGCTCAACCTGCCGGTTCCAGCAGGTTTCACCATCACGACCGAAGCCTGCGTCCATTATTTCAAAAACGAGTTGTCCCTGCCGGAAGGTCTGGTTGACGAGGTTGAAAAGGCCCTGGCCGAACTGGAAAAGAGCACGGGCAAGGGCTTCGGCCAGGTGTCCAATCCGCTTCTGGTGTCGGTGCGCTCCGGCGCCCGCGCCTCCATGCCGGGCATGATGGATACGGTGCTTAATCTCGGCCTCAACGATGAAACCGTCGAAGGCCTGAGCGAACTGACCGGCGACCGCCGCTTTGCGCTTGATTGCTATCGCCGCTTCATCACAATGTATTCCAATGTCGTGCTGGGCGTCAGCCATCACAGCTTTGAAGACATTCTGGACGATCACAAGGACCGCCTTGGCGTGACGGTCGATACCGACATCACCGACAAGGACTGGACGAAGATCATCGCGGATTACAAGGCGATGGTGAAGTCCGAACTGGGCCGCGACTTCCCGCAAGACCCCAAGGAACAACTGTGGGGCGCGGTCAAGGCCGTGTTCAGTTCGTGGATGAACGATCGCGCCAAGTTTTATCGAAAGATGCACGATATCCCCGAGGATTGGGGCACCGCCGTCAATATTCAGTCGATGGTTTTCGGCAATATGGGCCTGACCTCGGCCACCGGCGTCGCCTTCACGCGCAACCCCTCCAATGGCGACAGCGATCTCTACGGTGAGTTCCTGCTCAATGCGCAGGGCGAAGACGTGGTGGCCGGTATCCGCACCCCGCAGGCCCTGACGAAAAAGGCCCGCGAGGAAATGGGCGAACGCGCGCTTTCGATGGAAGAGTCGCTGCCGGAAGTCTTCGACCAGTTCAAGACAACGGTCGATAAGCTCGAAAATCACTATCGCGATGTGCAGGACGTTGAGTTCACGGTCGAGCAGGGCAAGCTCTATATGCTCCAGACCCGCAACGCCAAGCGCACCTCCAAGGCTGCGCTCAAAATCGCCGTCGATATGGCCAGGGAAGGCCTGATCACGCCCGAAGAAGCTCTGATGCGCATCGACGCCTCGGCGCTCGATCAGTTGCTGCACCCCATGCTCGACCCCAAGGCCGAGAAGGTGGTCATCGCCCGCGGTCTGCCGGCATCGCCCGGTGCGGCCTCCGGCAAGATCGTCTTCACCGCCGATGACGCCGTGCGCTTTGCTGCGGCTGGCGAAGCTGTGATCCTGGTGCGCGACGAAACCTCGCCGGAAGATATCCACGGCATGCACGCTGCCCGCGCCATCGTGACGGCACGCGGCGGTATGACCAGCCACGCCGCCGTTGTGGCGCGCGGCATGGGCCGTCCGTGTGTTTCCGGCGCCGGCGAGATGAGCATATATGCCGAGCGCGGCGAGTTCGTTTCGCGCGGTCAGACTTTCAAGCATGGCGAAGTCATCACGCTGGATGGCTCGTCGGGCGAGATCATGAAGGGTGCTATCCGAATGATCGAGCCGGACTTCTCGGACGATTTCCACCAGATCATGAAGTGGGCCGACGAATATAAGACGCTGGCCATCCGCACCAACGCCGAAACGCCCGCCGATGCCCGCACGGCGCTCGGTTTCGGCGCTGAAGGTATCGGCCTGTGCCGTACCGAGCACATGTTCTTCGATGACGAACGTATCTCGGCGGTGCGCGAAATGATTCTGGCCGATGACGAAGCCGGACGCCGCAAGGCGCTGGAAAAGATCCAGCCGATGCAGAAGAAGGATTTCGCCGAGTTGTTCCAGATCATGGACGGCCTGCCGGTGACCATCCGTCTGCTCGATCCGCCGCTGCATGAATTCCTGCCGCATACGCCGGAAGACATGAAGGCCGTAGCCGAGGCTTCGGGCGTGGGCGAAGAAAAACTCTACAAGCGCACCAAGGAACTTTCCGAGACCAACCCCATGCTGGGCTGGAGGGGATGCCGCCTCGGTGTCACCTTCCCGGAAATCTACGAAAGCCAGCTCCGCGCGATCTTTGAAGCGGCGGTGGAAGTGGCGGTTGCCGGCGGTCATCCGAAGCCGGAGATCATGCACCCGCTGGTCGCCACGCGCGAGGAAATGGCCTATCTGACGACCATGACCCATGCCATCGCCAAGGAAGTCTTCGCCGCCAAGGGCAAGGATATCCCCTACATGGTCGGCACCATGATCGAACTGCCGCGCGCCGCCCTGCTGGCGGATAAGCTGGCGGAAACGGCCGAATTCTTCTCCTTCGGCACCAACGACCTGACCCAGACGACCTACGGCATCAGCCGTGATGACTCGGGTCGCTTCCTGAACCCGTATATCGAAAAGGGCATCTTCGAGAAGGACCCGTTCGTCTCGCTCGATCAGGAAGGCGTCGGCGCGCTGATCAAGATTGCGGCTGAAAAGGGCAAGAAGCAGCGTCCGGATATCAAGATGGGCATCTGCGGCGAACACGGCGGTGATCCGGCTTCGATCGCCTTCTGTCATGGCGCCGGACTGGCCTATGTCTCCTGTTCGCCCTATCGCGTACCGGTGGCAAGACTGGCCGCAGCGCAAGCGGCGATTGCCGCCAAGGGCTGATAAGACGTTACATCGAAAGCACATCCGGGAGGGGGCAATTTATTTGTCCCCTCTCAGTTGTTTTGGGTGGTTGTGTGTTGCGCCGGCACGCGATAAAAAGGTTAACGCTATTTGAACTAGTTTATCGTGTGGGGGTAACCGATGACAGCCAAGGCCGTTTGGATTGCAGGTCTTTCGGGCCTGGTAGTGCTGAGTGCTGTCGGGCTTTACCGCATGCTGCCGGCTATGGAGACCGACCTCAAGGCCAGTATCGATCAGGCCCTGACGGTCAAAGGACTTACGCAGGTCAAGGCCGATGTCTCCGGCCAGAGTGTCACCTTACACGCGACAACCGAAACCTCGGAAGCCAAAGCCCAACTCATGCTGGCTAAGGCGACTTTGGCGGCGGTCAGTATGAATGCGCCGGTCCTGCCGGGCGGGGCTCTGGTCAATAGCCCGATCAGCGATATTCAGGTGGTGGATGGCGTCAGGGCGACGGCTCACTTGGCGAACGTCAGCCCGCCTGTGCCCGCCTATAATGATCACTCCGCCCTGCCGACCACGACACCGCCGATCACGGCACCAATCGAGATTATCCATGGTGATGGCGCTACCGTTGTGGCTTCGATCTCCCCCGGAGATGGGCCGCGTGTTGCCGGGGATTCGGCTCTTGAGGCCAGCACCCAGGTGGCGCGCTCCTGCGATCAGGATCTCGATGCCGTTGTTGGGCAGCGTCAGCTAAGCTATATATCAGGCACCTACGACCTGACGCCGGAAAGCCAGCGCCTGATCGACGATGTCTATAAGGTGGTGGCCGCCTGTCCGGTTCAGGTGCGCCTGACGGTTTCGGGCTATACCGATAATGGGGGGGACGGTCTCGTCAACCAGACCATTTCGCAGGCCAAGGCGCAGGCCGCGGCCGATGCTTTGGTCAAACGCGGTCTGCCCGCCAATCGCGTGATCGTGCGCGGCTTTGGTGGCGCTTTGCCCGTGGCCGATAACGCCACATCGGAAGGACGCGCCCGCAATCGCCGCGTCGTTTTCACTGTCAACGCGAGCTAAGGGGGAAACCATGCTGCATCTGGTTATGGAATTGCGTTGGTTACTGGCGGGAGCAGCTATGCTCGGTCTGATCACCGGCTTTATTGCCAAGCGCGTCAGCCCACCGAAAAAGCGCTAAGGGGAAGCCATGACGATCCTGATCCTGAAATCCTTGCTGCTGCTGTTGAGCGCCTTTCTGGTTTCGGCCTGGCTGGGCTGGACGATCGCGAGACGCGCGCGTAGCGAATACAGCGTTTTTGAGCGCCCTCGCGCCGTTTTCGAAGATGAGCCGCTCCTGGCCGTGGCGGAGACGACGCCCGAACCAGCACCGGTGCCGCAGCCGGTGGCTTATCTCGATGCTGCAGCCGAGGCCTTTACGTCTGGCGTAGTCGTACCCTTTGGCGGCAAATCCCTAGCGGACAAGCCATTAGCCGACAAGGCCCCCTATGCGCCGCCAAGCAACTCCGCTCGTCTTGATATGGTGGCGTCTTCGCATGTGCCTGGCAATGTTCAGATACGTCGTTTCGATAACAGCCTGCAACGGCGCATTTCGAGTCTCGCCAGCATGACGCCGGAGAGCATCGAGGCCGCGGTTCAGCAGGCAGGCAGCGGCCTTGAGCCGTCGCGCGTCGGTGTGCCGCAAACAGCGCCGGACGATTTGACGGTCATTTCGGGCATCGATGCCGGCAAACAGAGCGAACTCAATGCGCTGGGCATCTATTATTACTGGCAACTCGCAGGCTGGTCGCCCGAAAACGTGGCGTGGATGTCGAGCCGTATCCAGTCGCCACAGCGCATAGTGCGGGAAAACTGGATGGCGCAGGCGGCACGTCTGGGCGGACTGAACTAAGCCCTGGGCAGGCTTAGGCCGAGCGAAGGGCCGAAGCGAAACTGGTCCTGATCGTAGCTATAAAGTTCAGCGGGGCGACCACCGGTGTCTTCGCGCATGATGCCCAGTGGAGTCACGAAGCCAGTCCGCTCAAGGGCACGACGGAAGTTTTGCTTGTGCAGGCGCAGGCCTGAGAGGGCTTCCAGCGATTTTTGCAATTCCAGCAGTGTAAAGCGTTCCGGCATGAGCTCGAAAATAACCGGACGGTATTTCAGCTTGCCGCGCAGGCGCGACAGGCCGGTGGCGAGGATGCGACGATGGTCAGACGCCATGGGTTCGCCACCATAAAGGGACATACCCGCTTCACCATGAGCGCGGCAGGCCTCTCCGGCCAGACCGGCATTGTAGAGTAATTCATAGCGATCGAGTACGCGCTCCTCATTCCAGTTGTCGAAGTCCTCTGGAAACAGGGTGGCGACACGACGTAGCCTGAGTGCGCGTTCCTGTGCGGAATCGGCGGCTTCGCACCAGCGTGACAAGGCCGGATGCAAGGCTTCGAGATCGGGGTTGATCTCGCCTTTGCGCCAGTCTTCCCAGGGAAAGAAACGATGGAAGGGCACCCAGGTCGCGTCAAAGCGCGCCTGAAATCCGGCCTGCGGCGTCAGGGCCAAATAGCCGACCGAAATGGCCCGGACATCTTCAGGCGCGGTGGCGGCGATACCCTGGCGTCCGTCATCGCCGAAGCTGTACAACTGTTCGACATAGCCGATGTCAAAGCCGGTTTGTTCGCGCACGAAGGCGCGCAGGGCGAGATCAAAGGTGCGGTGGTTCTGCGGCACGAAAGGACCGGAGGGGAGGGCGAAGGCCGCACCGCCTTTGGGCAGGTTAAGGCACAAAACCAGTGCCTCGTTGTCCTTGACGGTCACCACCACAGCTGAGAGTTCGATGGCGAGGTTCATGGTCAGCGCTTCATCTCGGACAGAAGGTGGTTGAACCGCGCCACGAAAGCTTCGCCTGCCTGACGGTCTGAGAGGGGCGTGATGGTCAGGCTGTACCCTATGGGCGGTTCGCCGAAATATTCACGCGCCTCGGCGTCGGAAAAACCAACAAGCTGGGTGGCCTCGAAATAGGCGCAGGCGTGATCGGCCTGCTTGATGAGTTTTTTGACGGGCGCTGGCATCAGGGCTGGCAGACCAAAGCGGATATGGATGGCCTGTTCGAGATGGTTTTCAAAGCGCCGGTAATCGAAGCCGAGCGCCGCTTTGAAAGGGGAAATCATATCGCCGATGACGTATTCGGCGGCATCGTGCAGCAGGGCCATCAGGCGATGCGGCACGGTGATATTGGGGTCGATATGGGCGCAGATCTCTTCGACCACCAGACAATGCTGGGCGACGCTGAAGCCATAGTCTCCCAGGGTCTGGCCGTTCCAGCGCGCCACCCGCGACAGGCCTAGCGCTATGTCGTCGATCTCAATATCGATGGCGGAGGGATCGAGCAGATCAAGGCGGCGGCCTGACAGCATTCTTTGCCAGGCGCGTGGCGGCGCATCCTTGATCGTGCGTTTCAGTTTCGGCTTTGATTTGGCGGCAGGGGTAGACATAGTGTCACATGAAAGGTCAAAATGCGAATTGTCGCATCGGGTTTTTATCTCAGAGGGTATATACCTATAGCAAGCCTCCAAGCTTTGGGCGGCAAAATAGCGACTATACACAAAAACAGGAGAAACAGATGACTGACAGCATCGTAAAGCAAGGCCGGCAAAAGGTCACAGGTCAGGCATGGTCTCGCATCAGTGTTCCGGTCAGTGGCGCGGTGAGCGAAACCCTGGCGCTTGAGCTGGCGGCGCAGGTCGCCGAAGCGTTTCAGGCCCAACTGAATATCCTGTTTACGCCGCCTGATCCGGCCGAACTGGCGCCCTGGCTGGGCGAAGGCTTTACGGGCACGGTGCAGATGTCGACCATGGATAGTCTCAAACTGGCGGCTGAGGAATCCGAAGTCATGGCGCGCTCCCAGTTTGGCGCTATTACTTATGAAGGTAAGCTCTTTACTGCCTTGAACTCCCCGGTGTGGCAGGATCTGGCCATGGAAACGCGCTTGTCGGACCTGATGGTCTTTTCCGAGCTAAGCGCCAAGGGACAGGGCATGCTATCCGAAGCCTTCCAGCAGGTGCTGATGGAAGAGCGTGCCGGCGTTCTGATTGCGCGCAAACCGTTCGATATTGGTGGTACGGCCCTTGTGGCCTGGGATGGCCGTGAACCGTCATCGCGCGCAGCGCGTCGGGGGCTGCCACTGTTGAAAAAGGCGTCAAAGGTTGTGGTTACCGGCGCACCGTGCGGCGATCCTCCTTCCGATCTCAACCGTCTGGCTGCCTACTATGCCGCGCATGGGCTGGCTGTTGAGATCGATGTGCTGCCAAAAGGCGATATTCTCAATCAGCTTTTGAGTGCCAACGAACGCCATCAGGCTGACTATATGGTGGCCGGTGCGTTCGGCCGTTCGCGCCTGCGCGAATTCGCCTTTGGCGGCACGACACGGGCCTTGCTGCAAAATACGCAGCTTAACCTTTATATGGCGCACTAAAGCGCGAAGATCACGCTGTCGAACAAAATCGGTGAATAGTGGCGCAAGGTGAGGCGGTAATCGTCACGCAAGGATAACAAGGTGTCGAGGATGGTCAGGAAGTCGTCGGCCTTGTGATAGGCGCAGACGGCCAGCTTGGGACGGTGAGTCTCGATCAGTTTTCGGCCACCTTCCAGAGCCTGGTTTTCCGCGCCCTCGATATCGAGTTTGATCAGGCTGACCGCACCCAGATCCATATTGTCCATGGCGTCGAGTGGCACGGTAACCTTGGCGTTCTGGCTCACGCGGCTACCATTATCTATGCGTTGCTCTATGCCCATTTCGGCTCTCTGGTTCCAAAGACCGACCCGGTGCAGGTCCAAGTGCTTAATGTCTTGCGTTTTGAAAGCGAAGGCGTCGGCATTGACGGGGTCGATTTCGAAAGCGTGGATGTGATCGTAATGGCCGCCCGTCTTAGTGATGAAGTCACGCACCGTATCACCATCATAGGCGCCGCCATCGACCAGACGTTCGTGGTTGGTCATGGGCATGACGTCGGGCTCGAAATAGATGGCCTTTTCCGGTTTGGCGATCCGCGCGATGTGGCGGATATCCCAGGTCAGGCGGTACAGCATCAGAGCGTCGAGCGTTTGCAGGCTCAAGGCATCGCTGAAGACCTTGCCGGCCTTTTCATGGATTGCGGCGATCTGCTCCGGATCGGAAAAGGCTGGCACGAACCAATAGTTATGGCTGGCGATATCGGGCAACAGGCTGATGACTTCAAAATAGCTCAGCAGAGGCTGCGGTCGATGACCCCATGCCTTTGTAAAATGGTTGATGGCGTTTTCCGAACCGCAGCACAGAAGGCCGATGGCGTCCGGAGTGCGCGTCAGCAGATTACCCAGCGCCGCGTCACCGATATAGGGGATCCCCTCAAAAGTCTGCCCCGCACGAACGTTATCGACCAGTGCTACCACGCGACCTTTAGCCACGACATCTGCGACAAAATCCCGTGCGAGATAGGAGCCCGCGCCGATCAGTATAAGTGGTTTGTGCGCTACATCCAGCGACAGCTTGCGCGCGCGTTCCTCAGCAAGCCAAGCCCTGAAAGCGGTACTCGTCAGATCGAGTTTGCCTGGTTCGAAGGAGGGAAGGGGGGAGACCGTGGGCATGATCATATTCCGAAACTATACCCTATTAGCCGGTGCTTCGGCTTAAGAATATCTTACGATGCCGGCCTTCTTGTGGGATGCTGTTAAGGTTGCGATTCGTGAAAGGCATGACATGATCAGGGACGATACGGCGTGTCCGTCTTGCGGCAAACACAATCTTGCGCTCAAATACGCCCTCAATGATCAGGCTTATCATACCGCTAAATGTCGCGATTGTGGTTTCATTTTCATGCACCCCTATCCGTCGGATGCTTTTCTGCATGACTATTACAAGACCCGGTCGCTGTATAATTCGGGCAATGATGCCTCCAGCTATGACCGCGCTGTTGCTGACCGCACGGCCCTGATCACGGGCTTGCTGGCGCGGGGAGGGACGAAGCCTAACGGCCGTTCGGTTGATTTTGGCGCAGGGGTGGGCATAGCGGTGGCGGCACAAGCTGCGCTGGGGTTCGAGGCACTAGGAATCGAGACCAATCCTCAGGCACAGGCGGCTGGACATGAAGCTTTCGGTGTCGATATACGCGATTTGTCTCTTGAGGAGATGCCGCGCGATTTGAGCCTCTTCACCCTGTTTGAGGTTTTGGAGCACATTAAATATCCGCGTGAATTTATGGCGCAGGTGAGGACGCATATGGCGACCAGTGGAGCGGTTGCTGGCTCTGTACCCAACTACAATAGCTACGCGCGTTATCTTCGCGGCAAGGATTCCAACGCGTTGTACTGGCCGGAGCACGTCAATCAGTTCACCCGCGAGACCTTAACCCAAACCCTTGAAGGTGCAGGCTTTGAAGTGGTCTATGTCGGTTTTCCACCGCCGTATGGGGTAGTGATCGCCACCGGCTTGCGTGCCTGGCTGCGCAAGGTACTTCCGGAAGGGACTATTGTGTGCCGTGTTGTGGCCGCTATCACCTGGATTAAGAAATGCCTGATCTACCCTTTACCGAACAGTTTTGCCGAAAAGACGGGCCTGCTCGGGCACGGGCTGGTGTTTGTCGCGCGTGTCAGAGCTTAAAACGCTCAAACAGCGCCTGACGCATATCGTCCATAGCGGGTTTCCAGTCACCCAAATGCGGAGGGGTGAACAGGCGTGCACTGGGATACCAGGGATAATGCTCCGCACCGAGCCTGAGCCAGCTACCTGCGGGACTGAGCATCCAGGTCGAGACACCGCAGGCTGCCGCGATATTGCTCGTCGCGTTGGAAGGACCGAGAATGACATCGATGGCGGTGCACAGCGCCGCCAGATCGTCGAGATCGTCCTTGAGGTCTATGCCTTGAGGGGGATGGATGGACAGGCCTTCGGCAACAGCTTGCGCCAGTTCCTCACGGCAATCGCCGTATTGCAGATTGATGAAGGTGACGCCCTCAAGTTTGAGCACATCGCGCCATTGCTCAAAGGGTGTGAAATAGCGATCGCGCTGTGCGCCGCTTTTCAGGCTCTTCCACAAGATGCCGGCCTTGGGTTTGTCGCTGAGCGCGTTCAAATAGTCGCGCCAGTGCTCGACACGCTGCGGGTCGGGCTTAAGAAAGGTATTGGCGGTGGGGAAATCTTCAATCCTGTTGCGGTAAAGCGGCAGGAAATCGCCCATCAGGGCCCAGCCATCGGAGGCACCGGTATCCATATCTGGAAAACTGCGTTGCAAAACGCCATCGATTATCTGGGTGCGGTGTGCCCCGACGGAGGCTTGCGGGAAACTACGCTGGAAAAGCGGCACAAGACGTGGCTCGACACCCAGGCTCAGGTGGCCGTCTGGACCCAGGTCGCGTATCAGGTCGGGCAGAATTGAGGCGAAAAGTACTTCATCGCCAAGGCCTTGCTCGGCGCTGACGAATAGGTTGCGGCCTGCAAGCGGCTGATTTTCGCGCCAGCGCCTTGACCACAGACTATAGTGGACTTGCCGTGTCGTGCCATAGCGTTCGCGGCCTTCATAGGCGCGCCATCCCTCGGCGATACGGCCGGTCGCCAGCAAGGCCTGACCATAGGCGATTTGGGCCGAGGCGAGATTGTCCGGATCATGAAAAGCCGTGGCGCAGGCGGCCAGATCTTCCAGCCCCGCCGTCTTGTCGTCGCCATCCATCAGGGCGCAGCCCCGGTTGAAGCGCGCATGCAGATTGCCGGGTGTCAGACGCAGGGCTTCATTGAAGAAGGTCAGGGCATTGCTGATATCGCCCTGCGCCACCATGATGGAACCAATGCCTTCCCACAAAGCCAACTCTTCGGGTTTTTGTCCAAGCACGGTCTTGAGCACGTCGATGGCTTCATCGAATTTCGCCTGTTCGCGCAATGCGGCGGCGAAACTGGCAATGGTTTCGATGTCGTGCTGGCCGTGGGTGATCAGATGAGCGAGCAGTTTCTCGGCCATGGGCCACTGGTTGAGCCGGAAGGCCAGCGCGGCCAGACGGCCGGCGATATCGAGCGATTCCGGTGCCAGAGCCAATGCCAATTCGTAAGCTTCCAAGGCGCCGGGCAGGTTGAGTTCCGCTTCGGCGTTGGCGGCTTGCGCCATAAGGTCTTTAAGCGACATGGGGCTTATCGATAAAGACGTCGACAAGGGCGTCCCTGACCTGGTTCATCACCGGTGTCCAGTCGAGCAGCGAGTCCGAGAAGAAGACGCGGGTCGACGGGTACCATGGGAAATAGTCGGTGCCGAGACAGGTCCAGGAATTGGTTGGGGTGATCAGCCAGACCGTGGCGCCGGCGGCGCCGGCGATGTTGCTGGTGGCGTTGGCCGGGCAAAGAATGCAGTCCATGGCGCTGCATAGGGCTGACAGATCGTCGAGATCGTTCTTGAGGTCGATGCCAGGTGGCGTCCAGATATCCAACCCCATGTCCTTCGCCAGGGCCAGTTCTTCCGAGGTGTCGCCATATTGCAGATTTATGAACTGCACACCATCGAGCCGGAGGATATCTTCCCATTGCGCGAAAGGCGAATAGTAGCGGTCGCGGCGCGAATGCTTGATAAGGCTTTTCCACAACAGGCCAATTTTCGGCTTGTTGTTGAGTCCATTCAGGATGGCTTTCCAGTAGGCGACACGCTCGGGATCAGGCTTGAGGAAGGCATACGGAGCGCCTTCAGCGGTCGTGGTGGGGAAGTCATCTATGCTCAGGCGATAGCGTGGCAGGAAGTCACCCATGATCGACCAATAGTCATAGGTTTCCCAATGGATGATATCGGGGAACAGACGGACGGGCAGATTTTTGTGTTTGGTGGTGTGGTGCTTGACCACGGTGGCGCTTGGAAAGGCCTTTTGAAAGAGCGGCACCAGACGCGGTTCCACGCCAATACCAAGATGGCCGTCGTCACCAATCTCCGCCAGAAGATCTTCCAGAATATTGGCGAACAGGATCTCATCGCCAAGCCCTTGCTCGGCCGAGACGAAGATGCGCTTGCCCTTGACCGGCATGTCAGATTTCCAGCGCGGCCGATTGATGATGTGGTGGACCTTCTCGGAGGTGTCGTTCTTGTCGCGTGCCTCGTACCATTTCCAGCCTTCATTGAAATTCTGCAAATGCAGGTAACAGAAGGCAATGCTGAGTTTGCAGGTGTTGGTGTTGATCGGATCGTTAAACATCGGCAAGGCCGTAAGCAGGTCCTGCAGACCGGCTTCTACATCACCGGCCACAGCCTTGGCATTGCCGAGATTATAACGGGCATGTACATGGGTCGGGTTGTGGCGCAAGGCCTCTTCGTAGAAGATGATGGCGTTGGCCATGTCGCCCTGAGCGTTGACGATGGTGCCGAGGGCGTTCCACAACTGGGCGTCGTTAGGCGTCTCACCAATGGCGCCACGTAGTAACTCTATCGCCTCATCCAGTTTGTTGAGTTCCCTCATGGCGCTGGCGAGATTGTTGACAGCCTCGACATGGCCCGGGCTTTTTGCCAGAAAAAAGCGGAAGAATTTCTCCGCCAGTTCGTGCATGCCCATCTTGTAGGCGAGGCGCCCAAGATCGTTAGCGATGGCCGGATTTTCCGGCTGGAGCTTTAGCGCGGTCTCATAGCAGGTGATGGCGCTGGAAAAATCGTTGCACTTGTCACGCGATACCGCGAGGATATGCCAGGCTTCTGGTGATTTTTCATCAACATGCAGCGCTTTCAGCGCGCAGTCTCCGCCGCCTTGCCAATCGCCCTTACGGAAAAGCTCCAGTGCATCTTTCAAGAGATTAAGTGTATCGGTACGCTTGATGTGTTCGGTAGCGCTCAGCAGGATCTTCAGCGCTTCGGAGGATCCGGAATCGCCCAGAATCTGTGCTGCCGGATTAAAGACCTCCACCGGCTTAAAGGTGGGAATATCGTTGGGCACATGGATCGCCAGCGAGGCGGGGGCTGTGGACGCGCCGGTAGGAAAAATGGACAAACTGACGGGCGCCGCCGGTAAATTCTGGCCTGATTTCTTTTGCTGTTTTACGCGAAGCGACATGACTAGCTCCAAAGGCACTGACGTGCCATCCTGTAAACAGAGATTCGCCTGAAACATCCTAAAGAAATATGGGGGCCGGGGCAAAGCCATTCCTGTTTTGGGCCTGTACCGGAGCAGAAATGACCGGCAATCCAAGTCATTAAACCTGCTGTTAACTCGGCATGTGCAATAAAGACCCATGACGGGTTTGCGCGTGCCTGCAGATCCGAAGGAAAGAAAATGCCCTTAAAACTATCCTTGAAGCCTGGGGAAAAGTTCGTGCTGAACGGCGCCGTCGTGCAAAACGGCGATCGCCGCTGTTCGCTTGTCTTGCAGAACAAGGCTTCGGTGCTGCGCGAGAAAGACATTATGCAGGAGAGTGAAGTGACCTCTCCGGCTCGTCACGTCTATTTCCCGGTGATGATGATGTATCTCGATGAGGCGGGGGCCGACAAATATTACGATGAATTTCTGCGACGCATGTCGGAGTTCATGGGGGTGATCTCCAATCCGCTGATTTTGGCGGAATGTGTGACGGTCTCCAAGAGCCTGATGGCGCACGAATATTACAAGGCGCTTATGAGTTGCCGGCGTTTGATAGAGTACGAAGACGAAAGATTGGGACATGTCGCTTAAGGCGTACCAGACCACTGCGGCCCGTGCCGAAAATCCGCGTCAGACAGAATATCGTCTGTTTGGTCAGGTGACCCGCGCGCTGATGGAAGCGGAGCGCATGGACAAGAGTCAAATTCGCGAACGCATGGACGCGCTCGACTGGAACCGTCGCATGTGGTCAATGTTGGGGAATGATTGTTCGCTCTCGGGCAATGGATTGCCTGAGCAGGTGCGCGCCAATATTATTTCCCTGTCGATCTGGGTCAACAAGCATACCTCGCTGGTAATGCGGAACAAGGAAGAGATCGCGCCTCTCATTGACGTCAACCGCATCATTATGCAGGGCCTCGCTCCGGCGGAAAATGCGCAGCAAGGCATGAGTGCTGTTCGACAATCGGTGGGCTAAGCAGATCCGCCAAGTTATCTAGAAGCCCGGCGCCTTCCAGCGTCGGGCTTTTTTGTGCCTTGAACGCGGTGGCTCTGGGCAAACATGGCTAACGGGCGGTTAAAATTGCCGCATCGGCAGGTTTTGCCTAAGCGTTTGCTGCGCGGCTAGTTTTTGCAGCCTTGATTCGTGCTTAGGCAATCTAAAAATATCATGTAATTTCAAGTATTTGATTTAAATTTTGGGGTATCTTTTTATGGCCTCGACCTTGCTTTGTCAGGTGTAGCTAAAATAGCTGTGCGGCAAAAGCCGTTTAAATCTCCCCGACCAGAATGGAAAGGAAATCCGATGGCAAATGTATCGGTGAACACCAATGTTGGCGCAATGATCGCGCTGCAAAACCTTAACAAGACCAATTCCCAAATGGAGACCACTCAAAACCGCATCAATACCGGTTTGAAGGTGGCTTCGGCCAAGGACGACGGCGCGACCTTCGCGATCGCTCAGAGCCAGCGGGCTTCTGTTGCGTCCTTGGATGCTGTCAAGGACTCGCTGAGCAGGGCGACATCTTCGGTGGATGTGGCCATGTCGGCGGGTGAAAGCATTTCGGATATGCTCACCCAGATGAAGGAGAAAGCACTCTCAGCTTCTGATACCTCGTTGGATACCACCAGCCGGTCTGCGCTGAACACGGATTTTGAGGCCTTGCGTGACCAACTCACCAAGACCATGCAAAACGCCAAATTCAACGGCATCAACCTGATTGATGGCAGCCTTCCAGGTTTGGAAGCCCTGGCTAACGCCGATGGTACATCCAGACTGACGGTCGCGGCTCAAGATCTGAGCCTTGGCGGTGCGATTGTGACTCTCGGTACGACGGCCAGTTTCTCCACATCTTCTTCGGCTGGCGCACTGCTGACGACCATTGACAACTCGATCAACAATGTGTCGGCGGCGCTCGCCAAGATGGGGACGTCTTCTAAGTCTTTGGAGGCTCATTCGACCTTCATTGGTAAATTACAGGAACTCGATCACGGCTGGTATCGGCAATCTCGTGGACGCTGACCTGGCAAAAGAAAGTGCTAAGCTACAGTCACTGCAGACCAAGCAGCAACTGGGCGTTCAGGCTCTTTCCATCGCCAATCAGGCTCCGCAGCAGGTTCTCAGTCTGTTCAAGTAAACTCATAAGCCGGAGCGAGTTGACCGCTCGCTCCGGCCTACCTTTCCGTCGCCCTAAGCGGGGCGCGAAGAGCATTTATTTGCGGGCAAAATTTGCCGACCCGGCAAAAATTGCCGCAAGTGGGCAGAAAGTGCCTGGCAAAAGCAGGGTTAAAGCAAGTTTAAAATCAAACAATTCAATTCATTAGAGAATTTTCAAAAGGCCGCGCGCTTTGGCCTTCTTCTTGCAATCTTCGGATCAGGCAAAATGCCGCCGGCAGACAAAACGTCGCCGGTTAACATCTAGAAGAAAGACTAGACCGATGCCCGTGAATAGCGTCAACACCAATGCTGGTGCCCTCGTTGCCCTGCAAAATCTCAATAAAACCAACTCCGATCTGCAAACCGTTCAAAACCGCATCAACACCGGTTTGAAGGTTGGCAGCGCCAAGGATAACGGCGCGGCTTTCGCCATCGCCCAAAGCCAACGCGCGACCGTGTCGTCGCTCGATGCCGTTAAGGACTCGCTGTCACGTGCAACTTCGGTTGTCGATGTCGCTTCGTCCGCCGGCGAAGGCGTTTCGGACCTGTTGACCCAGATGAAGGAAAAGGCCCTGGCCGCTTCCGATACCTCACTGGATACGACAAGCCGTGACGCTCTGCAAAACGACTTCAACTCGATCCGCGACCAGATCACCAAGACTTCTGACCAACGCCTCCTTCAACGGTATCAACCTCGTTGATGGCAGCAAGACTGAGATCACGGCTCTGGCCAACGCCGACGGTACCAGCGTTCTTACGATCGCTGCCCAAAACATGTCGCTCGGCGGTTCGATCATCACCCTGGCGAGCGATGCTTCGTTTGCCACGGCTTCGTCGGCTGCTGCGTTGCTGACCACCCTTGACTCTTCGATCAATGCCGTTTCGGCCTCGCTTGCCAAGTTGGGTACCTCCGCCAAGGCGGTTGATAACCACTCGGAATTCGTCGGCAAGCTCCAGGATTCGATCACGACCGGTATCGGCAACCTTGTTGACGCCGATCTGGCCAAGGAAAGCGCCAAACTCCAAGCTCTGCAAACGAAGCAGCAACTCGGCGTTCAGGCTCTGTCCATTGCCAACCAGTCGACTTCGACCGTTCTCAGCCTCTTCCGCTAAGACTGAAGGGGAGGCGGGTCGTCAGGTCCGCCTCCCACTCATCAGCACAATCCCGATATAATCAGAGGGCGCTTAAGCGATTTATCGCCGGCGTATCATGGAGATGATCAATAATGTCTTGAGTTTTCCGCAGGTGAACAACGACGTCTCGCAGATCAAGCCTGCGCCGGACGTGCCTAAGGAAATCGCCAGTACAAGTTCGTCCGAGCATTCCAAAAACGACAGTCAGTCCGACCTTTCAAATGGCCAGAATTCAGGCAGCACGCCTGCTTATCTGTTGCGTCTGACGGTCGACAAGGATCCTAATACGGGTGACTGGGTCTATAAGGCTATCGATCGCTATACAGGTGAGGTGGTTCGCATCATGCCGCGCCAAGAGCTTGTAGAGATGAGAAAGTCGACGAGCTATAAGGCTGGTTCTGTAATTAATACAGACGCTTAAAGTTAAGTTCTAAGGTCTAAAATTCAACATATCCACCGTGCATTTGTGAATGCGCGGTAAAAGTCGTTTGCGCTTGTTAACCTTTTGCTTACCATAAACGTTAAGACTTTGCTGAGTTGGCGTTTTTATAGAAGGTATTTGGGCCAATGACAGTGAGCGTTCACACGAACTCCTCCGCAATGATTGCCTTACAGAATCTGAATGCAACCAACACAAAGCTGGAGGATGCACAACAGAAAATCAGCACGGGTCTGGCGGTATCCTCAGCGAAGGACAATGCATCCGTTTATGCTATTGCTCAAGGTCAGCGATCCGATCTGGGGGGGCTGAAAGCGGTTACGGACAGTCTGAATCGTGCGTCCTCGATTGCAGACGTTTCGCTGGCGGCGGGTGAGTCGGTATCAGACCTGCTCAATCAGTTGCGCGAAAAGGTGGTTGGCGCGATGGACAGTTCCATCGACACGACTTCGCGTAATGCGCTCAACAGTGATTTCAAAGCAATTCTGGGGCAGATCAGCCATGTCGTTGAAAATGCGACCTTCAACGGCTCGAACATCATCGACGGCTCGTTGCCGACCGCCATTCAATTTATCGCCAATGCGGATGCCAATTCGTCAATTACACTCAGCGTTCGCACCATCGCGCTCGGTGGTCCGATCATTACCATTTCTGCGGGTTCGGATATCTCCACCGCATCTGGCGCCTCGGCCCTGCTCAGCAAGCTTGACACTTCGATTGACAGCCTGAATGCTAATCTGGGCGCGCTCGGTTCGCAAGCGAAGCAGATTGAGGGGCATTTGAGCTTTGTCTCCAAGCTCCAGGACTCGATTACTGGCGGCATCGGAAACCTGGTTGACGCCGACATGGCTAAGGAAAGTTCACGTTTACAGGCGCTTCAGGTCCAGCAGCAACTGGGCACGCAAGCCCTGTCGATTGCCAACCAGTCGCCGCAGCAGATACTTTCTCTCTTCAAGTAGTGGCGCTCTTCAAGTAGGGCGTGCCAAAATTTGGCGAAAGGGGCGGACGAAAGTCCGCCTTTTTCATGCGTGAAGGCTTTGCTGTGTATGGGAAATGGCTCCCATTAATCGCGCGTATTAATGACTCTTAAGGACTATGAGGTGATACTGATCAGCTATACGTGATCTCCAGTCGAAAAGTCCTGAGTGTCTCTCCGTGTCCACCTCGTTCGATGCCTCACTGCTGACGAGCTATTATAATTCGAAATTGGGTATCACTACCCAGTCTTCGTCTTCGGGCGCGTCTGGGTCATCGAGCACTTCAAGCAAGACGCTTTCGCCGACCGGCATGGCCGATGCGCCGCGCGCGCCTTGGTCGGGCAGCACCAGCATGTTGTCGGAAAGCCAGTTGGTCACCAAGGTGTTGGCTGGGCAAAAGTTTATCAATTCTAATGCTGTCACCTCCAATGTTGCTGGCGCGTCGCCCGATTATACTAAGCTTTTCACGCTATATCAGGGCTTAAGTGCATTGGAAGGGCTTGCTGCCAAAGCGCAGGACAGCAAGACGTCCGCGCTCACTCTGGCGTCGGTTCAGCGGCGCTTTACCGCGGGCATGTCTGAGGTTAGCGACTACCTTTCCAACACAGACTACGATCACCTGTCTCTGAATGCCGGCACCCTGACCAGCGAGTTGAAGGGCACCGTAGGTACGGCGCGCACCGATACGGTCTATACCGGGCCGGCCATTCATAGCGGCTCGGCCACGACCGCGGTCAAGGCCTTTGAGGGCGACATCAAATTTTCAATGACCGTGAAGAAAATCGGTACGGCCACGCCCTTCAATGTCGATATCGATCTGTCGGAAATGGGTACGCAAACGCGCAGCATGTCGAACGTCGTGTCGTTCATTAATGGCAAGCTCAAGGATCAGGGTTTGCAAACCAAGTTTGTGGTCAACCGCACGGCGGCCGTGCCGACCACCAGCACGGTTAATGGCAAGACGGTTACGCTATCGGCAGGGCAGGATACGTTTGGCCTGCAGATCAAAGGCGTCACGACCGAAGCGCTGACCATGAGCGCCCCGGCCGTGGCGGATTCGGTTTATGTGGTTCAAACAACCGGCGATCCCACCGTCACGACGACCAAGAAGGCCAGCGACGGCACGAAGACAACGACGAACGCGGTGACCTCGCAGATTATCAAGTTCCAGACTGATACGTCCAGCACGGCCACACAGCCCGGTGATCCAATTTCAAAGGTCGGCGCACAATACTGGGTGGCGGGTGAGGCGGGGCAAACGGTACTGCCTGACACTGTGGCCAATGTGGACGCCAATGGCACCGCTGATGACACCATCGCTAATGCTTTGCAAACGGCAGCGGGGCCTGATGGTTCGCTCTATGTGCTTGCCAATGTCGACGATAAGACCGACGACCAGACGATCAAAGGCACGCAGGATGTCGCGCTGATCAAGTATGATTCGGCCGGCAAGATCGTTTTTACCCGCACGCTTGGTTCATCGGATACCGCGTCGGGCCTGGCTCTCGCGGTATCAAGCGACGGCAAGGTGGCGGTGACCGGATCGGTAACCGGTGCGCTCAATGTCGCCACGACCAAGACGACGACCTATGGCACAGGGGCAAATGCTGCCAGCAGTACATCGACAACGACGACAAGCCTGAATGGCGCCAACGACACGACGACGGACAGTTTTGTCACGGTCTACGATTCGGCTGGTGTCGAGCAATGGACTCAGCGGCGGGGCAGCAACGCTGCCGATGAAGCCACCTCAGTCACCTTCGCAGATGATGGCTCTGTCTATGTCGGTGGCAAGACCCAGGCCCTGATGCAGGGCGCCAGCGGTCAGGCCAATGGCGGCTGGGACGGCTATGTCATGGGGTTCACAGCCACTGGCGCGCACAAGTTCACGATCCAGACGGGGACGGCGCAAAGCGATACCGTGTCTCAGGTCATGACCGACGGCAACACGCTCTATGTGGCGGGTGTAGAGGCTGGTAACGCCACGCTGAAAAGCTATAGTCTGGGCTCGACCAGCACGACGGATGCCAAGGGTGTCACGACTACGAAATATACGGCGGCCCTCGGCACCTCGCGCGATCTCGGTGGTATTGGCGGCGGCACGATCAGCGGCATGTCGATCTATGACGGCAAGGTTTATCTCGGTGGCTCGACCGGATCGGGCGACCTGCTCAGCGCCACCGGCAACCACACCACCAACTATGCCGGAGGCTACGATGCCTTTGCGCTGTCGGTCGATAAGGATCTGAGCGCGACCGGTAATGACAAAATCGCCTTTTACGGCGGTACTGGCACGGAAAAGAATGCCAAGGTGCAGTTCGCCAATGGCAAGGCGTGGATATCGGGTTCAACCACTGGCGCTATCGACGGCACCACCAAGGTCAATGATACCGACGCCTATCTGGCGCGTCTGAACATCGAAAACGGTCAGGTTGAATACCAAACGCGCTACACAGGCACCAATGGTATGGTGACGCCTAACGCTATCGCGGTCTCGAAGGACTCGTCGAGCGTGCTGGATCGCCTGGGGCTTCCGCTTGGCAAGATCGAAACCACTGATTCTAAGCTGATCACGGCGGGCACCAGTGTCCGCACCGGCGATCAGTTTTATCTCGTGGATCCAAAGACCGGCGTGAAGAAGACCGTCACGATCGAAGCCAATGATACGCTGGAAAGCCTGGCTAAGAAGATTACCCGCGCCTCCGGTTACAAGCTGACGGCCGAGGTCAACAAGGTCACGGGCAAGGCGCTGGATCGCCTCGATATCGCCCCGACTAACAAGACGAGCCAGATGGAGATCGTCAGTGGTCCGGCGGGCAAGGATGCGCTTGAAGGTTTGGGCCTGGCCTCAGGCCTGATCACGAATGATGCCGGAAAGACCATGGATGCCTCATCCAGCAATTATCTTACCTCGCAAAAATCGATGGGACTGGAATTCGACACCTCGCTTAATCTCAATTCCACGGCCAATATCGCCAAGGCGCTTGAGACACTGAAAGACACCATGAAGAACGTTCAGAAGGCGTACAGCTATCTACGTTATGGTGATCCGCAGGAAAGCGATACCAAGAAAGCCGGAAAGTCCGGCGGCACGGTGCCGCAATACATGACCGATCAGATTTCCAATTATCAGGCGGCGCTGACGCGCCTGACCGGCGGCTCTTAAAGCCAGTCGTAAGTCGCCCGCGAACGCTTGACAGGCGCGGCGGAAAAGGGCCTTTACTATCCCTCTGTGATGCTCACAAAAAGGCATGATCCTTGAACCGATCTGCCATATTTTCGCAGCATCCTTATGGTTAAGGTGCGTGTCGGCAAGCTAGCCGGACGTCGTGAGGGGAGTTCTTCGAGTGAAGGATCAAAAGCGTTGGATCGCCATTGCTATTGGCGCAACGGTCGCCATTTTGGTCGGTATCGTGCTGGCCATGGGGCTATCGCGTGGCCACAAGGACGAAGAGAAGATGAACGATCAGCCGACGGGGCTGACCTTCACCGTAGCGGATCCTTCGCCATCCCTCGACGCCAAGAAGCCCTTGCGGTGTTACGTCAATGGCGCCTATGTCGGTGATCTGACCCTCGGTGACTGCGCCAAGAAGAACGGTGTGGCCGCGCAAAAGCTTGATGTTGGTGTCGATGACGCCGGCAACCTGACGGCCGCTCCCACGGCCTCGCTCGTGCCGGTGCCTGGTGCGCCCGCCAGCGCTATTGCCGGCGCAGAACCGGTGGATCCGGCGCAAGGCGCCGAAATCGTGCCGGATACACGCGCGGCTTCTGGCCCAACCGCCGCCTGCCTGCGTTTCAGCAGCAATTCGTGGAACCGGTTGTCGGATAATGTCACGCTTGGTCAGTGCGCCATTCTGTTGTTCGATCAGCGCTGCGTCACGCCAGGACAAGCCTCTTACGGCCGGTGGGGCAGCAAGACGCTGCGTCTGGTGCCGAAGCGCGTCGAGCAATCGGACGATAATGCCACCTTCAGGGCTCTGGTCGATCAGGGGCAGGGCTGTTCGGTGCCAATGGTGCGCTAGGCTTGACGTCTGCAGTTTTTCAAAGGGCGGGCCATGTGTCCGCCTTTTGTTTTTACGGCATATAGTCTTTACCAGAATTTTCTTGGTTCTGACTGGCGTATCGTGATTAAATCGCCTCCATACAAGGGCGGATGACAAGAGGATAAATCCATGCAGACCAAAGCAATTCTGGTGATGGGACTGGCTGCGGCCCTGACGGCCACCACCTTGAGCGGTTGCGCTGAAAGGGTGAGGGCGCCACGCGATCTTGGCACCTGTTACTTCATCGGCCACACCAACAAGGATGAGTACAAGTTCAACGTCGTCTCCAAGAATGAGCCTGACCTTGAACACTGCGCAGCGCGCCTTTACAATGTCCGTATGGACCTGTTGCGTACGGGAACTGCGGGCACCTTTACCGCCGGCAGCTATCAGGGCAATTTCCTGTTCCTCGATAACCACGAAATCCGTTATGCCCAGCGTTATGAGGGGCCGGCCTATCCGCTATTGGTCAAGGCGCCGGATGGCCGTCTGGTGGCGCCCGGTTCGGTCGTGCGCGAAGAGGACCTTCCTGACAAACAGGTAACGGTCGAGGTGCCCAAAAATCTGCCGAAAATGCCATCCGACGACAAGAAGTAACTATCTGTGGAAACTGCCGGCTGCTAAAGCGGG
Source organism: Asticcacaulis sp. MM231 (assembly GCF_964186625.1). Classification (NCBI taxonomy): domain Bacteria; kingdom Pseudomonadati; phylum Pseudomonadota; class Alphaproteobacteria; order Caulobacterales; family Caulobacteraceae; genus Asticcacaulis; species Asticcacaulis sp. MM231. Next base: position 1,725,109 of record NZ_OZ075108.1, read on the forward strand.
CTTTGCGTTGGCGGCCCTTCACATGGGCGGCAGAAGGCTCTAGTGTTAACTATTCGAACTCGCTGACAGGCGTGCTTGATTCGTCATGAATCGGTCGTGTGAACAAATGGGCGCGCAAAGCGTCTGGGATATATCGATCGGCCCGTGATGGTGGTGCGGTCAAAGATAAGGAACGAAGACAATGGCAGGCAGTGTCAATAAGGTCATTCTGGTAGGTAATCTCGGTAAGGACCCGGAAATCCGCACGCTCAATTCGGGCGACCGCGTCGCCAACCTGACGATCGCCACCTCGGAAACCTGGCGCGACAAGTCTTCGGGCGAGCGCAAGGAAAAGACGGAATGGCACCGCGTAGTGATCTTCAACGACAACCTGGCCAAGATCGCCGAGCAGTATCTGCGCAAGGGTTCGTCGGTTTACCTCGAAGGCTCGCTGCAAACGCGCAAATGGACGGATCAGCAAGGCGTTGAGAAATACTCGACCGAAGTCGTGCTGCAAAAGTTCAATGGCAACCTGACGCTCCTGGGTGGTCGTGGTGACAGCGGCGGTGGCGCTTCCTCCAGCGGCGGCTATGATCAATACGAAGATTCCTACGGTGGCGCACCGGCGTCTTCCGGTCCGAAGGCGTCCCCGGCCGGCGCTCCGCAAAACTTCGATCTCGACGACGAAATCCCGTTCTAAGGCCAGACAGGTCTCCTAGTTACGCATTTCAACCCTCACCATTCCTGCACATGCGCTGGAATGGTGATGCACATAAGATATTGATTTCATGAACGATACGACATCTGACGAGAGTTTAGGACCTGACGACCAGGCGCCCGGTCAAGGCTCCGGCGGGCAACCGCCGGCCGGTATCAGCTTTGTCACCATCGAGGATGAACTGAAGCGTTCCTATCTCGATTACGCTATGAGCGTGATCGTGTCGCGGGCTCTGCCCGATGCGCGCGATGGCCTCAAGCCCGTTCACCGCCGCATTCTCTATTCCATGCACCAGTTGGGCATGCAGCCGTCGAAGTCCTATTCCAAGTGCGCCCGCGTCGTCGGTGACGTGCTCGGTCGTTTCCACCCTCACGGCGACGCCTCGGTCTATATGGCCCTGGTGCGTATGGCTCAACCGTTCTCAATGGGGCTGATGCTCATCGACGGCCAAGGCAATTTCGGTTCGGTCGATGGCGATATGCCGGCCTCCATGCGCTATACCGAGTGCCGCATGGCGACCTCGGCGGCGGCGCTTCTGGCCGATATCGAACAGGACACGGTCGACTTCCAGCCCAATTACGACGGCAAGGAAGAAGAACCGACCGTACTGCCGGCACGTATCCCGAACCTTCTGGTCAATGGTGCGGGCGGCATCGCCGTCGGCATGGCCACCAATATTCCGCCGCACAATCTCGGCGAAATCGTCGATGCCTGCGTCGCCATGCTCGACAATCCGGCGATCACGCTGGAAGAACTGCTCGATATCGTGCCGGGCCCGGATTACCCGACCGGTGGCGAAATTCTAGGCCGCACCGCGGCGCGCAACGCTCTGATGACCGGTCGTGGTTCGGTCGTGACGCGCGGCAAGGCGACGATCGAGACCCTGCGCAAGGATCGCGAAGGCATCGTCATCACCGAGTTGCCTTATCAGGTGAACAAGGCAACCCTGACCGAATACATCGCGGACATGGTGCGCGAGAAGCGCATCGAGGGTATTTCCGACATACGCGATGAAAGCGATCGTGACGGTATGCGGATGGTGATCGAACTGAAGCGTGAAGCTTCAGGCGACGTCATCCTCAACCAGCTTTATCGCTATACGGCCCTGCAAAGCAGCTTCGGCGTCAATATGCTGGCGCTCAACCATGGCCGTCCGCAGCAGATGGGGCTGCGTCAACTGCTCGACATCTTCCTTGAATTCCGCGAAGAGGTGGTGGTCCGCCGTACGCGTTTCGAACTGAACAAGGCGCGCGATCGCGGCCACGTGTTGGTTGGCTTGACCATTGCTGTCGCCAACATCGATGAGGTCATCCATATCATCCGCTCGTCGGCCGATCCGGCGGAAGCGCGCGATCGCCTGACCCAGCGTGTCTGGCCGGCCGGCGATATGGCGCCGCTGATCGACCTGATCGCCGATCCGCGCTCGATCGTCATGGCCGATAGCTCCGTCCGTCTGACCGATGAACAGGCCCGTGCCATCCTGGCCCTGACCCTGTCACGCCTGACCGGCCTTGGCCGCGATGAAATTGGCACGGAAGCCCGCGCCCTGGCTGATGCCATCGCCGGCTATCTCGAAATCCTCGGTTCGCGTGAGCGTATCGTCGGTATTATCCGCGAAGAACTGCTTGAAGTGCGCGCACAGTTCGCTGTGCCGCGTCGCACCGCCATTCTCGATGGTGAAGGCGATATTGAGGATGAAGACTTGATTCCGCGTGAGGAGATGGTCGTGACCGTGACGCACTCCGGCTACGTCAAGCGCACGGCGCTGGCAGCCTATCGTGAGCAGCATCGCGGCGGCAAGGGCCGCTCCGGCATGGCGATGAAGGATGAGGACGCGATCATTGGCGTCTATTCGGCCACTACTCACCAGCCGATGCTGTTCTTTTCCTCGACCGGAAAAGCTTACAAACTCAAGGTCTGGCGCCTGCCGCTTGGCAATCCGCAATCCAAGGGCAAGGCGTTCGTTAACCTGCTGCCGCTTGATAGCGGTGAGACCATCACCAACATTCTGGCCCTGCCGGAGGATGAAGCCGCTTGGGAACGTCAGGACATCATCTTCGCCACCCGGTCGGGCGATATCCGCCGCAACAAGCTGAGCGATTTCGTCAACGTCAACCGCGCCGGCAAGATCGCCATGAAGCTGGAAGACGGCGACGCCATTGTCGGCGTGGCGGTCTGTAACGAAGATCAGGATGTGCTGCTGTCCACTGCGGGCGGTCGTTCGATCCGCTTTGCTGTCGATGAGGTTCGCGTCTTCAAGGGCCGCGATTCCACTGGGGTGCGCGGCGTGCGCCTGGCGGGTGAAGACACCGTGATTTCGATGGCCATCCTGCGCCGTGTCGATGCCACACCGGCAGAGCGCGCCGCCTATCTCAAATACGCGGCCCAGCAACGCGCGGCTCTGGCTAGTAGCGAAGAGGGCGATGATGCTGCCGTTGTCGCTGCGGAAGAGAGCGAAGACGAAGGCGAAGTCGGCGAGGCCAATCTGACGCCGGAACGTATTGCGGAACTGGCGGCCGCCGAAGAATTTATTCTGACTGTGGCTGACACCGGCTTTGGCAAGCGTACGTCTTCCTATGATTATCGTCGTACGGGTCGCGGGGGGCAAGGTATTGTAGCTATCGACCTCTCGAAGCGCGGTGGCAAGCTGGCGGCTTCCTTCCCGATCGATGCGACCGATGGTCTGTTGCTGGTGACATCAGGCGGACAACTGATCCGTACCAACGTAACCACTGTCCGGATTGCCAGCCGGAACACCCAAGGCGTCACCATCTTCCGCACATCGGGTGGTGAGAAGGTCGTCTCGGTCGAGCGGATCGTTGACTCGGGCGATGATGAAGCCGATGAAGGCGCAGTGTCGGGCGAGCAAACCTGATCACGCTACCGCGGAGGGGCAATGACTGTCGAAAGAACAGGCCAAAGAATAGGCCTCTATCCGGGTACGTTTGACCCGATCACCAATGGTCACAGCGACATTATCGGCCGGGCGGTCAAGCTGGTCGATAAGCTGGTGATCGGTGTGGCACGCAATATCGGCAAGTCACCGATGTTCACGATTGATGAGCGCGTCGATATGGTGCGTGAACAGGTGGCACATCTGGGGGATTGCGTCGAGGTCAGGCCGTTTGACAGCCTGCTGATGCATTTCGCGCAGGAGCTTGGCGCCGGCGTCATTATTCGCGGCTTGCGTGCCGTGGCGGATTTCGAGTACGAATTCCAGATGACAGCGATGAACCAACAGCTTAATCGTGAGATTGAGACGGTTTTTTTGATGGCTGATCCACGACACCAGGCAGTTGCCTCGCGTTTGGTCAAAGAAATAGCCCAATTGGGCGGCAGTATCGCGCCGTTTGTGGCCCCCAGCGTGGCGGAACGTTTGCTGGGCAAGGTCACAAGGTAACTTAAACAGGAAGACTTGATGTCAGTGTTGAAAAAGAAGACGCTCTGGGCGGGGGCGATAGCGGCTTTGATGGCAGCGACATCCGCGTTAGCACTTGATCCGGGCTATCGCGCGCCGGATGCCGACCACACCCTGGTGATCGATACCACCAAGGGACAGGTCATTGTTGAACTGTATCCCGCCATGGCGCCGCTGAGCGCTGAGCGTCTGATCACCCTGACGCGGCAGAAATTCTATGACGGCCTGATCTTCCACCGCGTTATCGAAGACTTCATGGCCCAGACCGGTGATCCGCAAGGCACCGGCATGGGAGGTTCCACCCTGCCGGATGTCAAGGGGGAGTTCACCATGCGCCATGACGCCAGCTTCCCGCTGACCGTGGCCGTGCGCCCCAAGGGCTCGCTGATCGGTTTTGTCGGCGCCTTACCGGTGCAAAGCCAGGTCAATGAACTTATGCCGCTTTCCAACGACGGCAAGGTGATGGCCTGGGGCCTCTATTGTCAGGGCGTACTCGGTATGGCGCGAGACAATTCGCCGGATTGGCCAACAGCCAGTTCTTCCTGATGCGCGGTGCTAATGCGGCTCTGGAAAAGCGCTATGCCCCGGTGGGCGTCATCATCTCTGGCCTCGATGTTGTGCGTAAGCTCAAGATCGGCGAACCGCCGGTTAATCCTGATAAGATGACGCGCGTCCGTATGCTGTCGGATATTCCGGAAGCCGAGCGCCCGCAGGTCGAGATCATGGATACGGCCTCGTCACAGTTCCAGACCGTGCTTGACGCGGTGCGTAAGGACAAGGGCGCGGATTTCTCGGCCTGTGACGTCACGATCCCGTCAAAGATTCTCAATGCCCCGGCCGTCGCCACCGCTGAGACACCTGCGCCCCCTCCGGCCAAGTAGGTTTCGAACGTTCTACGTGAAAAAGCGCTGGTCTGCAGGCCAGCGCTTTTTTTATGCAGGCACGGTGGCTGCCGCAGATTTTGGACCACGCCGACGACGACGGCGGGTTTTCTTTTTTGCCATGGAAAGCAGAAGGCCTTCGCGCAGGCCACGATCGGCGACGCGCAGCCGTTGGCATGGCCACAGGCGTTGTACGGCCTCAAGTATAGCGGCGCCTGCCAGCACCAGATCGGCGCGATCCTTGCCGATGCACGGTTCCAGTTCACGACCGGCATGGCCCAGCGCGAGCAGGCGGGTAATGACGGTCTGGACTTGGTCGTGGCTCATCCACAGCCCGTCAACCTTTGAGCGGTCGTAACGTTCCAATCCCAGATGCATCCCTGCCAGTGACGTGATCGCGCCGGAGGTGCCGATAATATAGGCTTCGCCGCAATCGAAATGGACACGCAGGGCTTCTGGCTCGGCGAAATCACGCACCTTTTGACTGACCTCATCGACCATCGTTTCAAACCAGGCCGAGGTGTCACCGGATACCGGTTCAGGAAAACGCTCGGCCAGATTGACGACCCCAACCGGAATAGAAATCCAGTAACGCGGCTTTGGCTGTCGGGGCGCCATGCGCAGGGCGTTATTCTGAGCTAGTGCCTGTGCCTCGGCCAGGGCGACCCTGGGGCTTACATCGCCTGTCGGCTCAGGGCTCAGTTCCACCCAACTCAGTTCGGTCGAGCCGCCGCCGACATCCATCACAAGGGCGGCGCGCGCCAAAGGACTGACCTCACGGCCATCGAGCAGCGAAGCGCAACCCAGAACGGAGAGGTGCGCTTCTTCTTCGGGACTGATGATGGCGAGTTTGAGACCGGTTTCGCGTTCGACGCGCTTGATAAACTCAAGCCCATTGGCGGCAATGCGACAGGCTTGCGTTGCCACGGCGCGAATCCGCGCCACACCGCGTTTCTCGATCTTTTCGGCGCAGATTTTCAACGCCTTCAGCGCGCGGTCCATAGCGCGTTCGTGCAATTCACCCGAATGCGCCAGGCCTTCGCCAAGACGGACAATTCGTGAAAAGGCCTCGACGATGCGAAATTGCGAATTATGCAGGGTGGCGATCATGAGTTGGCAATTGTTGGTGCCCAGATCGAGCGCAGCATACATCACCGTGGGCTCACCACGCGGCGCCTGGGGAGCGTTACGCTGACCGCTGGCCGGCTGGCCGCGTCGGCGGTCTTTTGAGGGAGCCCGATACATGGCTCATACCCCGCTTGATCCGTGAAGTCCGTTTCAACACCATGTTGAAAGCCAAGGCCTTTTGGCTTTGACAGGTCTTCTTTCCCGCGCACCTTATGGCGTGGAAGCGTCCATGCCAACCGCTAAATTACGCGCAAGTCAGGTCTGGCAGCAAATTCCCCTTAATCGTCTTTCGTGAAAATGCTCCTTATCTGACAACCAAGTGGGGAAGGGCGGTGCGTTTTTATATCGCTTCAGTCCATGATGGCGACATAAGAACGGAGGTTGCGAGTCGTACCATGCCAGACCATTCATCAGATCAGCGGTCAGCCAAGTTCGATATCGGACAGGTGGTCAAGCACAACCTGTTTGAATTCCGCGGCGTCGTGTTCGATGTCGATCCGGAGTTTTCCAACACCGAAGAATGGTGGCAGGCCATACCTGAAAGTGTGCGCCCACAAAAGGATCAGCCCTTTTATCACCTGCTCGCCACCAATGGTGATAGCTGTTATGTGGCCTATGCCTCCGAAGGCAATCTGTGCGCCGACAACACCGGCCAGCCCCTTAGCCATCCGCAAACACGCCTGATTTTCGAGCGATTCGAAAATGGCCGCTATTTGCCCAAGCAGCGCATGGCCAATTAATCGGCCAGCGGATTTTATGAGCCCATTCAGTTCGGGTTCATGTCACGGTCATTAGTGTGGTGGATAAGGACATCAGTCCTCTGTATCTTCATGTAAATGTCACGCAAGTCGATGAAAAGACTTGGTGAGCGCGCTGGGACTCGAACCCAGGACCCTCTGATTAAAAGTCAGATGCTCTAGCCGGCTGAGCTACGCGCTCATGAAGAAAGTCATACTTGACCCGCTTTGTAAAAGAGTGGATCAACGTGGGCTCTTCATAGAGGGGACTTTTCCTTTTCGCAAGCGCGAGGCGTTGAAAAGGAAGCTTTTTTTTATGTATTGTTTTTTTATGGCCCGAATACGCTATAACGAGGCAAGAGCGGACCGAGGCACGCATGCGCTTTTGTCTATGTAGTATCGAGGGGGCAGTACGTGACGTCAATTAAGGCCGTAGAAATGAAGTTCCTACGTGGAGTTCTGGCTGATGCTGGCCGCAGGAATTTTATTGTCTGGCTGCGCCTCCAAGCCCCATTACGATCCCAAGGGGTATCCCGATGATTCGCGCAGGAGCAATCCGGATGAGCGCGCCCGCTCTGACGACCATCATGGCGTCCGCGCCAGCAACGAAGATCAGAGCAATAGCTGGGGTGATGCCGTCATGGCGCCGCTTGAAGATCTCAACTTGCGCAAGCAGGAGATTCCAGAAATTCTGACCCAGGCTGTGACCAAGCCCTACGACCTGTCCGGGCTTGATAATTGTACCGCTATAGCTGCGGAAGTGACGAAGCTGGATAGCCTGCTGGGGGCTGATTTCGATGAGCCACCGGAGCCAGCCGACACCCGTACCATGCGTGAAAAAGGTGGTGAAGCCGCCGGCGACATGGCACGCGGTTCCGTGCGTAACGCCACGCGCGGCATTATCCCCTTCCGTGGACTGGTGCGTCAGATGACAGGCGCCGAACGTCATCAGAAAGACATGGATCGTGCCATACAGGCAGGCAAGGTGCGTCGCGCCTATCTCAAGGGGGTAGGCATGAACAAGAACTGCGCGCCCCCGGCTGCGCCGTCATGGTTCGTGCCTCGCGTTTACACCGATACCTATATGGATGCTGCGAAACCCAAGCCTTTGCTTGTGCCGGAAAAGCCGCGTAAGCGTTCCAGCCGGAAGCATTAAACCTCTTTGGTTTGCCAGCGACTAAGCAAATCGGCGCGCAAGATGTCGAACGTGCCGGTAATAATGGCGGCGCGTATCCGAATCATCAGAGCCTGGAAGAAGGCGATGTTGTGCCAGGACAACAGCATCTGGCCGAGAATCTCTTCCGATTTCACCAGATGGTGCAGGTAGGCTTTGGAATAGTCGCGGCTGGCTGGGCAATCGCTTGTCGCATCGAGCGGCGTGTCGTCCCCGGCGAAGCGCGCGTTTTTCATATTGAGCGGACCGTCCCAGGTCCACACCTGACCGTGACGGCCGGATCGTGTGGGCAGGACACAATCGAACATGTCGACGCCGCGCGCCACGCCTTCTAGCAGGTCAATAGGTTTGCCAACCCCCATGAGGTAACGCGGGCGTTCCCAAGGCAGGATAGTCGCGCAGAAATCGAGCGTATCACACATGGCTTTATGGCCTTCGCCCACGGCCAGGCCGCCGATAGCATAGCCGTCAAAGCCGATATCTAGCAAACGTTCGGTTGATTCCCGGCGCAGGTGCTCAAAGGTTGAGCCCTGCTGGATACCAAAAAGAGCTTGGCTGTCGCGGGTGCCGAAGGCGTATTTTGACCGCACGCCCCACCGCGCCGAAAGTTGCAGCGCCTGCTGCGCACGCTTTTCGTCAGCCGGATAGGAGACGCATTCGTCGAGTTGCATCACGATATCTGAGCCGAGCAGATCGGCCTGAATTTCGATGGACCTTTCCGGCGAAAGGACGTGCTTCGAGCCGTCAATATGGCTCTGGAAAGTCACAGCGTCTTCCTTGACCTTGGAAATCTTGGACAGGCTCATCACCTGAAAACCGCCGCTGTCGGTCAGGATCGGACCATCCCAGCCCATGAATTTATGCAGGCCGCCAAGACGCGATATCCGTTCGGCTGTCGGTCGCAGCATCAGGTGATAGGTGTTGCCGAGGATGATCTTGGCATTGGCCTGCTTCACCATGTCGAGCGTCAGCGCCTTGACGGTGGCGGCGGTGCCGACGGGCATAAAGATCGGCGTCGGGATATCACCGCGCGGTGTCTTCAGGACACCGGTACGCGCCTGACCTTGAGAGGCTTTAATTTCGAAGGGAAAAGTGCTCATCGTGATGTGTTACTCAACAGGCTGGCGTCGCCATAGGAGAAGAAGCGATAGCCGGTTGCTATAGCATGGGCGTAGGCCTTTTTCATGGTCTCGGTGCCGGCGAGGGCGCAGACAAGCATGAAGAGGGTCGATTTTGGCAGGTGGAAATTGGTCATCAGCATATCGCACGAGCGCACTTTGATGCCCGGCGTGATGAAGATAGCGGTTTCGGCTGCGAAGGGGTGGATGACACCGGCGTCGTCACAGGCCGATTCCAGCAAACGTAATGACGTGGTGCCGACGCAGACAACTCGACCACCAGCCGCGCGTACCGCATTGATGCGGTCGGCGCTGGCCTGAGTGATCATGCCGAACTCGGCATGCATGATGTGATCTTTGGTGTCATCGACCTTGACCGGCAGGAAGGTGCCGGCTCCGACATGCAGGGTTATATGCTCAACCTCGATGCCATTGGCAGTCAGCTTTTCCAGCAGGGCAGGGGTGAAATGCAGACCGGCCGTGGGGGCCGCCACAGAGCCTTCATCCCTGGCGAAGATCGTCTGATAGTCGCTCTTGTCCTGCTCGTCCTCGTGTCGTTTCGAGCGTATGTAGGGCGGCAGGGGCATGCCTCCGACGATATGCAGTCGCTCGATCAGCTCTTGCGGGCTGTGCTGAAAATCGAGCGTATACAGGCCATTGTCGTCCTTAGCCGAGACATGGGCACGAAGTTCAGCGGTGTCGCTTTTGAAAAGCAAGTCGTCGCCGGGCTTGACCTTGCGGCCCGGCTTCAGAAAAGCTTGCCACTGTGCGGCGCCAGTGCTTTTGACAAGTGTCGCCTCGATCACCACCTGGCTATCCGGCCTGACGCGCAGGCCATCGAGTTGCGTCGGTAAAACGCGGGTGTCGTTGACGATCAGCAGGTCGCCGGTGCGCAGACAATTAGCGATATCACCAACGCGGCTGTCGATCAGTGAGCCGTCAGCTTCAACGCGCAGAAGTCTGGCCGCCTCGCGCGGCTCCACGGGCCGCAGGGCGATGCGGTCATCGGGCAGGTCAAAGTCAAAATCGGAAATAAGCATGCGGTCTCAAAGCCGCAAAATACGCCAAGGTCAAGGATTATGTCGGCTGTACGACCGTAGCCGACTTTCGTGCCTTGATCCAGTCCAGACCTTCGTCGAAGGTGTTGAAGTTTTCCAGGGTACGTTGCGGAAAAAGGGCCTGAGTGATCGACAGGCGCGCCCGCACCAGAGGGTCGTCGCTGATGATGGCGGTAAAGCCGCCGGCATCGCGTCCCTGCGCAAGTTGATTCCACCGCACACTGAGGTCTTCGATCTCCTTACCCATGATCGTGCCGTCATAGCGACGCATGTCGAGGATGCTGTCATACTCCCAGACATTCGGCACATGAACGAGTTGAGACATCATGTTCCTGTTCACTGCATCGCCGTTCAGCGTGCCGATGTAGCGGATATTCATGATCTTGAGTGTCTCGTCGAGCGATACGGTAATTCGGGAGCGGGTCATGGGCGCAGTCCAGCTTAGACAGGATATCGGGCGGTAGGCCCATATCTTATCTAGCACATGCGTCTTAAGGCTTAATTGACGTAGGGTTACGCGCAGGCGTTGAACGCCTCATGCGACCTTGCGAATATACTCGTCGGCCTTGATCCATTCCAGTCCTTCATCGAAGGTGTCGAAAATGGCGATTTTGCGATTGGGCATGACGTCGAGCATGGCTTTCAGATTAAACGTCAGGTCGGGATTTCCGCCGACCAGAGCCATGCTGCGACCGCTGTCGCGTCCCCGCGTAAAGGCGGCCCATTTTTCCGTGAGAAAGCTGAGATAATCGCGTGAAAAATCCGCTTCGTAGCGGCGGAAGTCAAACAGGGCATTGAAAAGCCAAGGCGTTTCTACTGTAGCCAGTTGATCGATCAGATCGGGACCAGGCTCCTGCTCACAGCGCAGGGAATGCAACCGGATAATCAGGATCATATTGGCGCGGTCAACCGTGACCGAATACCGCGAACGCTTCTGCATATGCTTACACTACTCTACACTTCGGTTTACTAAACCATAGAGTGCGTGAAACGTTTTAATATGTCCTTAAGTGCGTAGGTTAATGCCCATAATCAAGACGGGGTCATTCTCATGAATGACCCCGTTAAGCGTTTGGTATGACTTAGACGTCGGCCGCGACCTTCATGGTCACGATCTTGCCGGGGGTACGCGGCGGCTCCCCCTTGGGCAGGGCATCGACGTTTTCCATGCCCTCGGTGACCTGACCCCAGACAGTGTACTGATTGTCGAGGAAGCGGGCGTCATCGAACACGATGAAGAACTGGCTGTCGGCCGAATCCGGGTTTTGCGAGCGGGCCATCGAGCAGATTCCGCGGACGTGAGGCTCCTTGTTGAACTCGGCCTTGATCTTCTTGCCGGAACCGCCAAAGCCCTGGCCCTGAGGATCGCCGCCCTGGGCCATAAAGCCGGGGATGACGCGGTGGAAAACGATACCGTCGTAAAAACCTTCGCGCGCCAGTTCCTTGATGCGAGCGACGTGGTTAGGCGCCAGATCCGGGCGCAGCTTGATGGTGACGGGGCCGGTATCCAGCGTCAGGATCAGGGTATTTTCGAGGTCTTCGGACATGATGTCTCCTTTGACAGTAAATTTGTGGTCCTGACATAGGGGCTCGTCAGGGCAATTGCAAAATAAAATCTAGGCGGTGCACTCGGCGGGTTTCTTTTCTTCCGGGCCATACATGGCGCAGGAACGGTCGATCTCATTCTGAATCATGTCGCAAGGATTGCTTTTATTGCAGGGTGGGTGCGTGGCGGGAGATACCATGATGCAGCGCTTAACAAGGCGATCAGCGGCAACCTTGCCGATGTCCGACAAACAGGTGCCATCCGTCGCGGTCGACGATGGCGCCAGTTCCTCCGTCAGGTTCGTAACCGATTCCGATGAAGACGCGACGGGCACGGCCTGAGCACTTTCGGTGCTGGTGTCGCTGGCGGGCGGTTTGGCGGGGGAGCAGGCGGCAAGACTAAGCGATGCGGCCAGCAGGGCGGTGGCAAGGCGCATGAACGCGTTCCTTCTGTTTGGGCGCCTTCTAGCAGCTACGGCTGTAAAGAAAAAATAGTTTCCGCAAACGCGGCAAAAACCAGTATAGACGCGCCATGAGTGATCAACCTGAAGATAAAGAGCCGCGCCGTAAGATGGTCAAGGCGCCGACCGGCGGCAACCTGTCCGGCCGTTCGAAAGGCCACACGGCCGTCAAGACGGCGAAATTTCGCACACAATCCTCCGCCAAGTGGCTGGAGCGCCAACTGAACGACCCCTATGTCCAGCAGGCCAAGGCCGAGGGCTGGCGGTCGCGTGCTGCTTTCAAGCTGATCGAAATCGATGAGCGGTTTAACCTGTTGCACAAGGGCGCCAAGGTTATCGACCTGGGCTGCGCGCCTGGAGGTTGGGTGCAGGTGGCGATCAAACGCGGCGCATCGCATGTGGTCGGTGTCGATCTGCTGCCGGTCGATCCGGTGCCCGGCGCCGATCTTCTGGAAGCCGACTTCACCGATCCGGCCATTGGTCCGCAACTGATGGACCTGATGGGCGGCAAGCCTGACGTCATCCTTTCCGATCTTGCGCACAATACGGTGGGCCACAAGCAGACGGACCACCTCAAGATCATGGGGCTGCTGGAAATGGCCGGCGATTTCGCGCTCGATAACCTCAAGCCCGGTGGCGCCTTTATCGCCAAGGCGTTTCAGGGTGGCGAGACCGAGCATCTGTTGCTCAAGCTCAAGGTGACTTTTGAAACGGTGAAGCACTTCAAGCCGAAGTCCAGCCGTGTCGGTTCGAGCGAAATCTATATAGTGGCGATAGGATTCAAGGGCTGATCCTTCCTTATTGCCGCTTTATAACTGTGAGGATAGGCTGCGGCCATTATGGAGGGGATGAGTATGAAAAAACTGATTGCTGCGGTTGTCGTTGTTGCGCTGGTGTTTCTGGCGATCTGGACCGTGCCCTACTGGACACATGGTTCCCGCGAAGTGACCGTCACCGGTGTTGACCACAAGATTCTCAGGCAAGGCGACAAGGTGAAGGATGTCTATCTCGTCTTCACCACCGACGAAACCTACAAGAATGTCGATAGTCCGGCTTATCTGAAATTCAACTCATCTGATATTCAGGGCAAACTCATTCAGACCGGCCGTTTCAGGATTTCCTATTATGGTTTCCGCATGCCGATTTTCTCGATGTACAAGAACATCACCAAGGCTGAGAAGGTCGATTAGTCGTCAGGCGCCTTTATTTTCGGACCTGCGCTTGTTATATAGGTTTTTGCTCCGGACGAGATGCGCCGTACCCGGTCAAGACAAGACGACGCTTTAGTTTGTATCACAAACACTGGAGCGCATTGTCATGCCATCATTTATATCCTTGCCGTGGGTCTACCTGATCGTCGCCGGATTGCTTGAAATCTGCTGGGCCATTGGCCTGAAATACAGCGCCGGCTTCACAAAACCTGTGCCGTCCATCTTTACCCTCGTTACGCTGGCGCTCAGCATGGTGTTGCTGTCGAAAGCCGCCAGTACCTTACCAATCGGCACGGCCTATGCGGTTTGGGTCGGTATTGGCGCACTTGGCGCGGCGGTAATGGGCATATTCCTGTTTCATGAGGCGGTGACTCCGCTGCGCATCCTCTTTTTGGTCATGCTGCTCAGTTCTATTATCGGCCTGAAGGCGACGGCGGGCTAGGCGCGTGATCGCTGCTTAAGCTTTGAAACAATTATTTTGCATCAACCTCTTTACCTCAAGGCCGGTTTCCCATAGGTACAAACCGCAAAATGGAGAGTCCCTTATGGATATACGCGAAGGCTTAACCTTCGACGACGTTTTGCTGGAACCCGGTCCCTCGGACGTGGTGCCCACTCAAGTCGATACGAAAACGAAATTCACCCAAACCATCAGCCTGAACATCCCGCTGGTCTCTTCGGCCATGGATACGGTCACAGAAGCACGCCTAGCCGTCGCCATGGCGCAGGCCGGTGGCATGGGCATTGTCCACCGCAATCTAACCAATGAAGAACAGGCTGAGGAAATCCGCAATGTGAAGCGGTTTGAGTCGGGTATGGTCATCAACCCGATTGTCATCTATCCCGACACCAAACTGGCCGAGGTTCGCGAGATCATCGCCCGCAAGCATATTTCCGGCTTCCCGGTGGTCGAGCGCGAGACAAACAAACTGGTCGGCATCCTGACGAACCGCGACATTCGCTTCGAAGGCGAGGGCTCCAAGTCAGCCGCCGAGGTCATGACGACGGAAAACCTGATCACGGTGCGCGAAGGCGAAGGTCAGGCGCGCGCGCGCGAACTGATGGCCAAGCATCGCATCGAGCGCATTATCGTCGTCAATGACGCCTATGCCTGCGTCGGTCTGATCACCGTCAAGGACATGGAGAAGCAACAGGCCTATCCTCTGGCCGCCAAGGATGCCGCCGGACGCCTGCTCGTTGGTGGCGCTTCCACGGTCGGTGATGCCGGCTTTGAACGTTCGATGGCGCTGGTCGAAGCCGGCGCCGATGTTATCGTCATTGATACGGCCCATGGTCACAGCATTCTGGTGTCGCAAGCGGTGCAACGCCTGCGCAAGGAAACCAACAAGGTTCAGATCGTTGCCGGTAACGTCGCCACCTATGACGCCACCCGCGCCCTGATCGATGCCGGCGCCGACGCCGTCAAGGTCGGTATCGGGCCTGGCTCCATCTGCACCACGCGCATTGTTGCCGGCGTCGGCGTGCCGCAACTGACCGCGATCATCGACAGCGTGCGGGCTGCGGCCGGCACCGGCGTGCCGATCATCGCTGACGGCGGCATCAAGTTCTCCGGCGATCTGGCCAAGGCCATCGCGGCGGGCGCCTCATCGGCCATGCTTGGCTCGATGTTCGCCGGCACCGAAGAAGCCCCGGGTGAGGTCATCCTCTATCAGGGCCGTTCCTACAAATCCTATCGCGGTATGGGGTCGGTCGGGGCCATGGCTTCGGGTTCGGCTGATCGCTATTTCCAGAAGGAAGTGCGCGACACCATGAAACTGGTGCCGGAAGGTATCGAGGGCCAGGTGCCGTTCAAGGGACCGATCGCTCCGGTTGTTCACCAACTCGTCGGCGGGCTTCGCGCCTCCATGGGCTATGTCGGTGCCCCTACAATCGAAGAGTTCCAGAAGCGCGCGCGTTTCGTGCGCATCACCGGCGCCGGTCTGCGCGAAAGCCACGTTCATGACGTGATGATCACGCGGGAATCGCCGAACTACCGCCAATAGCCATGCCGGCAGACCAGTAACTAAAGGGAGAAGTGCATGACTTACGAACTACGGGTACTGGTCTGGGCCGCTATTCTGGGGCTGGTTCAGGTGGGGCTGCCGCCGATAGCGGCCATGTCGCGCAAGGGCTATGCCAAATGGAACGCCGGCCCGCGTGATACGGATTTCGACACAGGGCCCATAGCGGGGCGCCTTAACCGCGCCTTTGCTAACTTCATGGAAACCTTTGCTTTCTTTGCGGTTATCGTGCTTGCGCTCGCCTTCCTTGGCAAGTCAAGCCCGGTGTCGATCTGGGGCGCTCAGGTTTATCTGGCGGCCCGCATCGTTTATATTCCGCTCTATGCGTTCGGTGTCGTTGGCGTCCGTTCGCTGGCCTGGATTGTTTCGCTCATCGGCATTGTCATGTGCCTCTATACCCTGTTTGTTTAAGGATCTGATTTGACCCCCGCTGCCCGACTTCAAGCCGCCGCCGATATCCTCGATCAACTTTCGGGAACCCGTGCGACTGTTGAAGCCGTGCTGAAACAGTGGGGGCAGGTCAATCGCTACGCCGGCTCCAAAGACCGTCGCGCCATTGCAGATCGCGTCTATCGCTGCCTGCGCGCCAGACAACGCCTGTTGTGGGCTATGGAGATGACTGAGAAATCGCCAGCGCAGGGACGAGCGCTGGTTCTGGCTTCGCTGTCGCTGATCGACGCCATGCCGATCGAAGACATTGAAAGCTTTTTTGGCGGCGAAGGGTATGGGCCCAAACACCTGACCGCTCATGAACGCGAACGCCTGGCGGCGGGGGAGGGCGAGGCGCCCGCCTGGGTCACCACCGGTCTGCCGGAGTTTGTTGTTTCGCGCTTCGAACAGCAATTCGGCAAGGCATGGACCGCCGAGGCCACCGCCCTGATGATGCCGCGCGCGCCGATCGATCTGCGCGTCAATAGCGCAAAGGCAAACCGTGCGGATATGATGGCGGCGCTTGAAGCCGAAGGATTGTCGCCCGAACCAACACCGTTCTCAAAATACGGCATCCGGCTGACGGCAGAGCCGCCGCCCAATCTCGTCAAGCTCGATATCTACCAAAGCGGTCAGGTTGAAATTCAGGACGAGGGCTCACAACTCGCGGCCTTTATCGCCGGTGCCGGTCTTTTGCCCGGCGCCGCTAAGGTGGTCGATTTCTGTGCTGGCGGTGGCGGCAAGACACTTGCGCTTGCGCAGATGATGGACGGGAATGGTGAGGTTTACGCCTGTGATGTCGTGGGAAAGCGCCTGAAAGCCATTGAGCCGCGCCTGATCCGTGCCGGCGCTAACGCACATTTTATCCACTTCTTTGATCCCGACGATGCCGCCCAACTCGAAGTGCTGAAAGGCGCCGATCTGGTTCTGGTCGATGCGCCATGCTCCGGTTCCGGCACCTGGCGTCGCCATCCCGAAGATGCGCATCGTCTCGATGAGGCCAAGATTGAAGGTCTGCATACCCTGCAAAACCAAATTCTCGACCGTGCCGCACAATGCGTGAAGGTGGGCGGGCGTCTCGTCTATGTCACCTGCTCGGTGCTGGATGATGAAAACGCCCAGACCGCCGACGCTTTTGAAGCGGCACATCCCAATTACGACGCCCTGCCGATCCATACCCTGCTAGAAAACAGCACGCTCTATATCGATCACGCGGCGCGCCTGAACAAACTGGCCAAAACTGGCCATCGCCTATCGCTTACACCCCATACCACCCAGACCGACGGCTTCTTTATCGCCGCCTACACACGGACCCAATAATCATGGCTTCGCCTCACCACGAGACTTCTTCTTATTATCGATTTCGGATCGCAAGTTACCCAGTTAATCGCACGTCGCGTCCGCGAATGCGGCGTCTATTGCGAAATCCACCCCTTCACTAAGGCCGCCGACAAGATCGATAGCCTGCGCCCTAAGGCGGTCATCCTGTCGGGTTCGCCGCACAGCGTCATCGATGAAGGTCCGCGGATCGACGCCAAACTGTTCGACATGGGGGTGCCGGTGTTCGGCATCTGCTATGGCGAGCAACTGATGTGTGAATTGCTGGGCGGCAAGGTCGAAAGTGGCCATGACCGCGAGTTTGGGCGCGCCGAGATTACCGTCAAAGGTCAGTCGCCGATTTTCAAGGGCCTCGATCAGGTCGAGACGGTATGGATGAGCCATGGCGACCGCGTCACCGCCATTCCGCAGGGCTTCGAGGTCATCGCCACGTCGGAAGGCGCGCCCTATGCCGCCATCGCCGATGAAAAGCGCAAGTTTTACGCTGTGCAGTTCCACCCGGAAGTGGTGCATACCAAGCGCGGCACCGATATGATCCGCAACTTCCTGTTCGAGATCGCCGGCTTCTCGGGCGACTGGTCGATGTCGGCCTTCCGCGAGGAAATGGTCGCCAAGATCCGCGCCCAGGTCGGCACCGGCAAGGTCATCTGCGGTCTGTCCGGCGGGGTTGATTCCTCGGTCGCCGCCATCCTGATCCACGAAGCGATCGGTGAACAACTGACCTGCGTGTTCGTTGATACCGGCCTGCTGCGTAAGAACGAAGGCGAACAGGTCGTCTCGCTGTTCCGAAACCACTACAATATCCCGCTGATCCATGTGCAGGCGCAAGAGAAATTCCTCGGCGCCCTGGCCGGTGAATCCGATCCCGAAAAGAAGCGCAAGACCATCGGCAAACTGTTCATTGACGTCTTCGATGAAGAGGCCGGCAAGATCGACGGCGCCGAATTCCTGGCCCAGGGCACGCTTTATCCCGACGTGGTCGAGAGCATCTCTCCCCACGGCGGGCCTTCGACGGTCATCAAGTCGCACCACAATGTCGGCGGTCTGCCCGACTATATGAAGCTGAAACTGGTTGAGCCATTGCGCGAACTCTTCAAGGATGAAGTGCGGGCGCTCGGCCGCGAACTGGGTCTCGACGCCGCCTTTGTCGGGCGCCATCCGTTCCCCGGGCCGGGCCTGGCCATCCGCATTCCGGGCGAAGTGACGCCGGAGAAGGTCAGGACGCTTCAGGACGCCGACGCCATCTACCTCGATGAAATCCGCAAGGCTGGTCTCTACAATGACATTTGGCAGGCCTTTGCCGTGCTGCTGCCGGTCAAGACGGTCGGCGTCATGGGCGACGCCCGCACCTATGAAGACGTGCTGGCCCTGCGCGCGGTCACCTCATCCGATGGCATGACGGCCGATTTCTATGAATTCCCGTGGGCCGTGCTTGGCCGTTGCGCCACCCGCATCGTCAACGAAGTCCGCGGTGTCAACCGCGTGGTCTATGACGTCACCTCGAAGCCGCCCGGCACCATCGAGTGGGAATAAATCAGGCGACAGCCTCATACGACATCGAACGGACCCTCAATGCTGACCCTTTATGGTATTCCCAACTGCGACACGGTGAAAAAGGCACGCGACTGGCTCGACGCCAATCGCGTCGCCTACGCCTTTCATAACTTCAAGACGGACGGCATTGACGAAGTGCATCTGAAGATCTGGTGTGCAAAGCTGGGTTGGGAAAAGGTGCTCAACTGGGCCAGCACCACCTTCAAGGCCTTGCCGGATGCAGACAAGCACAATCTGAACCAGGAAGATGCCATTGCCCTGATGATCGAGCAGCCGTCGATGATCAAGCGGCCTGTTTTCGAGAAGGACGACATCCTGATTGTTGGTTTCAAGCCCGATTTGATCGACCCGAAGACCCTTCGCTAGTTTATCCGCGTCCAGATTTCGGTGCGGCAGATACGGCCGCCCAGGATACATTCGCGGGTGAGCAGTTTGCCGCCGTCGAGCGTGACGGTGCCGGGATAGGTCTTGCCGTCATCGGGATTGGAGGCGTAGCCCTTCCAGCTCGTGGCGGTTTCGCGTTTCAGGTCATGAAACACGGTGTCGCCGATATGCGCCTTGCTTTTGGCGTCCGGTTTGCTCCAGACCAGTTTGCCGCACACGCCGTCAGGGCACGGTGCGAAGGTGACGCGCTCACGGCCATCGGAACGTTGCCATGTACCGCCAAGGTCAGCGGCCAGTGCCATGGTCGGCGACAGCCACAAGGCTGTCAGGGTAAGGGATAGAATTAAGCGCATCGACGCCCCCGCGAGATAAGACGGCCATGATAGCCTGTCCTGCTGTAGGTTCCGTTAATCGCCGATGGTGTCGTGCGCGCCGGCATCTCCCTTGCGCCAATAGCCTGACGCCCTGATCCATTGTGGTCTGGCGCCGTGGTCCTCGATCAGATGCGTGCGGATGAGTTTCGCCTGCGAACTTTCACACGCCACCCAGATGTGGAGGTCGTTCTGCGGCAGGTGCAGGCCTCTCAAGGCTTCGAGCAGGCTGTTATTCTGTGTCGCCTGACGATAGACCCAGTGAACGCGCAGATCGGCGCGGGTATTGAAGTGCAGGCGGTCATCGAGGCTATCGACCTCAGCCACAACACAGACCGGCGTGCCGGCGGGCATCTCTTCGAGCCTGCGGGCGATGGCGGGCAGGGCCGTATCATCGCCAATCATCACATGGCCATCGAAGGTTTGCGGGATCAGCATGGAGCCGCGCGGACCGCCGATATTGAGGGTATCGCCGATTTTGGCGTTCATCGCCCATAGAGTTGCCGGACCGGCATCATGGAGAGCGAACTCGATATCGAGCGTCTGGGATTTGGCATCAAACTGGCGTGGGGTGTAGTCGCGCATGACTGGCTTTGGGCCCTCAGACACCGCACCCATGACGGGTAGGGTCAGAATACCGGTTTCCGGGTCGGGGAAGAACAGCTTGACGTGATCATCGAAGCCCAGCGACTGAAAGCCCCCGAAATCGCCATGGAGACCGATGCGGATCAGGTGAGGGGTGAGTTGGCGTACACCCGTTACCGTCAGTTCCCGCAGACGCGTTTCATAGCGGACACGTGTTATCGAACGCCCATCGATATGCGTATCCATGGCTATAACCTTTCGATCTTTTTGGCGACCTCGTCGATCAGGTCGACGATGGCTTCGATCTCAACCTTACCCATGGGCTTCATGCCGCGCGCCTTGAGCGATGCCCTGAGATTGCCCATGGCGCGGAAGATCGGGCTGTAATCGCCGTGTTCGCTGGTCTGGCCATCCATCTGGCTGAACAGTTCGGTGACGGCGGCAGCCTTGTCTTCAAGAAATGCCTTGCCGGCGTCGGTGATCTGGGCCGATTTGCGGCCGTCTTCGCCCGGGGTGATGGTGATGAAACCTTCGTCTTCCAGCCAGCTCAGTGTGGGGTAGATTACGCCGGGGGAAGGGCTGTAGGCGCCATTGAACCGTTCTTCGATCGCTTTGATCAGTTCGTAGCCGTGGCTGGGTTTTTCGTCGATGAGCTTAAGCAGGACCAAACGCAAACCGCCGTGACCAAAGCCCATTCTGCCACGGTTCAGGCCATCGCGACCGCCGCGCATGCCACGGAAACGCTCCATAATAGCTTCGCGTCCGCCGCCGAAGTCGCGACCAAAGCCGTCACGATGGCTGAAATTGCGGTCAGGCTGAGCGCCGTGTCCGCGATGATGAAAAAAGCCTCGCATGCGAGTCTCCTATAATTAGAGTGTAATCAGATATATCGATATTTGGCGTATTTGCGAGTTGATTGCAAATATTTTCGTTTCGATGCATTTCAGATATATCTAAATTGCATCTAATTCAAGAGGGCGACCAAATTATTTTGATTACGGAAACTTAATGCGAAACACTGCATCCAAAGGCAGGGTTGCGTGCCTCTTATAAACAAAGGGCGGCTTTTCTGCCTTCCCCGAACCTCTTTCAAGGAGTTTATCCATGAATTTACCGCATGAAATCATTCCCATCATAGCAATCCTGATGGTCTTTGGTATGCCTATCGCCATTGTAGCGATTGTTCGTATCGGTAAGTCGCGCGACAATGCTGAACTTCAAAAAACCCTGCGTATGTCTATTGAAAAAGGCCAGCCCTTGCCGACCGAGTTTCTCGACAGTCTGCAAAAAAGCCAGGTACGTGTGAAAACCCCGGCTAACGACATTCGTACCGGCATTATCCTGATCGCGATCGCATTGGGAGTTGTAGTCTGGAATTTTCTCGATAACGGCTACACGGTTGACGAAATGTCAGGCTTGGCTGCCATTCCGGGCTTCATTGGTGTTGCCCTGCTTATTTTGGGCCTGATCGGCAATCGCAAGCAATAAGTCGATAGCGGCAACCCGGAGCAAACTGAACCATGGCCCTGGCCAGCGACAAGCCTGACCTGACGCGACAATCGGATGTTGACCTCGTGCGCCTGAGCACGGCGGGTGACAAGCCGGCGTTTGCCGAACTGGTGCGCCGCCATGGCGGCGGTTTGCGTATCCATCTGCGCCGGATGGGCGCGCAGGGCGCCGATGCCGACGACATGGCGCAGGAGGCCTTTATGAGCGCCTACGAGCACCTGGCCGAGTATCGTTTCGATGGCCCCTTTACCGGCTGGCTCAAGCGGATTGCCTCTCGGCGTTATTTGCGCAAAGTGCGCAACAACAAGAAGTATGTGCTGACCGATGATATCGGCGCTTATGAACCCGAGCCCATCGCCCACGAAGGTGAATTTCGCGCCCACAATCTCGATGCGGCTTTAAATCGCCTTAAACCTGTGGAACGACTATGCGTCACGCTCAATTTCAGCGGCGACCTGTCCCATCAGGATATAGCCGATGAACTTAAAATTCCGCTTGGTACAGTGAAAAGTCATATCCGGCGTGCGCTGGATCAGTTGAAGATTATCCTGAGCGTGAAGTCCGCTCCCGTACTGGAAACAGGAACATGAGTGATTTGAACTTGAAAGACGACGATATCGGCGATCTGTTCGCCGCTGCGCCGGTTTACGACGATTCTGAGGCTTTTCAGGCGCGCGTCATGCGGGGCTTGCGCTTTAACCTGTGGCTGCGTCAGGGAGTGGTCGTGCTCGCCGGCTTTGTCGGCGGGCTCTATGCTCTGGCGCAATTCATCCATATGCCAAATTGGGCCGGCGGCGAGGGCGGCTCTGCCCCAAAGGTCGCCACGGTGACGCTGACAAAAGCCGCAACTGAAACCGACGAAACCTTGCGCGCCGGCGTCGAATTTTTCGATGGCATGGGGAAATCCGCCATGAGCCTGATTGAATTGTCGGCACGATACCTCAACCTTATGCAGACCCCGTTCTTTTTCTGGGTCAGTTTTTCCCTATGTTTAGCCTGTCTGGCGTTGTATTACGCCTACTCCCAGGAGGAGACGATCTGACACGTCTCCAAGAGACATGAGTGAATACCTTGAGCAGCCAAGCCGGTCCCGCACGTACCAAACGCATAACCGCACCTGATATCATGAGCCGCAAGGGCCAAACTCCGTTGGTCTGCCTGACGGCCTACACTACGCCTACCGCGCGGATCATGGATCCGCATTGCGATATTTTGCTGGTCGGCGACAGCCTCGGCATGGTGATCCACGGTCTTCCCAACACCATCGGCGTCAGCATGGAAATGATGATTCTCCATGGACAGGCGGTCATGCGAGGGTCGGACACCGCCTTCGTGGTCATCGACATGCCGTTCGGCTCCTATGAGGCCAGTCCTGAGCAGGCCTTTGCCAACGCCGTGCGCCTGTTGAAAGAAACAGGGGCGCAAGCCGTCAAGCTGGAAAGCGGGCCGACGGTCGCCGAGACGATCCGCTACCTGACCGAACGCGGCATCGCTGTCATGGGCCATGTCGGGTTGCGGCCGCAGGCGGTCAATGTCGAGGGCGGTTTCAAGGCCAAGGGGCGCACGCAGGCAGAGCGCGACAAGGTGATCAAGGAAGCGCAAGACAGTGAAGCCGCCGGTGCCTTCGCCATCGTCGTTGAGGGCGTGGCGGCCGATCTGGCCGACGAGGTGACCCGCTTGGTCAGTATCCCAACCATCGGTATCGGCGCCTCCAATGCCTGCGATGGTCAGGTGCTGGTGACCGATGACATGCTTGGCCTGTTCGACTGGACGCCAAAATTCGTCAGGCACTATGCCGACCTGCGCACCCAGATCAGCACAGCGGTTAAATCTTATGCGAAAGATGTCAGGGATCGTAGCTTCCCCGCCCCACAAGAGACATATTTTGCTAAATAAGTAGGGTGGCGGAATTTGATTTTGGGGGAAGCCTGAGCCATGGTGCTGTATCCGGTTGCGTTAACCTTGGCCAAAGGCTAGGTTCGCGCCGAATTGGAAGCGCCTGTGCGCCTTAACAGGACGGCGCTTCTCCCTGAATATTTGGATATGAGGATTCGCTGTGAGCGATATTTTTGACGAAACAGAAGAAACCCTGCGCGCCGACAAATGGGCGACCATCGTCAAAAAAGGCTGGCCCTGGGTGGCTGGCGTTCTTGGCGGGGCCCTGATCATCGCGCTCGGCTTCTGGGGTTATGAAAGCTGGCAGGCCAGCGTGGCCGCCAACGCGTCGGAATCTTACGGCACTGCCATCGAGTCGATGGTCAAGGGCGACAAGGCCGTTGCCAAGACGGGCTTTGAAGCCACTGTGAAGGCGGGACATCCGGTCTACAAGGCCATGGCCCTGCAGCAATTGGCCGGTATCGCTCTCGAAGAAAACAACACTGCCGAAGCGATCAAGGATCTTGACCTGGCCGCAAGCGCCTCCAAGGTGCCCAATATCTCCGATGGCGCCGCTCTCAAGGCTGCCTTGCTGGAAATGGACTCGAAGCCTTTCGCCGACGTTGAAAAGCGCCTTACGCCCCTGACCAAGGAAGGTCGCCCTTATGCCGCCATGGCCAAGGAAGCCCTCGCCATGGCCAAGCTTCAGTCCGGCGACGTCAAGGGCGCGCGCAATGATCTGCAGGTCCTGTCGGTGACGCTCGGCACGCCCGATGGCGTCAAGCAGCGCGCGAGCGCCTTCGTGGCCGCCATTGATTCGGGCGCGATCGCTACCGCTCAGGCGATGATGAAGCAACCTGAAGCCGCCATGCCGGTGATGCCGCAAATTCAGGGCGCGCCGCAAATGCAACAAACGCCCGCGCAATAGGCTGCGCTTTAACCTCTCCGGCCCTGCGGGTCATATTGATATCTTGATTATGGAAAACGCGCTTATGAACTCGTCGAAGGTCCACGCCAAAGGTTTCGGGTCCAAGGTTTCCGGGCTGAAGGCCGCCAGTCTTGTCGCCCTGACCGCGGCGATCACATTGAGCGGCTGCGCCACAGTCGACAAGATGAACCCCTTCAAGGATCGCAACAGCGATCAGGGGGCCGTGGCCTCGCAAGGCCAGCGCATTTCCATCGTCGCCTTCGATCAGAAGCTGACACCGTCCAAGAGCCTCAAGGGCATTGGCTACTATCTGCCGGAGCCGGCTGCGGTGGCCAACTGGCCGGTGGCAGGCGGGCCTGACACGCTGGTTCAGAATGCTGATGCTGCCAAAAACTTCAAGGTGGCGTGGACCAAGTCGATCGGTGCGGCCAGCAAGGGCGGTAATCAGGTTCTGGCCCAGCCCGTATCTGACGGTCAGACCATCTACACGCTCGATGCCGAAGCCCGCGTTTCGGCCTTTGAGGTTGCCACCGGCCGTCAGGTGTGGAGCGTCGATCTCAACCCCAAGAACAAGCGCGACAAGACGGCCTTTGGTGGCGGTTTGGCGCTTTCCGACGGCAAGCTTTATGTAACCTCAGGCTTCCGTTTCGTTGAAGCGCTCGATGCCACGACCGGCGCGGAAATCTGGAAGAAGAACGTCGACACGCAGATTCACGCGGCCCCGACGGTGAATGCTACACATATCTTCGCCACCGATGTCGATAATCAGGTGTTCGCTTTCGACCGCACAACGGGTGAAATGGCCTGGACGTATCAGGCCATCGCCGAGCCGGCGCGCCTGCAAAAGTCTTCGACGCCGCTGGTGTCCGGCGATATCGTCTACACGCCTTTCTCGTCAGGTGAACTTGTGGCCTTGAGCACGACGACGGGGGATCCCGTCTGGCAGCAGGTGTTGGCGCAATCGAACCGAACCAATGCCCTGTCGGAAATCCGCGATATCTCCGGTCGTCCGGTGCTTTATAATGGTACCGTCTTTGCCGCCAGTCATTCCGGTGTCTTCCAGGCGATGGACGCGAAGACCGGCGTGCCGAAATGGAAGGTCGATACCGACAGCGTCAACACACCCTGGGTGGCCGGCGACGTCGTGTTTCTGGTCAGCCTGCAAGGTGAGCTTTTGTGTGTCAGCCGTGAAAGTGGCCAGATCTATTGGATCAAGGACATGAACGCCGGTATTCAGAAGACCAAGAAGGGCTTCTTAGGCCTGGGGCGTGAAAAAACCGTGGGTAAGCTGCCGCTCTGGTCAGGGCCTTTCATGGCGTCCAATCGTCTAGTGATGGTCAATTCACTGGGTGAGGCTGTGGCCTTTGATCCGAAGACCGGCGAGCGCCAGGAAACGATCAAGCTGGGCGATGCTGCTTATATCGCGCCGATCGCCGTGGGTGACAAACTGTTCGTCGTGACCAACGATGCCAAGCTGGTGGCCATCCACTAAAAGGGTGGCCATTCACTAAAGTGTGGTAATTCAGGCATTTTTCGCTATAAGGCGGCCATGCCTTTAAAAATTGCCATTGTCGGCCGCCCTAATGTCGGCAAATCGACCCTGTTTAACCGCCTCGCAGGCAAGAAGCTGGCCATCGTTGATGACCAGCCTGGTGTCACGCGTGACCGTCGCTATGCCACGGGCCGCATCGGTGACATCGATCTTGAATTGATCGATACTGCCGGTTTTGAAGATCTTGCCGATCTCAGTCTCGAAGCGCGTATGCGTTTGCAGACCGAAAAAGCCATCGAAGAGGCTGATGTTGCCTTCTTCGTGGTCGATTCGCGTGAAGGTGTTACGCCGCTCGACCGTATCTTCGCGCAGATCCTGCGCATGAAGGATACGCCGGTTCTGCTGATCGCCAACAAGGCCGAGGGCAAGGCCGGTATGTCTGGCGCTGCTGAAGCCTATCAGCTTGGCTTTGGCGAACCGCTACACCTTTCAGCCGAACATGGCGAAGGTATCGGCGAGCTTTATGATGAGGTCGAGAAGTTCCGTCAGCGCTTTGAAGGCGACTGGGTCGTTAATGAAGACGAATCGGAAGATGAGGACGACGAAACCAAGCCGATCCGTATCGCCATTATCGGCCGCCCGAACGCTGGTAAATCGACCCTGATCAACAAGTTGCTCGGCGAAGACCGCCTGCTGGTTGGCCCTGAGGCCGGTATCACGCGCAATTCGATCAGTGTGGACTGGGAATATGAAGGCCGCACAATTCGGCTGGTCGATACAGCGGGCTTGCGCCGTAAGGCGCGTGTGCAGGAGAAGCTGGAAAAGCTTTCCACCAGCGATACCATTCGCGCCATCACCTTCGCCGAAGTCGTCGTGCTGGTCATGGATGAGGCCAACGCCTTCGAAGTCCAGGATCTGCAAATTGCCGATCTAGTCGAACGCGAGGGCCGGGGGCTTGTCTACGCCGTTTCCAAGTGGGATCTGGTCGAGAACCCGCAATCGCGCCTGAACGAAATTCTTGAGGTCTCCGAGCGCATGTTGCCGCAACTGCGCGGCACGCCTCTGGTGACGCTCTCCGGCGCCACAGGCAAGGGGCTGGAACGCCTGATGCCGGCTGTGCTCAAGACCTATCGTAACTGGTCGGCCAAGATCAAGACGCGCGATCTTAACGACTGGCTGGCTCTGGCGATCCAGAGGCATCCGCCCCCCGCGGTCAGCGGCAAGCGCATCAAGCCAAAATACATGGCTCAGACCAAGGGGCGTCCGCCCACGTTCGTGCTGTTCGCGGCGCGTTCCTATGCCATGCCGGATCACTATACGCGCTATCTTATCAATAGCTTGCGTAAATCTTTTGACATGCCGGGTGTGCCGATCCGTCTGACAGTCAAGGCGAACTCGACCAGCAATCCGTTTGTCGATGGCGATACGTCGGATGGTGGCAAGCCGGCCGGTTTCAAGCGGGTCCGTGCCCAGCCGAAGTTCAAGCCCGGTGAAAAGCCGGCGCACCCTAATCGTGTCCGTCAAAAAGCTAAGGGGACTGTGGTAGCGGCACCGAAAGTCGCCGTGAAAACGCGTACAGAGGTCAGCAAGGCCAAGGCGGTCAAGGCGCGGGCCATGGGGCCGAGCACCAAGCCGGGCGCCGCAGGGCCGGGTGGGCGTGTCCGTGGCGCGCCGCCGGCACGCGGCAAGCCGGTGCCGAAAAAGAAGTAATAAAAAGCCTCCCCGGTATGCCGGGGAGGCTTTTTATCAGAGTTGTTCGAGAACCCGTGTGAGCTTGGCCAACATGGCGTCGATATCGCCAATGGTGACATCTAGCGGTGGTCGGAAGCGGATACTATCTGTGCCGGCGCCCAGCAGGAGCAGGTTTTCGCTCTCCAGCGCCAGATCGACCAGACGGCCTTTGTTGCGTTTCTCATTGACCGTGAAGCCCTGATAGAGCCCCAAGCCACGGACATTGCTGATCAAGTTCGGGAACTGCTCAACCAGTTGATTGAGACGATCGAACAGATAGCTGCCCTTGGCGGCGACGGCGTCGAGCAGGCCTTCGTCCTCAACAATCTGCCATTCCTGAACAAAGCGCACCATATCGGCCAGTGTGCCGCCCCAAGTCGAATCGAGAACGCCAATATCTTCCATCGGGTTCAACATGTAGACGGCGCCATTGCCGAATTTCTTGGCGACGGCGATGGCCTGCGGCGGATAGGGCACATCGAACAGATCGATCGAGAAGACAGCACCAGTCTGGCCACCGGAGGTTTGCACTTCATCAAGTCCCCAGCCAACATCGTACTGATGGCAGAGCTTTGACAGGCCTTGGTAAAAGCGCGGCAGGGCGAGGCGATGGCCGCCAGCACCTTGCAGGGGCTCCAGAATAACGCCGGCGATTTCATTCGGATGCTCGCGCATGAAGGCTTCGATCAGGGTCAGGCAGCGATCGGCCTCGCGCTCGTTCTCAGCGGTGGAGCGGCGCGCATCATATTCTGGGAACGGCACCTGAAGATTGCCGCTGATGATGCCGCGGAAATCCTTGGTGGCGACGGGATCGTGCGACAGTTCGGTAATGTTCAGCGCGAAGACCGTGCGACCGTGGAAGGCTTGCTCGAAATAGATGAAACGGCTGTTCCTGACGGTGTTGCCCTTGGCCTGCTGCTTATGATTATGCAGGTTGATGAGGTATTTCATCATGTTTTCGACCGCTTCAGCGCCCGAATTGACGGCGTAGACCTCGACATGCTGATCGCGCATGCAGACAGGCGCGAGGCGATGCAGCAAACGGTAATAGGCCAGGCACTGTGGTGTCAGAAAGTCAGGATTGGCCATCTTGTTGTTGGCCGCCAGCACCAACTCGCGTACATAGTCCGGCTCGAAAAGGCGCGGATGGTTATAGCCGAGCAGCTTTGAGCCATAGAGACCGCACCAGTCGATAATCTTGTCGCCATCCACCGTTGCCAGCGTCATGCCCTGACTGTTGGCCAGATCGACCACAAACGGGTACGGTTCGGCAATAACGTACTTGCCGAGTTCCTCTAGCATGGAGGCGCTTTGTGCTTTGGGATAGGCGGGGGGCGTGTGACTGTTCATGAAGCTATTTTTAACGCATTCAGGACAAATTAAAAGTAAATTTAGTCAAATTGTTTTGCATTCTGCGCAAATTGATAGCTTTGAGCTACAAAAAGAGCGCATCCTTCAGGATGCGCTCGTGTCAGCTATATCAGGCGATTGTTGCGGCTTGCGTTTTCCAGTTAGGAAAACTGACGGTTTCAAGCGGCGGCACCTTGCTGGCATCGGCCAGTTCGAGCATCAGGGGCACGATCTCATTGGGGTGCGGCAGGCTCTGCGGATCTTCGCCGGGATAGGCAGAGGCGCGCATCCGGGTGCGCATAGCGCCCGGGGATAGAATTGCAGCGCGAATAGGCGTGATCTCAACCTCATCCGCCCAGGCGCGTACAAGGGTTTCCATCGCGGCCTTCGTAGCGCCATAAGGGCCCCAGAAAGCGCGGCCAGCCGTCACGCTTTCGCTGGTGGTAAAGAAGATGGCGCGGCCGGCGGTCGATTGGCGCAACAGTGGCTCCAGCGCTCGCAACAAACGCCATGTGGCCGAAAGGTTGACGGTAACGATCTTGTCGAAATCCTTGGGCTCATGGTGCGTGACCGGAGACAAGGTGCCGGAAATAGCGGCGGCATGGACCACGACATCGATGCGACCGAAGCGCTCAAAAAGCACGGCACTCAGGCGCTCGAAAGCATCGCCATCGGTGATATCAAAGGGAATTAAGGTTGCGTGCTGGCCGGTGGCGGCGAAAATCTCGTCGTCGAGTTCTTCAAGACCGGCCTTGGAACGCGCGCAGGCGATAACCTGTGCGCCGTCCTTGGCCAGCCCCAGTGCGCAGGCACGACCAATGCCGCGTGAGGCCCCGGTGATCAGAGCGATACGGCCGGCTTGTGAAGTCATGAGAGCGTTCCATAAAAATATGACGCGCTTTCCATTTTAAAAGCGCGTCATACCTGTAGCGGATATCAGTGGCTGTTGGCCAGCAGCGAAAGCTGCGCGCCGGCGTTTTCACCCTCGGCCTGCGCGCCTTCACGGTCGGTCAGGCGGGTTGGGTATTCACCGGTGAAATAGTGATCGGTGAATTGCGGTTGCGCGTTGTTGCGACCATTAAGGCCCATGGCTTTGTAAAGACCATCGACCGACAGGAAGCCGAGGCTGTCGCATTCCAACTTCTGGCGCATTTCTTCCAGCGTGTGATTGGCGGCCAGCAGCTTTTCGCGGTCCGGCATGTCGATGCCGTAGAAATCGGGCCACATGATGGGCGGTGAGGCGGAACGCAGGTGGACTTCCTTGGCGCCGGCGGCACGAACCATGCGGACGATCTTGACCGAGGTGGTGCCGCGCACGATGGAGTTGTCGATCAGGATGACCTTCTTGCCTTCAAGCACGATGCGGTTGGGTGCATGCTTCTTGCGCACGCCGAGGTCGCGGATGCCTTGCGTCGGCTGTATAAAGGTGCGGCCGACATAATGGTTGCGGATAATGCCGAGTTCAAACGGCAGGCCCGATTGTTCGGCAAAACCGAGCGCGGCGGGCACGCCCGAATCCGGCACAGGCACGACGATATCGGCATCGGCGGGGTGCTCAATGGCAAGCTGGCGGCCCATGCGCTTGCGCACATCGTAGATCGACTTGCCGTTCACGACGCTGTCGGGGCGAGCGAAATAGATATATTCAAACAGGCACGGACGGGCGGATTTGACACCGAAAGGCTTGAACGAGGTCAGGCCATTTTCATCGATCTGTACCACTTCGCCATGCTCGACGTCGCGCACGAAGTTGGCGCCGATCATATCAAGCGCGCAGGTTTCGGAAGCGAAGACGTAGGATTCGCCAAGCTTGCCAATAACCAGCGGACGGATTCCGAGCGGATCACGTGCGCCGATCAGCATGCTCTTGGTCAGGGCCACCAGCGCGAATCCGCCTTCGATGTGACGCAGGGCGTCCATGAAGCGATCGATGATCTTGAGCGAGCGCGAACGGGCGATCAGATGCAAAATGACCTCCGAATTGGAGGTCGACTGGAAGATGGAACCTTCGCTGACCAGTTTGGTGCGCAGGTGCATGAAGTTGGTGAGATTGCCGTTGTGGGCGATGGCGATGCCACCGTCATCCAGATCGGCGAACATCGGCTGGATGTTGCGGATGAAGGCGCCGCCGGCTGTTGAATAACGTGTGTGGCCGATGGCGGCGCGGCCTTTGAGGCGGCTGACGATCTCGGGCTGCGTGAAGACATCACCGACAAGGCCGTGTTCGCGTTCGGTATAGAAGCGCTTGCCATCGCAGGAGGCGATGCCGCAGGCCTCTTCGCCGCGGTGTTGCAGGGCGTGCATGCCCAGAACCGTAATGGCGCTGGCGTCATCGATGCCGTAAACGCCGAACACGCCGCATTCCAGGCGGGGGCGGTCGTCTTCGGAATCGCGCAGATGGGCTTGAGGATCGGTGAGAGCAGACAGTTCAGGCTGAGACAACAGCATGGAATCTCTTTTCTAAAACGCAGTGACCGTCCGCAGGGGGAGACCGGAGGGTCAGATTACTTCTGGTTTTCAACCACCCGATTGGCCGCACTCGTACCCGTGGGGACGAAGGCCTGGATGATTTTGGCGCATTTGACGCTCAACGGGTAGATCTTCGCGCCGCGGAACCAGTTGGGTTGCCGGTCAATAGGCGTGACCAGCGAAAAAAGCAAATGGAATACGCCCAAAACGACCAGTGTACGGAAGATTCCGATGCCGACACCCAGAACGCGATCGAAGGTATTGAGTGCCTTCTGTTTCTGCACCTTGTCCGAGAGCGCATGGCCCAGGTAGCGGATGCCGAAATAGATCATCAGGAAAATGATGAAGGCGCCAAGGTAGGCGGTTATGGTGTCGAGATGGAAGGTTTTGGCGAGAAAGGGTTGAGACATAAAGGAAATGAACATCGCCAGAAAGAAGGAGATCAGGTTGACCAACTCCTTGGTGGCGCCGCGCACGGCGCCTGCGAAACACGATATGGCCAGGAGGGCCAGAAAGATGAAATCGTAGGCTTCCATGTTATCCCCCATATGTGATGGCCGCCGCCATTTTCCAGTCCTGTGCGCATTTTTAATAAAA
Source organism: Asticcacaulis sp. MM231 (assembly GCF_964186625.1). NCBI lineage: Bacteria > Pseudomonadati > Pseudomonadota > Alphaproteobacteria > Caulobacterales > Caulobacteraceae > Asticcacaulis > Asticcacaulis sp. MM231. The sequence continues at coordinate 1,757,170 of NZ_OZ075108.1, forward strand.
ACGTGGGCGATCGCCATGTCAATAAACGACTGGAACAGTCTTATTCATAGCATCGGCAGGCTGCGTTAACAATATAGCTTAACCCTGAGCATCAGGCGGTCTGGGGGAAAAGTCCGGTTACGGCATCGACGAGGGTGGTATAACCGCGCACCTGAACAGGCGCATTTTCGGCAACCGATTGGGCGGTGACGGCACTGGAAAAGCCCAGTTTCAGCGCTTCCTTAAGGCGTCCTTCAGCGCGGGAGACCGAGCGAATATCACCGGACAGGCTGATCTCGCCAAACACCACGCAATCGCGCGGCAAGGGCTGATCCGTCAGGGCCGAAACAAGCGCCAGAGCGGCGCAGAGATCCCCGGCCGGCTCGGAAATGCGCAAGCCACCGGCGACATTGAGATAAACATCTTTCTGGCCGAAGCCTACGCCACAGCGTGATTCCAGCACGGCCAGGATCATGGCCAACCGACCGGAATCCCAGCCGACGACGGCGCGGCGTGGCGTGCCGTAGGCCGAGGGGGCCACCAGGGCCTGAACCTCGACCAGAACGGGCCGCGAGCCTTCGATTCCGGCGAAAACCGCCGAGCCCGAAGCGCGTTCGTGACCATCGCCGAGGAACAGAGCGGAAGGATTGGGCACTTCGCGCAGGCCGGCATCGCCCATCTCGAACACCCCGATCTCGTCGGTGGCGCCGAAACGGTTCTTGGTGCCGCGCAGGATGCGGAACGGATAGCCGCGCTCGCCTTCAAACGACAGGACGGCATCGACCATGTGCTCGACCACACGCGGACCGGCGATCTGGCCTTCCTTGGTGACGTGGCCGACCATAATAATGGAGGTCGATCGCTTCTTGGCCAGCCGCACCAGTTCGCCGGCACAGGCGCGCACCTGTGATACCGAACCTTGCGCGGCCTCGACCGCATCCGACCACAGGGTCTGAATGGAATCGATGATGACCAGATCAAACTTTTCGCGTTTCAGCGATTCCAGAATGGTGCGCAGGGCGGTTTCGGCGGCCAGATTAACCGGCGCCTTGGAAAGCCCCATGCGTGAGGCGCGGCCACGAATTTGCTCAACGGCTTCCTCACCAGAAATATAGGCCACTTTCAGGTTTTTAAGCGCGGCATTGGCAGCGACTTGCAAAAGAAGGGTCGATTTGCCAACGCCGGGATCGCCGGCAATCAGGATGGCTGAACCCGGCACGACACCACCGCCGCACACGCGATCGAATTCCTCGATCCCCGTCACCATGCGGACGGGTATGGCGTCTTCGCTTTCAAGCGTTTCAAATTGGAGTTTGTTCAGGCGCGAGATTTTGCCGGCGACTTCCGGCTTTAGCCCACCCGGTGGCGCGCTAGAGGCTTCCTGCACCAAGGTATTCCACTGGCCGCAGCCGCTGCACTGACCCGCCCATTTGTTATGGACGTTGCCGCAGGACTGACAGACATAGATGGCGGAATCGCGGGCCATGACACACTCATATGAAGTTATTTGTTCTTCATATGTTCCAATTTTGTGCCCGTGTCAATGAAGACTATTCGTAATTGCTCTCATATAGGTGGCTATTCGCCAGGTTTCCAAAGCGCACCGTGTTGGCGTCGAAGGAGACGCGGACGGTGCCGATCGGGCCGTGGCGCTGCTTGCCGATAATGACTTCGGCGACGTTACGCGTACGATCCATGTCTTCCTGCCAGGTCAGGTGTTCCGGTGTGCCTTCGCGTGGTTCGGCGCGTCCAAGGTAATAGCTTTCACGATAAACGAACATCACGATATCGGCGTCCTGCTCGATCGAGCCGGATTCGCGCAGGTCGGAGAGTTGCGGGCGTTTATCGTCGCGGCTTTCGACCTGACGTGACAACTGGGAGAGGGCGATGACCGGTATGGCCAGTTCCTTAGCGAGGGTTTTCAGGCCCATGGTGATGGTAGAAACTTCCTGCACGCGGTTCATGGTGGAATTGCCGATGGTGACGAGCTGGAGGTAGTCGACGATTAGACAATCAAGTCCGGAGGTGCGCTTCAGGCGGCGGGCGCGGGCGGTCAGCTTAGCGAGCGTGATGCCGCCGGTGTCATCGATATAAAGCGGGCACGCGCTGATCTCCATGGCGGCCTCCTTGATCTGCATGAATTCGCCGGGATTGATCTCGCCTTTGCGGATCTTGTCGGAGGGCACGCCCGACGCATCGGAGAGCAGACGGCCAGCCAACTGGTCGGCGGACATTTCGAGCGAGTAGAAGGCAACGACGCCGCCGCGCACGGTTTTGCGCGTACCGTCCGGTTGCGGCTCGTAAGCGTAATTCTTGGCGATATTCATGGCGATGTTGGTCGCCAGAGCGGTTTTCCCCATCGAGGGGCGTCCGGCCAGGATGATCAGGTCGGACTTGTGCAGACCGCCGATCTGCTTGTCGAGATCGGTCAAACCTGTGGAAACACCGGCAAGACCGCCATCGCGGTGGAAAGCTTCTTCGGCGTGATTGAGTGCGCCGGCGACGGCATCAGAGAAGCTGACGAAGCCGGTCGAGGAACTGCCGGATTCCGCCATCGAAAACAGTTGCAATTCAGCGGCTTCGATCTGTTCGCGGGCATCCTGTTCACCAATGGCCGACTTGGCGATTTCACCACCGAGACGGATCAGTTCGCGGCGCAGGGCCAGGTCGTAGATGACGCGGGCGTAGTCATTGGCATTGGCGGCCGGCGGGGCGCGATCGACGAGATCGGCGAAATAGCGAATGCCGCCGAGATCCTGAAAGGCCTGGTCTGCCTTGAATTTATCCAGCAAAACAATCGGTTCTGCCAAGTGGCCGACGCGGATCTGCTCTTCGATCACAGCAAAAAGGCGCTGGTGGAAAGGCTCATAAAAGTGGCGCGGTTGCAGGCCGTCGTACAGTCGCTCATAGGCGCCATTGTCGAACAGCAGGCAGCCCAACAGGGCCTGTTCCGCTTCAAGGTTGTGCGGAATGGTGGAGGGCGCTTCGGAAGCGGCGTGGGGCGGGGAAAGGGTATCAGGCATGGCGGGCATTAAGAGAGTTAAGACAGGAAAGGCAAGGGCTGTCCCGGCAAATTCTCCGGCCGCTAACAGCTATCCACTTAAGGCCTTTTCACAGCCTGTGAACTATGGGGATAGAATCTTGTCATGATAGAATGAAAAACCCCTCGCTGGCGAATTCTGCGAGGGGAATTTAGCTGCCGAAATCTCAACATAGTCTGTCACGATTCCGGGTGAAGGGCCTGTGGCCCTTCTACCAGGTTTGGCTGAGTTTGGCGTAGAGATACCGGCCGTTGAAGCCGAACGGTGAGAAGCGGGTGAAGGCCAGCGCGCCAACACCGTTGCCGCTGGTGACGTTCAGGTCCGCGCGGGTCTTGTTCGGATATTCATCGAAGAGATTGTCCGCCCCCAGCGTGACCGTGGTGCCAGTGCCGAAGCGATAGCTGGCCGACAGGTCGACAAGCGTGTGGTCGCCGGAATGAATATCCTTGGCGATGTCGGCATTGGGGTCGATGACATCACCATAATAGGTGGCGCGGCCATTGACGATCCATTGCCCCTTCGTCCAGTCGACGGCCAGCGTCGCCTTATCTTCGGGCGATGAGTTGGTCAGGATGACCTGACGCACGCGGGCGAAGAGAACCGGTTGCGGATTAAGCGGCGAATTATCGAGCGCGTTTAGGCTGTCGATCTCGGTCTCGTTGTGGTTATAGGCCAGCGAGATATTGAAGCGTCCGAAATCGGTTGGCAGGCGATAATTGGCGACCAGATCGAGGCCATTGGTCGTGGTGTCGGCGCCATTGATAAAGAAGCGCGCGGCTGAGACACCATAAGGCGCCAATAGAGTAGCGACCTGAGGGGAGAAACTCCTGGAGATATTCTCGGACAACAGAATGCGATCTTCGATCTTGATGCTGTAGGCATCGAGTGTCACTTCAAACGGACCGCTGTGCCAGACGCCGCCCAGGGTGTAGTTGGTCGATTTTTCCGCCTTCAAAGGCTCGGCGCCCAGAGCGATGGCGACATTGCTGGTGGCCGGGAAGGTGCCGGTTTCGACAATCTTGCCGACGCTGCCGCTGGTATCGAGAACGCTGGCGGTCGAGGTGAAGTATTGCTGTGCCAGGGAGGGCGCGCGGAAGCCGGTGGAGACCGATCCGCGAACGGCAAAACTGTCGGTCAGCTTGTAACGGGCCGCCAGCTTGCCGGAGACATTATCGCCGAAATCGGAATAGTTTTCAGCGCGGATGGCGGCGTCGAAGCTGAAGCGGTCGGTGACGTCGGCCGCGACATCGGCATAGACGCCGATATTGTTGCGGTCTTCATTGACGACATTGCTGGGCTGGAAACCGCCGAAGCCTTGCGCGCCGGCCAATTTCGTGGTGAGCGGGCCAAGCGCATAGGATTGCACGTCGCCGGCCTTGATTTCATAGGTTTCCTGGCGTGCTTCGAGACCGAGCGCGAGGGTCAGCGGACTGGCCCAGCCAGAGATGGCAAACGGACGGCTGATATCCGCATTGAAAACGGTCTGGTCGTACTTTAGCTGGCCATCGTAGAAATCACGTTGCGAGGCGGCGCCGTAGGATGGGCTGATGCTATTGAGCGTGTAATAGTCGAGCTTGTTGCCGCCTGCGCTTAAGGAAAAATCGCTGGTCCATTCACCGAGATTGCCACGTACGCCGACTGCGGCTGAATAGTCCTTCGACTGGGCGTTAATGATCGGCAGGAAACCGAAGGGGTAGACCTCGGATACATTGCCGGAAGCATCGGCATGGCGGAAGAAGGCCGCGCTCTTGGAGTCGAGGTCGGATAGGCTGGCATTGCCATAAAGTGTCCAGTTGTCATTCAGCGGTTTGCCAGCGTTGACGAAGAAACTGTAGCTCGATTGGGCAGGATCGCCATAGCGGCTGGTGACGACGGCCGGGGAGACAAGGGCGTCGATATCGCCGCGCGAGGTTGGATTGCGGCGGCGGGTTTCACCGGAAATCGTCAGGAAGCCATCGGAGCCGAGCGGCAGACCGACCCAGCCGGAAACATTGGTCGTACCGCCATCGGAGGCGTGGCGTGATGAGTTGGCGGCCTTGATGTCGGTATCGTATTCGCCGTAGGAAACGCTCAGCCCGCCGCCGTGATTGGCTTCGCGCAGGTGCAGGTTGATGACGCCGGCGATAGCGTCAGAGCCATATTGCGCCGAGGCGCCATCGCGCAGAACTTCGAGACGGTCAAGCGCGGCTTCCGGAATAGCGTTGAGGTCGACCGCGGAGGATCCGCGACCGGTGGCGCCATTGACGTTGACCAGCGCCGAACTGTGGCGACGCTTGCCATTGACCAGAACCAGGGTCTGATCGGGCGACAGGCCGCGCAAGGACGCCGGGCGGACATTATCAGTGCCATCAACGCCGGCAGGGCGCGGGAAGTTCAGGCTGGGCGTTACGCGCGACAGACCTTGCGCCAGTTCGGTTGAGCCCTGAGCGGCCAGGCTGGCGGCGGTAATCACGTCGACCGGTGCCAGTGTATCGAGGCGGGAGCGCTTGCTGGCGCGCTGGCCGGTGACGACGACCTGTGTGGGCTCGTCCGCGGCGGCAGCCGGCTCGGCATCCTGGGCGAAGGTCTGAGTGGTCAAAACGGCCGAGAGGGACAGGACAAGAGCGGTCGTTACATAGAGACGTTTGGACATGCGGTACTCCTTTTCGTGTCTGAGGCGAAATTTTCGGCTCAGTTTTCATGTGCTGAGACACAATTGGTCCCATTGCCGACATATTTAAAGGGGAGTGCAGCGCAATATATGGTGAGGTTATGGGTTAGAAAAACTAATCTATTTTATGGAATTTGAAGCTAGTGAGTTAAAATACATGATTTATATCAATGGCTTTTCAAAGTGTTATGAGCTGAAAAATGTAAGGCTGGATGTGAATCTCTAACGAGCTTATCCCGATTGTAAGTGTGGCGCCTCATTCGATGCAAGTCTGAAGCAGACAAGAAAAACCCTCAAAGACAAGGTCTTCGAGGGTTCTAAACTTTGAAGTCATAAGGACCGAGGTCTTTAAGCTTAGGCCGTTTGCAGGTTGGTCGCCGAGGACTTACCTTTTTCGGTCGTCACTTCGTAGCTGATCTTTTGGTTTTCGTTCAGCGTGCGCAGACCAGCGCGTTCAACGGCCGAAATGTGGACGAACACGTCCGCACCGCCCGTATCGGGTTGAATGAAACCAAAGCCTTTAGTGGGGTTGAACCACTTAACCGTACCAGTTGCCATGATGGCCTCCGTTTAGTAATCGCACCTCGGGTGCATGAAGTACGCATGGAATTACGCGAACTTTAAATCCGAAAAGAGTGCGTCTTGGGAGCATGCCAAAAAGGCGGTCGTGCAAGTCAAACTTGAATCTCGAATGACCTGAACATACCTCTTTTCTAAGTAAAAGCAAGGCTGATCGAATTTAAGCTATAAACTGACTGTGATCGCCCTGTTACCAGGCAAAGAAAAACCCTCGCGGCTCAAGCCAGCGAGGGTTGATCTTTGATGCCTGCACCAAACATCTTGCGACGTTTGGTTTTAGCGCCTTACGCTTCGTAAGGTGCGTTCTGCATGGCTTCACCGGCGCCGCCTTCGAGCATATCGGCAGCGGCTTCTTCAGCAGCAACGCGATCTTCTTCGAATTGGGAAGCGATGATGTTTTCGCCGGAAGCCTGACGATCGGCTTCGTCCTGCGAGCGTGCCACGTTGACCGTGATGGTCAGCGAGACTTCTGCGTGCAGGCGCACGGTGATGTTGTGCAGGCCGAGCGTCTTGATCGGCGTATTCAGAACGATCTGATTACGCTCAACCTTGGCGCCGGCTTCTGCAACAGCATCCGCAACGTCACGGGCATTGACCGAGCCGTAAAGCTGACCTGAGTCACCCGCCTGGCGGATGATGACATAGGTCGTGCCGTCCAGTTCAGAACCGGCCTTTTCGGCGGCGGCCTTGTTGGCGGCGTTACGGGCGACGATCTGATCCTTCTGGGCCTCGAAGACCTTCAGGTTGGCAGAGGTGGCGCGCAGGGCCTTGTGGCGCGGCAGCAGGAAGTTACGGGCAAAGCCGTCCTTCACGCCAACAACGTCACCGATGGAGCCGAGATTTTCAACTCGTTCTAACAAAACTACTTTCATGGTTCCTGCTCCTTACTTCACAACGTAGGGCAGCAGGGCCAGGAAGCGGGCGCGCTTGATGGCCTTGGCCAGTTCGCGTTGCTTCTTTTGGCTGACAGCCGTGATGCGCGAAGGGACGATCTTGCCGCGTTCCGAGATGTAACGTTGCAGGAGCTTGACGTCCTTATAGTCGATCTTCGGTGAACCAGCACCGGAGAACGGGCACACCTTGCGGCGGCGGAAGAAAGGACGACGGGCGGGACCGTTGCCGACGGGGGCGCCGGGGGCGGTGGAGGTGGTTGCTTCTTCAGACATCTGGTGCTCCCTTATTCTGCGAAGTCAGGCGTGCGTTCGCCACGTTCCGGACGATCGGAACGCTCAGGGCGGTCACGACGCGACAGAACGGGGGACAGTTCGAGGTCGAGCTCTTCGACGCGGACGGTCAGGAAGCGGATGACATCTTCGTTGATCGAGAGCTGGCGTTCCATTTCCTTGACGGCCGGGGCCGGTGCGTCGATGGCCAGCAAGGAATAGTGCGCCTTGCGGTTCTTCTTGACGCGGTAGGTCAGGTTGCGCAGACCCCAATATTCGATCTTGGCGATGTGTCCACCACCTTCTTCGATCAGGTTCTTGATGATGTCGTTGAGAGCTTCCGCCTGTTGAGGCGAAATATCTTGCCGTGCGAGCACGGTGTGTTCGTAAAAGGCCATTGATATCCTCTTCCGGTAATGAAAGGTGGCGCGGCTTTGAGCGGAAGTCTCAAGGCTTTGATGGATCAGGCACAGCACAATGCTGGCTGACCACCCTTCGGGGGAGCGCTCTCATAAACGAGGATTGTAAAAAAGGCAATAGCAACATCTTTGCGCTCAAGCCGCGCGGGCTTACGCGCAAACGTGCGCGGCGGCCAGTTGGCCTTGCCAAATCCAAAATGGATTTGGAGAAGCGCTGTTTCAGCCCTATTTCATCGCCTTAACAGCCGTCAACAGCGTGCTGACATGCGTCGCGGCGTCGCCATCGTCATGCACAAAAGCAACCTTGCCGTCAGTGCCGATAATGTAGGAAATGCGGTTCGACATATTCATGGCGCCCATCTTGGCGTCATAGGCGCTGGTCACCTTTGCCTTGGTGTCGGAGCCTACGGGGAACTTGCCCTGGCAGCTTTCCTTGGAAAACTTCTGCAAGGTGGCGATATCGTCGGTCGAAATGCCGATCACCGAAACATTATGCGCCTGGAATTCAGGAATGGCTTCGGAGAACTGGTGTGCTTCCAGCGAGCAGCCGCCGGTAAAGGCCTTGGGGTAAAAATAAACGACAACCGGGCCCTTTTTCAACGCATCTTTAATCGAGAAGGTGCTGACGGCGCCATCGGTGGCGGCGGGCAGATGGAACACCGGTGCCTTATCACCTACCTTGAGAGCGGCGAAGGCGGGGGAGGCAAGGACAAGGCCAAGAGCGGCAAGACCGAGAGCGATTTTTTTCATAAGCGTATCTCCTGTAGCGTGAACGTTAAGCCTTATACGTTCGCATCACAAGTCTGGTTACACTTATGCTGGCGGATTATGTTGCAGCATAAATCCAACCATGGAATCTACGGTTTGAATACGTGTGGGTTCACGCGACATCCAGTGATCTTCCTGCTTGAGCTGGATCAGTTCGACGGTTTTTCCGGCTTTTTTCATGGCATCATATATGCGCGTGCTTTGATCATAGGGTACGACGGTATCGTCCTTGCCGTGGATAAGCAGTACCGGCACGTTTATGGCGTCAACATGTTTGATCGGCGAAATATCATTCCAGCCACCTTCATCGCCCAGATACCTGTTCCAATAGCGCATGCCGTAGCCATCGCCATCGAAACCGGTGCGTTCACGATAATAGGCCATGAAGGCTTTGATGTCGGAAATACCGGCCAGTGAAACGGCGCAGTTATAAATTCCCGGATCAAGGCTCACGCCGGCCAGTGCCGCGTAGCCGCCATAGGAGCCTCCGAAGATCGAGACCTTTGTGGGATCGACTATCCCTTTTGCCACAAGATCACGCACACCGTCCGACAGGTCGGTTTGCATCTTGCGTCCATACTCGCCATAGCCGCGCGCCGTGTAATCCCGTCCGTAACCGCTAGAGCCACGGTAATCCGGTTGCATGACCGCGTAGCCGCGTGAGGCCAGCGCCTGCGATAAAAAGTCGAAGGAGCCGTCTTCGTTCGATTCGGGACCGCCATGAGGCAGGGCGACGAGCGCCAGCTTTTTTGCATCGCGATCCACCGGCAGGGTGAGCCACGATGGTATGACCAGGCCATCGGCAGCCTTATAGTTGTAGTGTTTTTTCTCAGAGACCCATTCCGGCGGCAGGTCCGGATAGGCCTGACCAATTTCTTTATAGCCCCCTTTGCGGAAGTCGATGGCGTAATAGGTGCCGGAATTGCCTTCGCCTTCGACAAAGATAAGCACATGCAACGGATCTTCAGATGTGCTCATCAGATCGGCGCGTATGTCGCCGACAGCTTTTTTGACCAGTTTGGGCAACTGGGCCATGACCGGATCATAAAAAGTGTAGTTGGCAATGCCGGCTGTATTAGAAAAGCGCTGCCAGCGCGAAGGTGGTTGGATAGAATATCGGGCTGTTAACATTGCCATTAATATCCAGCGGCGGGCTGATAACGCCTTCCGGGCTCACCTCGACATAGCTGTTTTGTAGCTCTCCGCTGCGCATATAAAGCAGGACCGAGCGTCCGTCACGACCCAAGCCACATAAAGTCGGCGTGTCGAGGTCCATCTTGACCTCATATATGATCTTCCAACCTTTTTCCGACTCGTAACGTAATGTCCAGAGGTGAGTGTCATCATCATATTCCGAACGCGCGATGACTTTTCCATCCGGGGAGATAACCCAGTCATTGATATCGTTTAAGTCCTCGTCAAGTCGGCGCGACCGCGAACTGCCAGGATCAAAAGCGAAAAGGCATTTGTTCAGATTGGCTGAAAATGTCGCGGCGCTGCCTTGAGAACCCGACATGTTAACGGCGTCAGGCGCCTTGTATCCGGCCGCCGTCATGAAATATTTTCCATCCATTTTGATGCGGTAAAAGCTGCCAAAGACCTGAGCGTAGTTGACGCCGCTGACGTAGGAATACATCTGTATGCGTTTATTAGCGTGAACGTCCAACATAAGGCCGAACCATTCTTCAAAGAGTGTGCCGGCATCTTTGCGTGTGACCGATGTCACGACCAGAATTCGATCGTTATCTGCCCACATCAGATCGCGTATCTTGTCGCTTTCAATCGCTGCCGCCGCCGTCTTGCCTGTAACCAGATTGACATCATAGATGACAAGCTCTTGCGGTTTGTTCATGACCAGAGCGACGCGGGTGCCATCCGGAGAAAGCGCTACCTTGCTGACAAGGGGCAACTTGCCATACACCCCAAGGGGCGGTGGAACCGGATCGCCTTCTGCTGCCCAGGCTATGGCTGGAAAACCGCCTTCGAGAATAACCTGAGTGGCGGTTGCGGCGCCGAGCGCTGTCAACAGATTGCGTCGTGAAAATGTAGTGTGTGTCATGATTGTCCCCCGGCACGAATTGGCTTATTTCGCCTTTTCTCTATTTGAATGAGAATATGTGCAAGGCTGACCTCACGCAAAAGTTTAAAAGCGTGATGGCTTACTTTAAGATTGTAACCTGGCGCTTGCTCTCATTGCAGCTTTGTCCTAACGAAGGCGCACATTAATGACGCGAAAGGCCAGATTTCCATGACATTAGCATTTGTTTTTCCCGGGCAGGGATCTCAGGCAGTCGGCATGGGCGCTGAACTTTTTGATACCTTCGCCACCGCGCGCGATGTGTTCAACGAGGTCGATGAGGCGCTGGGCCAGAAGCTGTTCGCCATCATGCGTGATGGTCCGGAAGACCAGTTGACCCTGACCGAAAACGCTCAGCCGGCCATTATGGCCGTTTCGGTGGCGGTATCGCGCGTTCTGGAAAAAGACTTCGGCATCAGTTGTGCGGCGGCGAAATATGTCGCCGGTCATAGCCTTGGCGAATATTCGGCTCACGCCGCGGCGGGCACCTTTTCGCTGGCGGATACGGCGCGTTTGCTAAAACTGCGCGGTCAGGCGATGCAACGCGCTACGCCGTTGGGCGTGGGCGCTATGGCTGCCCTGATCGGCAAGGCCGACCTGGCGCTGGCCGAAGCCGCTTGCGAAGCCGGTTCTGCGGCGGGCGTGGTCGTCATCGCCAATGATAACAATGCCGGTCAGATCGTTATTTCCGGCGTTAAGCAGGCGGTGGAGCTGGCGGTCGAAAAGGCCAAGGAACTGGGCGCCAAGGGCATGTTGCTCAATGTGTCGGCGCCCTTCCATTCGCCGCTGATGGAACCGGCCGCCGAGGAAATGCGTGAGGCGCTGGCCAAGGTGACCATCAACCCGCCGGCTTCGATCTTGGTGGCGAATGTCACCGCCGCGCCGGTTACCGACACGTCTCAAATTACCGATCTTTTAGTGCGTCAGGTCACGGGCCGGGTGCGGTGGCGTGAGTCGGTGCAATGGCTGGCAGCCAAAGAATCGGAAAATGGTGGTGGCGTGACCACTTTCGCCGAACTGGGCGCTGGCAAGGTGCTGACCGGCATGTCCAAGCGCATCGCGCCGGAGGCGGTTTCGGTAGCCCTGAATGGTGCGGCAGATTTTGAAGCCTTTGCCGCTTCGCTCAAGGCCTAAAAGACATTCTGCTTGATCCATCAGACGCTTTCGCCTAAACCGCGCGGCCAATAGATATAGCTTCTTAGGATTAGTCCATGTTCGATCTGACCGGAAAAACCGCCCTGGTGACAGGCGCCACGGGCGGCCTTGGCGCCGCCATCGCGCGCTCATTGCACGCGCAGGGCGCCAAGGTTGTGCTGTCCGGCACACGCGAAAGCGTTCTGGCCGAACTGGCGGCTGAGCTTGGCGCCAAAAGAGCTGACAGTGCTTTTATTGCTGCCGCCAATCTGTCCGATGCCGCTCAGGTCGATGGCCTTGTGGCCAAGGCGGAAGCAGCCGCAGGCTCCGGCCTTGATATCCTGATCGCCAATGCCGGCATCACCCGTGATGGCCTGATCCTGCGTATGAAGGATGAAGACTGGGAAACGGTCATTAAGGTCAATCTGGAAGCCTATTTCCGTCTGGCGCGTGCCGCCACCAAGGGTATGATGAAGCGCCGCCACGGTCGCATCATCGGCATCACGTCGATCGTCGGCGTCACCGGCAATCCGGGGCAGACCAACTATGCCGCTTCCAAGGCTGGCATGATTGGTTTTTCCAAGGCTCTTGCGCAAGAGGTTGCCAGTCGCAATATAACGGTCAACTGTATCGCGCCTGGTTTTATCGCCTCGCCCATGACGGATGAGCTTAACGAAGCCCAGCGCGCAGCCATCCTGGCCAAGATTCCTGCGGGAGCCCTTGGCGAAGGCAGTGATATTGCTGCCGCCGCTGTCTATCTGGCCAGTGTCGAGGCGGGTTACGTCACGGGTCAGACGCTTCACGTCAACGGCGGCATGGCGATGATCTGATTGCTACCCACAGGGTTAGGTGCTTTTGTGTTTGCTAAGAGTGTGCTAGGCAACGCTTTAATGTCTTGAATCGCATGAAATGTGTGCCTACAAGACAAGTCTGGATTTTATCCTCCCCTTGGACCCAATGGTCTCGGGTCTTAAGCTGTATATTTCTGAAGGGACAATAAATGTCTGAAGTTCTTGAACGTGTTCGTAAGATCGTGATCGACCATCTGGATGCTGATCCGGACAAGGTCACGGAAAAGGCGAGCTTTATCGACGATCTGGAAGCCGACAGCCTCGACATCGTGGAACTGGTTATGGCTTTCGAAGAAGAATTCGATATCGAAATCCCGGACAACTCGGCTGAGCACATCCTGACCGTGGGCGACGCTGTCTCCTACATCGATGGCAAGCTGAAGTCCTAAGCCTTAAAGCTTGGCTGGAGCGCGGTTTCAGGCCCCTTGTTTTAGGGGTTTGGCCGCGCTCAGTTGTTTTTAGAGTATCACGAAGGATAGATTGCCTATGGTGCGCCGCGTCGTCATTACCGGTCTGGGTCTGGTTTCACCTCTGGGTAACGGAGTGGAAATCTCATGGAAACGCCTGTTAGAGGGCAAGTCCGGCGCCGGTCCGATCACCGCTTTCGATACCACGGACTATGCCTGCACGGTCGCCTGTGAAGTGCCGAGCGTCGATGGACGTGGCGGTGGCGGCCCTGATATCGAAGGCTCTTTCGATCCCTCGCTGGTGCTCTCCAACAAAGAGCGTCGCAAGGTCGACGACTTTATCCTTTACGCCATCGCAGCGGCCGACGAAGCCCTGAAGGACGCCAACTGGCATCCCGAAACCGAAGAGGACCAGGAACGCACCGGCACCATGATCGGCTCCGGCATCGGTGGCCTTGGCATCATCGCCTCGACCGCGCTGGAACTGCATGAAAAGGGCCCCAAGCGGATATCCCCCTTCTTCATTCCCTCATCACTGATCAATCTGGCCTCGGGTCAGGTCTCCATCCGCCATGGCCTCAAAGGCCCGAACCATTCCGTCGTCACGGCCTGCGCCACAGGCGCTCACGCCATCGGCGACGCGGCCCGACTGATCATGTACGGCGATGCCGATGTCATGGTAGCCGGCGGCGCGGAATCGGCCATTGTGCCGGTGGGCATTGCAGGCTTCATCGCCTGCCGCGCCCTGTGCACCTCCTTTAACGACACGCCTGAAAAGGCCTCGCGTCCTTATGACAAGGACCGTGACGGTTTCGTTATGGGCGAGGGCGCCGGCATCGTTGTTCTGGAAGAATACGAACACGCCAAGGCGCGCGGGGCCAAGATCTATGCCGAAATCCTGGGCTACGGCCTGACCGGCGACGCTTACCACATCACCGCGCCATCCGAGACCGGCGACGGCGGTTATCGCGCCATGGTGATGGCGGCGAAAAACGGCAATATTGACCCGACCACCATCGACTATGTCAATTCGCACGGCACCTCGACCATGGCGGATGGCATCGAACTGAAGGCAATCGAGAAGTTCCTCGGCGCACGTGCCGCCACCGGCACCGTGTCTTCCACCAAGTCGGCCATTGGTCACTTGCTGGGCGGCGCCGGCGCTGTTGAGGCCATTTTCTGCGCCCTGGCCATTCGTGACCAGATCGCGCCGCCGACCATCAATCTTGACAATCCGGACGTGGACACCCCCATCGATCTCGTGCCCAACAAGGCCAAGCCGATGAAGATCAAGACGGTGCTTTCCAACAGCTTCGGCTTCGGCGGCACCAATGCCGCGCTCATCATGGGTGCGGTCGAGGGATGATCAGACTGACCGGCAAAGGGCCAGACTCTTCCGGGCGCAGGTCAATATTGGCCCCGCTCGCGGGACTGACCGCCGGTTTTATGCTGTTGCTGTTCGCGACAGGCCTGTTTATTTCCGCCCAGATGTTCGGCCCCGGCCCCAAGGTGCTCACACAGGTGACCTTCGCGCCGGGCATGAGCGTTACCGCCATGGGGCGTGAACTGGAAAGGAAGGGCGTCATCCATTCCGCCGTCATGTTCAGACTGGTGGCGAAATTTCGCGGCCGTCAGAGCGCCATGAAGGCCGGCACCTATGACTTTCCGGCCGGCATCTCGATGGTCAACGCCCTGAAACAGATCGAGGAAGGCCGGGTCGTCCAGACCTATGTCACCATTCCCGAAGGCAAGACCTCGGCGCAGGTCGTTCGCATCCTGATGGCGACCAAGGCCCTTACGGGCGATATCGACGTGCCGCCGGAAGGCTCCATCCTGCCGGAGACATATCTCTATCAGCCCGGCGAAACGCGCCAGGCGGTATTGGATCGTATGCTGGAAGCTGGCCGTGACACGCTGAATGCGCTGTGGCTGAAGCGCGCACCTGGCCTGCCTTTCGCCAGCAAGGAAGACGCGCTGATCATGGCGTCGATCGTCGAGCGCGAAACGGGCCTGGCCTCCGAACGTCCGCGTGTAGCGGCCGTGTTTATCAACCGTTTGCGCAGTGGTATCCGGCTCGGTTCCGACCCGACGGTGATTTACGGCATTTCGCACGGTGAACCGCTTGGCCGTGGTCTGCTCAAGAGCGAGATCGAAACCCCGACGCCGTGGAATACCTATCTGATTGACAAATTGCCGGTGACACCGATCGCCAATCCGGGCAAGGCGTCGCTCCAGGCCACGCTTAATCCGGCCAAGACGCAGGATCTGTATTTTGTGGCTGATGGCTCCGGCGGGCACGTTTTCGCGACGTCGTACGAGGAGCATCTGCTCAATGTCGCCAAGTGGCGTGCCATGGAAGCGCAGGTCAATGTTTACAGTTCGTCGGCGTCTTCTGAGGCCTCGGTGGCGCCTTCGGGTGACAAGACGCCTGAGGTTACGCCTCTAGCGGTGCGCCTGAGTAACAAACGCTGATTTTAGCCTGATTTTTGGGAGCTTGCGATGAGCCTTGCCAGTATGACCGGCTTTGCCCGCTTTGAAGGCAGCCATGACAGCCTCGCCTGGACGCTGGAAATGCGCAGTGTTAACGGGCGCAGCCTTGATATCAAATACCGTTTTCCGCAAGGCTTCGAGGCCGTGGAAAAGGCAGGGCGTGATCTTGCCAAGGGCCGCTTTCATCGCGGTCAGATGAACCTGACGGTTTCGGTGAGCAGTGCCGCAGCCAAGGCCGGCGTGACGCTCAACAAAGACGTGCTCGACGTCTATCTCCAGGCCAGCCGCGCCCTGATTGATGCCGGTGAGGCGGTGACGCCTAGTGTAGATGGCCTGCTGGCCCTGCGTGGTGTTATCGAGATCGCCGGCGATGAACGCGCCGAGCTATCCCCAGAGGCAGAAGGCGCCTTGGCCGCTGATATGGCCGTGTTGTTCGATCGCCTGCGTGAGGCGCGCGACAGCGAGGGACGGGCGCTGGAAGGCATCCTCAGGGGCCATCTGATCACTATGGCGGCCTGTGTCGAGCGCGCGCGGTCCTTGGCCGATCAACAGGTTGAGGCCATTCGCGAGCGCTTTACGCGCCGTCTGAATGAGTTGTTGCCGGAACAGCAGGACTTTCAGGAGCGCGTATTGCAGGAAGCGGCGCTTCTGGCCACCAAGGCCGATGTCCGCGAGGAGCTTGACCGCCTGACATCGCACGTCGAGCAGGCGCATCAACTGATCGACGACGAGCAGGCGCCGGGCCGCAAGCTCGACTTCCTGGCGCAGGAATTCATGCGTGAAGCCAATACCTTATGCTCGAAATCGGCCTTTATAGAATTGACCCAGACCGGCCTTGAGCTTAAAGCCGTGATCGATCAGTTCCGCGAACAAACGCAAAATGTGGAGTAGGCGATGCCAAACACTGAAACGACCGGCACGCAACGCATAAAGCGCGGTCTCATGCTTATCGTCTCGTCACCTTCGGGAGCTGGCAAGACATCGCTATGCCGCCGCCTGATGGCCGATCACGCCGATCTCGACCTCTCGACCTCTGTGACGACACGCAAACCGCGTCCGGGCGAGCAGGAGGGGCGTGAGTACCACTTCATCGATGACGCGCGCATGGACAAGCTGGTGAAGGAAGATGCCTTCCTGGAGCACGCTGCTGTGCATGATCATCGCTACGGTTCCTTGCGTGAACCGGTCGAGCGCGCCCTGTCGCAGGGGCAGAATGTCCTGTTCGATATTGATTGGCAAGGTGCGCAGCGTATCTCGGCCAAGGCGCCTTCGGATGTGGTGCGGATCTTCATTCTGCCGCCGTCGATGGTAGAATTGAAACGCCGCCTGATCGCCCGTGCGCAGGATGAGATGGCGGTGATCGAACGCCGCCTGCAACGCGCCAAGGGCGAGATTTCGCATTGGGCGGAATACGATTATGTCATCCTGAATGACGATTTCGACCGCTCTTACGCCGAGCTTGTCCACATCTATCATGCCGAGGTGGCGCGCCGTTCGCGCGGCTTGTGGATTGCGCCCTTCGTTGATGAATTGATGTCTGAGTTCTATCTAATGGGGCGTGGGGGCCGTGACCCCACAAACCTTGCCTGGCTTCAAAGAAAAACCCGGTCCAAAAGGCCGGGTTTTTCTTTGAATAGAGAAGACTTGGGGCCACAGGCCCCAAACCCCATTAGAGCAGGGTCGCCAGTCGCAAAAACGCCTGCGGAGACACCTGCTCGGCGCGCTCGGTCGGCGTGATCCCGGCTTTTTCCAGCAAGGCCTCGCCACCAAGTGGCTTCAAAGACGCGCGCAGCATCTTACGGCGCTGACCAAAAGCGGCGGCGGTGACCTTTTCCAAATTCTTGATAATGGCCTTCTCAGGCCGTTCGGCTTTGGGCTTCAAGCCGACCACGGCGCTGTCGACCTTGGGCGGTGGCGTAAAGGCCCGCGCCGGCAAATCCATCAGCTTTTCACAGTCGCACAGAACCTGCGCGATGACCGACAGGCGGCCATAATCGTTGTCGCCCACCGGCGCCACGACGCGCAAGGCCACCTCCAACTGGAACATCAGGGTCATGGAAAGCGGCTGCCACGGGCCGGTCAGCCATTTGATCAGCAGCGGCGTGCCGACATTGTAGGGCAGGTTCGAAACGATGTGAGCGAGCGGGGGCAGGCTGCGATCGGCCAGGGCCTGCTTCTCATTGACCTTCATGGCGTCGCCTTCGATGACCTCGAAGCGATCACCATAAACGCCATTGAGTTCACCGAGCAGTTCAATAAAGCGCCCGTCCATCTCGACAGCTATGATCTTGCTGGCTTCGGTTTCCAGCAAGGCGCGCGTCAGGCCGCCAGGGCCTGGCCCGACCTCTATCACCACATCGCCGTCGAACGGGCCGCCAAGGCGCACGATCTTGCGCGTGATGTTGAGATCGAGCAGGAAGTGCTGGCCGAAGCTCTTCTTGGCCATCAGGCCGTGGGCTTCCAGGCTTTCGCGTAAGGAGGGCAGTGTCATGATTTGGCTCGATTACGGCTGATCTCGTCAGCAGTTCGGATGGCGGCGAGCAGGCTATCAGCGCGTGCGATACCCTTGCCGGCGATGTTGAATCCGGTGCCGTGATCCGGTGATGTGCGAACAATGGGGAGGCCCAGCGTGATATTGACGCCACCCCAGAAATCGAGCGTCTTCAGCGGGATAAGGCCCTGATCATGATACATGCAAAGCACTGCGTCATACGTCAGGCGCGCTTCGTCGTGAAACAGCGTATCTGCCGGGTAGGGGCCTTTAATGTTGACGCTTTCATTCTGCAAGTAAAAAATCGCGGGGGTTATAATGTCGATTTCCTCGCGCCCAATGGTACCGTCTTCGCCGGCGTGAGGGTTGAGGCCGGCCATAACCAGACGTGGCGCGGGGATAGCGAAATCGCGGACCAGGGCCTTTTGGGTGATTTGGGCGAGTTCAACCAATCCTTCACGAGACAGGGCCATAGGCACGGCGCTCAGAGGTGTGTGGATCGTGGCCAGCACGACGCGTAGATCTTTCGCTGTCAGCATCATCACCGGCGTCGGCACGACGTTGCCTGCGCGGCAAAGGTCGGCGAGATATTCGGTATGGCCGGGGAATTTGAAGCCCGTGGCATAGAGCACAGACTTGGCGATCGGGCAGGTGACCAGCGCGCGGGCACGCCGCTCAAGGCACAGCTCAACGCCCTTGCTGATCCAGGCCACAATCTGCGGCGCATGAACACTATCAGGCTCGCCGGTGACCACAGCCACGGTCAGAGGGATATCTAGTACCGGCAGGGCCGTTGAGAAGACTGAGGTGGTTTCGGCAACATCGGTTACGCGCGCCACCGGTACACCCTGAGCTTCCATCAGCGCGGCATCGCCGATCACGCAAAAGGCAAAACCAGTCTGATCTCTCAGACTGGTCCAGGCTTTCGCGGCAAGCTCAGGGCCGATCCCGCAGGGATCACCCAGGCTCATTACCAAAGGGGGGTTAGTGGCTTTCAATCGTTGCCGTGCTTCTGAGTTCGCGCAGATAACGGCGGCCGAGCATCGACAGGCGCTGATTGACAAGATTGGTCTCGACCTGCTGACGCGTCAGGGCGTTGTCGCCGGCCAGTTGGCGATCGCAAACATAGAGAATGTTCATGTTCTGGCTGTTGCGCATAGGCTCGGTCGTCTGATTGGCTTTGAGCGGACGCAGCGCGTCCGAGTAATTTGCCAGAAGCGTGCTGAGTTGGGCGTCGCCTAGATCGGTCACCTGAACGCTGCCGCTTGTCTTACCCAACTGTTCATCTACTGCTTCGCAACTATTGACGCGCGAACGGAAGCTGGTGAGCGCCGCCTGAGCGCTGCTGATATCAGCCGCACTGGCATTGGCTGGCAGGGGCACAGCCGCTTGCTTGATGCGGAACACCATGTCGGCATTGCCTTGGGTTTTCTGACGCATCAGATAGATGTAGGCGCCGTCCTTGGTGGTGATGGGCGGGCTCATCTGACCGGGCTCCAGGGTTTTGAGCACGTCCTCGACGGCAGGATCAATATTGCCCGACACCAGCCAGCCAGCGTCACCGCCATTGGCGGCCGAAGGGGCGCTGGAAAACTGACGCGCGACCGATTGGAAAGGGGCGACCTTTTGGGAAATCTGGTCGTAAAGTTGTTTGGCGCCTTGCTGCGCATTGGCCGGCGAGCCAGCCGAGGCGTTATCGATAAAGATTTCAGCCACCAGATACTGAGGCTTCTGGCCATCGGCGATGACCTTGTCCATCAGGGAATCGACCTGTGCCGTGCCAACACTGGCATTGGCATGGTAGCGACCGCCGACGAGGGTATTCCAGCCCGATTCCGCGGCAATTTGCGCCCGCAGCGTAGCGGGTTCGACGCCGACGCGCTTGAGTTCTGCCAGCAGTTGATCCGGCTTCAGATTGCTTTGAGCGGCCATGCGAGCGATTTCTTCATCGATATCGGCATCCGATACCTTGACCTTCCAGTGGTCCATTTCCTGTTGTTGCAGGCGCTCGTCGATCAGGCTGTTGATAGCCTGTTGCTGGAAAGCAGCGTAGTTTTCCTGGGTGACCTGGACGCCGGATGTGACGATCAGCAGCAACATGCGCTGCTTCAGATCATAGGACGTGACCATGTCGTTATTGACCGACGTCAGGATGCCTTCGCCAAGCGGCGGAAGTTGTGGCGCCTGCGTATCGGGCGCCAAAGCCGGTTGGGATGCCAGGGCGGCGTCGCCAGTATCCGGCGTGCTCTGGCCAAAGCCTTGAGCACAGGCAGCACCGGCGCTTAAGGCCAAGATGGCGGCCAGAGCCAGAGTAGGACCGTTCAGAAGCTTGGACATGATAAAGCCAGCAGAATGAGGAGTGGAAGTGGGCATGGTATGAAGGCTTGACCTGATTTTAGCGAACATCATTAAAATTAACAGGTGATGTTCCTAATGTGGTTAAGTTAAGGCGGAAGAATATCGAGGATGAAGGCTTACCATTAATGGCGGTGAGTTGGGTGTCGTTTCGCTGATAGACCAGCTCAAACCAGCTACAATCGTCACGATAGATGAGGCTGACCGTCGAACGCCGCCAGGTGTCCAGAACCATATCACGATCAAGACGCGCAGAAACACCCCAGTGCGACGTTACGAAATGACGGGCGTAAAGCTGGACGTTGCGATAGTTATCACCGAAGCGTTGCAGTTCACCGTTCACAACTGGAACCGCTAAGTTGTTAATCTGGTTGACCGTCAGGACATTGTTGACGATGTAACGCAAGGTCGCCAAGGTGTTGAGGCTCGACATTGACAGGCCATATTCCCCCTGGCTCAAACGTCCGGAAACCCCGTCAAGACGGAGACGGGTGTAGCCATTTATGCCCTTGCCGGTATTGAAGCTGCCATCAACAATCCAGTCTGAATTTTTGCTGCCAAGGCCGGTAGGGTCATAGACATAAGTGCCTGCATAGGCGCCGGACGCGATGGTTACGGTCTGCAGAAACTGGCTTTCGGGCTTGTCGCGCAAAACCCGTCCTACAAGACCCTCAAGTTTAAGACCTGTGTCAAAGTTAAGTTCCGAACGAAGACCCAGGTTGAGGCGGGCGCCGGATTCATAAATATCAAATCCAGGGGACTTGTTGACAGAGAACAGAGTCGTTTCGTCGAATTCAAACGAACGGCTGTCTTCGGTCGGGAGATAGTCATTGGTTTTGGTGTCCGGCGAAACAGCAAATTGCGCGGTAGGTTCAATGATGGCCGTAAAGCCTTTGAATTTTTTGAACAAAGGGTAGCTGAGATTTAAGCCTGTTGTGGCCAGATCACGATTGACCTCACCTTCGAGGCCATTTGCATCAAGGTTTGTAACCTTGTAATAGTCGTGTCTAAAGTCAAAGAACGGGCCCCATTTCAGGCCGCCGCGTGTGGTCATATCGCCATACCAGGACGCACCGGCGCTTACGCGAGAGGTGTCATAACCCGTAACACCGTCCGATGCCTCCGGAGCCCCTATATCAATAGCTCTGAGACCGTAAACGTCCGTCGACAGCCGCTTATGATATATGCCAATGGCATTGGCTGACAGCGTGAGTTGCCCCCCCAGCAAGCGGGTTTTGGGTGACCAGTAGGCTTCAATCTGCGGTGCAATCGTTGGATAGAAATCGGAGCTGACCGCGTAAGGCTGGGTGAGGTCGGCATCAAGATACCCTCCAACCTGCATGCTCTGGAAATTCGCCATGGTTAAGGCGAAATAGGCCGTGGGGGTTTGACGTGTCACGTTAATCTGATTGATTAGCTGTCGTGAATCCACCGTCAGGTCGCCGACCTTCTCAAAAGCGCCATCGATATTGTACCGCTCAAAGAAATTTGCATAGTCACCGCGTGCATCACCACTGGGGTCTTTGACATGTTGAGCCGTAAAGCTCCAGCGCCAGGCCTCGTTGATTTTGAAGGCGCCATCCGCCAAAAGATAATCGCGCGTGGCGGCAAGGCCGTGACGCTCACCGCTATTATCAAAGAAGCTTTCGTTGGTGAAACCAAAACGGGCTCTGAATGTGCCGGAATAAAACTGGCGCTTATATTCCAAGTTCATCAGCGGGTTGACGCTGGCGTTAAGCTGCGGGCTAAGAATGATATAAGAATAGGGCGAAATTGACCACAAATAGGGCTGCTCATACGAGAGGCCACGCTTGCGATCGGTGCTGATCTTCGGTGGCAGGAAGCCCGATGCGCGTTCAAGTTCCGGGTCAGGTGTCCAGAGGTAGGGAGAATAGAGGACGGGTACGCCATGGATTTTCACAACAGCATTGTTGTAATAAACCATTTTCTTGTCTTTGCGCTGGGTAATCTTACCCGCTTCGATCGACCAGGTTGGTGACTGCGTTGTGCCTTTCTTTACGCAGAGCTGGCAGGGCGTATAGATGACATTGATCAGGCGATTAACATCGGGATTAACTTGCTCAAGGCGGCGCGCGAACACCTTGGTATTGTTCTTGGCCATCAGCGCGAAGTTTTCGCTGTAACCCGACTCCATGTTGTCGTCATAGGTAATGGAGTCGGCAAACTGAACGCTGCCGTCTTCGTTGATCGTCTGGGTGTGCCCTTTGGCTATGGTCACGCCAGTGTTGGCATTTGAGGTCACCGTATCAGCGCGGATGGTGCGGCCATTAAGGCGCATCTGAACATTGCCGGAAGCCTCAGTGAGGCCTTCTTCATCGATGCGCTTTATCTGATCAGCTTCGATAAAGGAAACGCCTTTAGCCAGTCCGTCCGTACCTGGCGTGGTTTCTGTGCGGCCGTCATTGCTGGCTTTCGAGGCAACCGTGACGGCGCCTGCCTGGGCCATGGCCAGTTCAAAAGCAAGTTGCGTGCCGGTTATGCTCTTGCCATCTGCGGCATCTGCCGTAGAGGCTTGCGCCATGGCCGAAGCGCCGCAACCCACGCCCATGGTCATGAGGGTTACGAGGCCCGCTCCGAGATACAGTGAATAGCGCTTCATCATGCCTTACAGCTTAAGTCCCGTAGCAAATCATCAGTTATGGTTGCGTTCGGCGCCGCGAAACTGCCGTGGTCGCAAGGTGTGAGTCCGTGTGTATAGCATACTAAACCGTGGTGAGAATCACCAACACACGCGAGCTTATCTTTTTTAGCCGTCTTCTGTGTAAACGATCAGCGTCATGGCGGCTAGCATGGCAAGAACGGCCGGCGACCACCCGGCCAGAAAGATCGGGATAACGCCCGCCTTGCCCATGGATGAAAACAACTGATTGACGAAGAAAATGACAAAACCAAGGCTTATGCCTGAAATCACCAGGCCCGTCATACCACCAAGCCGCATCAGACGCAGACTGAACACGGCGCCGAGTGCTGTCATGGCCGCGAACATCAGCGGCGTGGACAGAAGTTGATGCAGCTTAAGTTCATACATCGCCGTTGAAAAGCCGGAGATACGGTTCTGATTGATAAGTCCCGGCAGGCGCCAGAAAGGCACGGCCTGGGTAGAGGCGTATTTTTTGAATGCTTTCTGCGGATCGAGATTCGACGGAATGGTCAGCACGTCATAGGCCGGAACTGCAGGGCCTTCGACACTGGCCTCGCGGGCATTTTTTAGTTGCCAGAAACCGGCACGCAGGGTGGCTTCCTGGGCATCGATACGTTTGCGGAAAACTGGCACCTGCTTGCCATCGATATCATAGACCCAGAAGGTCACGCCCTTGAGGTGGCCTATAACCTCATCCTGGCTTTCGGCGCGTATAACGATCTGCTGGCTGCCTTCACCTTGACGCAGGTAGATGGCGCCCATGTCCTTAACATCGGCGTCATGATTGATCTTGCCTACGACCTTGTCATAATGGTCGCTAAGCCTCGACGCCACAGGGTTGAAGACGCCAATGGTCAGCAGGCCAAAGGCGAAGGCGAGAATAGCGGCGGGCGTGACGAACCGCCACGCTGATACGCCAGCAGCCCGCATAGCGATCAGTTCGCTGCGACGGTTGAGATTGACGAAGGCAAACAGTGAGCCGAAGAGAAAAGCAAATGGTAAAAGGACAAGGATTGAACCTGGTGATTTCTCAAGCATCAGTCCGATCACAGACAGTCCGGAAACTTCAGCCTTGGCGCCGAGGTTTTTAGAAATACTTACATATTCAATGAGGAAAATCAGGCTGGAGACGATCATCAGCGCTGACGCAAATGCCTGAATGCAGGTTTGAAGAATATAGGTTTCCAGCCGGCTTGTACGCCAGGGATTAAGGTATGCCAAAATGCCGAGGACGGGCTGGCCACGTTGAAAATTCATCGATCCGTCCCCGCTCACAAAGGTTTCAATACGTTCCGGTCGCTGACGACGCGGGAACGTGAAACGAGGTTACTGCCGTCATGCCTGCGGATCATGTGCAGGCAGTAAACAATCGGGATCATAGGTACGACATATTGCAGAACGTTGATGATATAGGCCGAAGCACTAGCGGTTTCGACTACGACGCCAAATATGCGTGTCGCTGCTGCTGCGGCGGCTGCGAGGGCAATACGCTGGGCATAGCCGTTACGGCTGAACTTGCCACCTAGCACGCTGACAATGGCCAGCAGAACAAAAGCCAGATTGTAGAGCGGGTTGGCCAGACGCGCATTGGCTTCGGCATAGTATTTCGGCTGCGCCATTTTCTCGAAATCATAGCTGATCGGCGCGATCAGTTCGTGCATATAGCGATCACCTTCCTTGTACTGCAGGAAGTCGTCACTGGCGAAATAGGAGGTGATGTCGAAGCTGTACTCGTCCCAGGTCAGGTGATCCAGAACGCCGGGCGACGCCAGTTGCTGGTTGGAGCCATGGCGCATGACCAGGATAGAACTGCCATCTATCTTCTTGATGCGGCCTTCCTTGGCGGCGAAGGTCTGATCCTTGCCATCCTTGCCGGCGGTGCGAATGAATATCTGGCGCAGCAGCCCGTTTTGGTCAATGCGCTGCACATAGATGGTCAGGCCTGTCTCGGAAGTAGAAAAATCCCCCTCCCTGATGAGACTTGAGATCAGGTCGTTCTTGACGTCATAGAGTTCGTGCCGCATGGCGCGCGACGACCATGGCTGGAGGTAAAGATTTGCCGTCAGACTGATCAGGGTGAAATAGATGCCAATGCGAATGATGGGGTAGGCGACGCGCATCAGCGACATGCCGCTGGCGTAGGCCGCCGTGAATTCATGCTCACCCTGCATCCGGGTCAGCGCCACAAGCGTGCCGACGAAAAGGGCGATCGGGAAAATCAGCCCGGCGAGTTGCGGCATGGAGAGAAGGGTGATTTTGGCGAAAACCCACGCGCTCTGGCCGCGCTCCACCACCAGGTCGAACTGGGTCAAGGACTGGCTCAGGAGGGCAATCGCCGTTAGCGCCACCACTGCCCCGCCGACCGGCACGATCAGTTGGCGAAATATGTAGCGGTCGAGTGTGCGCATGCTTGAGGCAGATCCATCAAAACCCGGATTTCATGCCCCTTGTGACTGCTTACGGGGTTAATTACAAGCCACAGGTTGGAGCAGCGCTAAAAAATTGAACACTTATGTACAGATCGTGGCACGATAACCGCTCTGATGGCGGTCGCGAGTAACAAAAAAGTTGCAAAAAACACTTCTGTCACGGGGGGAAAAGGGGCATAGACCGTAAAGATGCGCCGCGTCAAAACGGTCACAACCTTCGGAGATTGCCATGAGCCAGCCCACCATTACCCTTGCTACCAAGCCCACCGATAAGAGCTGTCTGGCTGTCATTCTGGGAGATGGGGAGGCGCAAAGCAAAGGATTTTCTGCTCTTGATTCGGCGGTGGCCGAAGAGATCAAATCTTTGCTGTCGGTTGTAAACTTCAAGGCCACGCGGGGTAAAGCACAACTGTTGAACCGATCCGAGGGCGTCGTGATCGCTGTGGGCGGCGGCGACCTGACGAAGCTCGACACAGTGGCCATGGAAACCATCGCCGCCAGCCTTTATCATGCAACGAAAGCCTCTGGCTTTGAAGCCTTAAGCCTCGATGTGACAGGCTATAGCGCCGAACTCGCAGCCCATGCCGTTCTGGCGTTGCATCTGGCTGCCTACCGTTTCGACAAGTATTTTGGCCAGGCCAAGCTTGATAAGGCGCCAACTCTGAAAAACATCACCGTGGTGTGTGACGATGTGGCAGCAGCGGAAGCGGCCTATGTGCCGCTCGGTGCGCTTCGCGAAGGCATTGTGTTTGCCCGCGATCTGGTGTCGGAACCGGCCAATATTCTGTACCCGCAATCCTATGCTGACCGCGTGAAGGCTTATGAAAATATCGGTCTCAAGGTCGAGGTTTTGGGCGAGCCAGAAATGGAAAAACTCGGCATGCATTCGCTGCTGGGCGTAGGTTTGGGGTCGCGCAAGGAATTGAAGCTTGTGGTCATGCAATGGTTTGGCGCCGCAGATCAAAAAGCCCAGCCGATCGCCTTTGTCGGCAAGGGTGTGACGTTCGACACCGGCGGTATCTCGATCAAGCCGGCCGAAGGCATGGAAGACATGAAGTGGGACATGGGCGGCTCGGCGGCTGTGGTCGGCACAATGGTAGCTCTGGCCGGTCGCAAGGCCAAGGTCAATGCCATTGGCATCATTGGTCTCGTAGAAAACATGCCGGACGGCAATGCGCAGCGCCCCGGCGATGTGGTCAAGGCGATGTCCGGCACCACGATCGAGGTCATCAACACAGACGCCGAAGGGCGTCTCGTTCTGGCCGACGCCCTGTGGTATTGCCAGGACCGTTTCAAGCCGCAGTTCATGATCGATCTCGCCACCCTGACCGGCGCCATGATCATTGCGCTCGGCATGGATTATGCCGGTGTTTTCAGTAACAACGACGAACTGGCTGAGAAAATCAGTGAAGCGTCGAAAAGCGTACTCGAAAATACGTGGCGCATGCCCTTGCCGGTGCAGTACGAGAAGCAGATCGATTCCAAGATTGCCGATATCCGCAATATCGGTGGCCGGCCGGCCGGCTCGATCACGGCCGCGCTCTTCCTGCAACGCTTCGTTAATGGCACGCCGTGGGCGCACATGGATATCGCACCGGTGGCCTGGACCAACGAACAGCGTATCCCGACTGTGCCGGAAGGTGCTACCGGCTTCGGCGTTCGCACCCTGAACGCGCTGGTCGCCAAATTTTACGAGGGCTAAATCTTGCCCGACATCTGGTTCTATCATCTCGAAAAAACACCGCTTCCGCAGGTCCTGCCGGACCTGCTGGAAAAGGTGGTGCAGAAGGGCTGGCGCGCTTACGTGCATGGCCACGAGGATGACAAGATTGACGTCCTGAATGGCCAGTTATGGACCTACAATCCGGCGTCATTTCTCGCACATGGGCTTGAAAGCGAAGGATCGGCTAACCGCCAGTCAGTCCTTTTGGGTACGTCCGGCGGCATGGCCAATAGTCCGCAGGTTTATGTATCGGTGGCGCCTGTCGATTTACCGGATGTTAGCGGTATGGAGCGCTGTCTTATAGTGTTTGAAGGCGCCGACGACGACCACCTGGCGTGGGCGCGCATGCAATGGAAGCGTATGAAATCGGAGGGACTCGATCTGGCCTACTGGAAACAAAATACGCAAGGACGATGGGAGAAGATGCAATGACGAATTACGTTGGCAAATTACATCAGCGGCATCTGGTTTTCGCCTTATCGATCATAGCCTTGGTTTCATGTTCTTCCGTACCCGAAGCGCCGGTCCGGCAAGCGCCGCCGGTGACGCAAACCCCGGTTTATCGCCCGATGACACCTTCTGCGCCACCGCCTGCCGCCTACAAGCCGATGGCGGATGACCAGTGCGGCGCTAGCGATCTGCAATATCTTATCGGTAAGCCGCGCACCGACATACCTGTGCCGCTCAATCCAGGCGCGCGTCGCGTTGTGTGTTCGAGTTGTATCGTAACGCAGGAATTTCGTGCCGATCGTCAGACCATTATATTCGATACGGACACCGGCATAGTGCAATCTGTTAAGTGTGGATAGTGTAAGGTAGGTTTATTAGCGATAGTCGACTGAAATTCTTGATGCTACCTTGAGTTATGCTCGTCGGACGAATCAATGGCCTGTATCGCTGGGGTCAAGGAAGCTGTCCTTTATATTCCCGAACGTGCCAAAAGCGTGAGCGTATGGAAAAAAGACTGATAGCGGAGGGCAGGCCAGCAGAAATTCTGCTTGTGGATGACAATCGCGGTGACGCCTTGCTGGCTTCGCATGCCTTCAAGGATTTTCTGCGTCGCCACGCAGCTTACCATTGCCTCGACGGGTGAAATGGCTTTGTCCATACTGGCGCGCGAAGGCGAGTATTTCGGAAAGCCTTTACCCGATCTGATCATGCTCGATCTCCAACTACCCAAGATGAGCGGTGTCGATGTGCTGCGTCACATTAAGACACACCCACGTTTCAAGCACATTCCGGTGATCGTGATGTCCAATTCCGGTGCGGTACACAATATACTTAAAAGCTATCAACTGCACGCCAATGCTTACGTAATCAAACCCGTCGACCTGGCGAAATTCCGTGACGCCATCACCCTTATCGAACAGTTCTTTTTCCTACTGGCATCCGTGCCTGCGCTCGATATAGACGCATAGAGGAGAGTACGCCTTGCAGGACCCCCAGCACATCACTATGCCCGTTCAATCCGACGCCTCCGAAGAATTCAAGGATTTCGCCTATATCGTCTCCCACGATCTTGCCGGGCCGGTGCGCTCCATGGTGGCGTTTTCCCAACTGTTGAAGGAAAATATGCCGGCTGCCGAAAAGGCGGAGGACCAGCTTCATCTCGATCTGATTGTGGAGAGCGGTCAAAAACTGGGTGACATGATCCAGGGCTTGCTGGCTTTTTCGCGTCTCAACACCGTGCCGCGCAGCCGTGCCTTGGTCGAACTCGAAATCGTGGTGGCGCGCTGCTACATGCAATTGCAACCACAACTCGACGCCACCAAGGGCCATTTCAATTATCCGCGCATGCCTGAGGTATCGGCTGATGCCCAACAGATGCAGACGGTCTTTTACAGTCTGCTCGATAATGCACTGAAATTTCGCAAACCTGACGTAGCGCCCGATATCCGTATTCGCTGCGACAAGACCAGTGATTTCTGGGAATTCAGCGTTTCGGACAGCGGCATAGGTATCGACCCGCTGTTTTACGATGATGTCTTCCGGCCGTTGCGCAAGCTGCATACCGACGAGGTTTATCCGGGAGTCGGCATGGGCCTGACCTTAACGCGCAAAATCATCCTGGCGCATGGCGGACAGATATGGCTTGAGCCATCCGACATGGGGGGGCTGAAGGTCAGGTTCACCCTTCCGCGCTAAACAAAAAGGCCGCCACTTAAAGTGACGGCCTTTTTTATACGGTCAAACGCCGGCCTCGGCCTTGGCGTTTTCATAGATCTCGGCGGCGATCATCCATTCACCTTCGAGCCTGACGACGTCGCTTTCCAGCCTGGCCTTATCCTTGCCAAGGCTGATGGACTTGGCTTGATCCTTGTAAAGGTCCGGATCGGCCAGTTTCAGATCCAGTAACTTGATCTGATTGTTGGTCGTCTCGATAAGGCGCTCCAGATCATCAGCCTTCTTTTTCAAGGGGGCTATGGCATTGCGCGCGGCCGCGGCGGCCTTGCGGGCCTCCTTGGAATTGACCTGCGGGCCCTTTTTGTCTCCTTGGGTCGCGGCGGCTTCCTCGCGCGTCGCCGTCTTGGCGCGCTCGATGACCAGCTTGGCGTAATCATCCATACTGCCGGTATAGGTTTTCACCGTCCCGTCGTTGACCAGCCACAGCTTGTCGGCCACCAGTTCGATGAGCGAGCGGTCGTGGGTGATCATCAGCACGGCGCCTTCGTAATCATTGAGGGCGTCGAGCAGGGCGCGGCGACTATCGATATCCAGGTGGTTGGTCGGTTCGTCGAGGATCAGCAGGTGCGGCCTGTCCATCGACACCATGTTGAGCAGCAGACGGGCGCGTTCACCACCGGAAAGGTCCTTGACCTTGGTCTCGACCTTTTGCGCGCCCATGCCGAAGGAGCCGAGGCGCGAACGGCGCTTGGCCTCGGTTTCATCGGGGCGCGCGCGGCGGATCATCTCCAGCGGCGTATCTTCCGGGTCCATCGCTTCGATCTGGTGCTGGTGGAACCAGGCCACGGTCATGCGGCGATCGCGCCATTGGGTGCCGTGGCTTTCCGTCAGTGCGCCGGCCAGCAGCTTGGCGAAGGTGGATTTACCGGCGCCGTTGACGCCAAGCACGCCGATACGGTCATCGGGATCGAGACGCACATTCATATGACGCAGGATGACAGTATCACCGTAACCGACGCTGGCATCATCGAGACGCACGATCGGCGGCGCCAGTTGCTTTTCCGGCGAGGGAATTACGAAAGGCGCGACGCGATCTTCGATGGTGGCGGAGATTGGCGGCAGCTTTTCCAGCTTCTTCATGCGCGATTGCGCCTGTGACGCCTTGGAGGCCTTTGCGCGGAAGCGATCAACGAAGGCCTGCAGGTGGGCGCGTTCAGCTTCCTGTTTGGCGGCATTGGCAGAGTTCAGGCGGGCCTTTTCGGCGCGCATGCGCTCAAAGTTGTCATAGCCACCGGTGTAATAGTCGAGACGTTGGCCAACCACGTGGACAATGGCATCAACCAATTCATTGAGCAGGTCGCGGTCGTGGGAGATCATCAAAGCAGCATTGGGATAGCGCTTGAGGCGTGCTTCCAGCCATAGCGCGCCTTCGAGATCGAGATAGTTGGTCGGCTCATCGAGCAGCAACAGGTCGGGTTCGGCGAGCAGGGCGCCGGCCAGCGCCGCGCGCATTCGCCAGCCACCGGAGAAATCCGAGATCGGGCGCGTCAGGTCGGCATTGGAGAAGCCGAGACCGCTCAGAATTTCCGCGGCCTTGGCCGGCGCACGATCAGCGCCGATGGCGTAGAGGTCGTGGTGGATTTCCGCCTGGTGCATCGGATCGGCGGTCTCCAGCGCGGCCAGCAGGTCACGACGGCGAACATCGAGATCGAGCACTTCATCTATCAGGTGCTTTGGCGAGGCGGCGATTTCCTGATCGACGGAGGCGATGCGCCAGGATTTGGGTGTGGTTATGTCGCCGCCGCCGGGCTGAGCACGGCCAAGAATGAGCTTGAAAAGGGTCGATTTGCCGACACCGTTCAGGCCGACCAGACCGGCCTTCGTGCCTGGCGGCAGGCTCAGCGTGGCGCCATCGAAAAAGCGGCGGCCGTAGGCGTCGTACACCAGGTTGGTAATCTGCAACATTTGACTAAAAACTTTAGAATTTACGGGTTGGCGAATGCGTTCGGTGTCGCTATAAGCCCCCGTGTCAGAAATCAAAAGAGCGCAAAGCAAGAATAATTGTACCCACCCGCTTATTTTGCTCTCTTTTGAATTCTGACACGAGTTTTCACACAAAGAACCGTCTGCTCTTTAAAGAGCAGACGGGGCAACTTTAAATACCAACACAAAATGGATTTCCAATGTCCCGTACCTTCTCGATCATCAAGCCTGACGCGACCCGCCGCAACCTGACCGGCGCCATTAACGCCGTCATCGAAGCCGCTGGCCTGCGCATCGTCGCTCAGCGCCGCGTGAAGCTGACGCAAGCTCAAGCCGAAGAATTCTACGGCGTCCACAAGGAACGTCCTTTCTTTGGTGAACTGGTTGGCCAGATGACTGCCGAGCCGGTTGTGGTTCAGGTTCTGGAAGCCGACAACGCCGTGCCGAAGTACCGCGAAGTCATGGGCGCCACCAACCCTGAGCAAGCCGCTGAAGGCACCCTGCGTAAGCTGTTTGCCCTATCGATCGGTGAAAACTCGGTCCACGGTTCGGACTCGGACGAGAACGCCGCGATCGAAATCGCTCAGTTCTTCTCGGACGACCAAATCGTCGGCTAAGCGTATTGGGGTTTGGGGCCTTTGGCCCCAAGTCTTACTCTCTTTCAAAGAAAAAGCCCGGTCGATTGACCGGGCTTTTTCTTTGAATAAGGCAAGGTTTGTGGGGTCTCAAGCCCCACGCCCCGTTATGATTTGAGCACGTGACGAACAGCCTCGGCATAGAGCCGGTGTTCCTCCGCCAGCACGCGCGTGGCCAGCATCTCTGCGGTATCGTCTTTCAACACCGGCACCCGGGCCTGCGCAATGATCTCGCCTTCATCGACGCCGCTTGAAACCCAGTGTACGGTCGCACCATGCTCCAGTACGCCGGCTTCCAATGCACGTTCGTGAGTATGCAGCCCCTTGAAGTCGGGCAACAAAGCCGGGTGTATATTGATCATCCGGCCTTCCCACTGCTGAACCAGCCAGGGCGTCAGCACACGCAGATAACCGGCAAGGCAAATGAACTCGACACCTTCGGCGCGCAAAGCAGCGTCAATCTGACGCTCATGCGATTCACGATCCTTGCCGAAGGGCTTGTGATCGAGCGCGAAGGTCTTGATGCCTTGCGCCGCCGCCCATGCCAGACCGGCGGCATTGGGATCGTTGGATACGACCAGCACGAATTCCGCCGGAAAGTCAGGCGACTTGGCCGCTTCGACCAGCGCCATCATGTTGGAGCCGCGGCCGGAGATAAAAATGGCCGTTCTAGTTTTTTTCATGCGCTAACGCTTCGCTCCTTGAGCGCGGGGCTTAGAGATTACTTTGCCGCCAGTTGACCGCAGATGAAGGCGTCTTCACCAGCATTGAGCAAGGCGGCCAGCACCGCGTCGGCATCCTTCGGCGCGACATAGACCACGAAGCCAACGCCGCAGTTAAAGGTGCGCAGCATTTCGTGCTTGTCGATATTGCCGGTTTCCATCAGCCATTTGAACACGGGCGGGAATTCCCAGCCATCGAAATCGAAGGTGGCGGTCAGGTGATCGGGCACGGCGCGATCGGGGTTTTCGATCAGGCCGCCACCCGTGATGTGGGCGCCACCCTTGATCAGGCCGTATTTCATCAGCGGCAGAACCGTCTTGATATAGATGCGGGTCGGCTCCAGCAGGGCCTGAGCCAGCGACATGCCCTTGGCAAACGGTGCATCCGAAGCCCAGGACAGGCCGGAAAGCTCGATCACCTTGCGGATCAGCGAATAGCCGTTGGAGTGTGGACCGGAAGAGGCGAGGCCGATAATGACATCACCCTCGCGCATATCGTCCATGCGCGGTAGCACCTTGTTGCGATCAACGGCGCCGACCGAGAAGCCGGCCAGATCATAATCGTCATTTCCATACATGCCGGGCATTTCAGCCGTTTCGCCACCGACCAGCGCACAGCCGGCGCGCTTGCAGCCTTCGGCGATGCCGGCGACCACGCGCTTGGCGGTATCGACGTCGAGCTTGGAGGTGGCGTAATAGTCGAGGAACATCAAAGGCTCGGCGCCTTGCGCCAGCAGATCGTTGACACACATGGCGACGAGATCGATGCCGACCGTATCGTGGCGATGCGTCTCGATGGCGATCTTGAGCTTGGTGCCGACGCCGTCGGTCGTGGTAACGATCAGGGGATCATCATAGCCGGCGGCGCGCAGATCGAACAGAGCGCCAAAGCCACCGAGACTGGCTTCCGCGCCGGGGCGGCGGGTGGATTTGGCCAGCGGCTTGATGGCATCGACCAGCGCTTCGCCTGCATCGATATCGACACCGGAGGCGGCGTAAGTTAAGCCAGATTTTGAGCCGGGTTCGGACATAAAAATAATTCCTGTGATCACTTTTGGGTCTATGAGACCCGTTTCGGTTTGCTATAACTACAAAATGACACCAATTACAAATACCAATGACCTGATCGCCTTCTGTGAAGCGATAAAATCCGCCCCCTTTATTACGGTCGACACCGAATTCATGCGTGAAACGACCTATTGGCCTAAGCTCTGTCTGATCCAGGCGGCGAGCGAAAATCATGCGGCGATTATCGATCCGTTGGCGAAGGACTTGGATTTAAAGCCTTTTCTTGATGTCCTGGGCGATGAAAATGTCTTGAAGGTGTTTCATGCCTGTCGTCAGGACATGGAAATCTTCGTCAATCTTGGCTGCATGCCGGCGCCGGTCTTCGATACACAGGTGGCGGCCATGGCAGCCGGTTATGGCGATCAGGTGGCTTATGATTCGCTGGTGCGCCAAAAGCTCAAGATCGATATCGACAAGGGGTCACGTTTTACTGACTGGTCGCGCCGGCCTCTGAGTGAGCAGCAACTGCACTATGCGCTGGGCGATGTCACCCATCTGGCTAAACTGTTCCCCAAATTGCGCGATCGTCTTGATAAGCAGGGGCGTCTTGATTGGGTATCGGAAGAGATGAAGGCGCTGTCGCAGCCAGCACTCTATTCGACCAATCCCGATGAGGCCTGGCGTCGCCTCAAGCCGCGCAAGAATTCGGTCAAGTATATGGCGGTCTTCGCGCAGGTGGCAGCGTGGCGCGAACGTATGGCGCAGGAACGCGATATGCCGCGCGGTCGTATCCTTAAGGATGAAGGCGTTGATGAAATCGCCACGCAGATTCCGACCGAGCCCGCGGCGTTCGATCATCTGCGCTCGACGTCGAAGGGCTTTGGCGCCTCGAAATTCGGTCTCGATCTTTCTGAGATCATCCGCAATGTGTTGAAAAATCCGGAATCCTTCGCGCCCAAGGTTGAGAAATCAGCCCCGCCGGTTCAGGTGCCGCCTTCGGTGGTTGAACTTCTGAAAGTGCTGCTGCGTATCCGCTGCGAAGAAGAAGGCGTAGCGCCGAAACTGATCGCCACGGTTTCCGATCTGGAGAAGATCGCCCTCGACGACAATGCTAAGGTGACCGCGCTCGAAGGCTGGCGCCGTAAGGTTTTTGGAGAGGATGCTCTGCGTCTTAAGCGCGGCGAGCTTGCCCTGGTGCTGAATGGCACCAAGGTTGAAGTCGTCGAGCTAGACTGACCCCACTTAGTAGGTGATGATGTTCAGGCTGAGCTTCATCGCCTGAGAGAGAGACCTTGCACGGCGACGGGTTTGTTCACCAAGCAGCAGGTCTTCCCATCCCGATTTGGCGCTCAGGATCAGATGCAACTCCTGTTGCCGGATATGGGCATAGCTCAACAGTTTGGCAGACTTGGCCGAGAGGTCGCAACCAAGGCGCAGCAGCAGGCCCAGTTGTGTGGCCTGCAGGTGCATCTCTTCGCCCAGAATACGGCTGATCAGCACGGGTTCCTTCGTGTAGGCATCGCCGCTGTAACGGGTGTAGATGGTGCAGGCGAGGAAGACGCGCTCCTGGTGGTTTTGGCCCGGAATAGGCGCGCGCAAAACCTGATCGCAGGCCAGATCGGCACGATGGTCCGGATGCAAACGCGCGCCGATATCGGAGAGCTTGGCGGCGGCGCGGATCAACTTTTCTGCCGGGCGCTCGATCAGCACGGTATCGGTGCTGTCGTAAAATTCCTTCGCCCAATCTGCTAAGGCCACACCGAGATCATCATTGATTCCCAAACGGTGGCCAAGTGCAGCGCAACCAGCGATAAGAGGATCTTCGATTTTCAGCTTGTCATCGAGCGCTTCAAAAAGCAGGCCTTCGCGCAGACCAAAGGCCGAGAAGCATAGCGTATCGAACTTGAGCACCTCGATCAGGCCCTGCAGAACGAGGGCAGCATACGAGATGTTTTCCAGACGGCGCTTGGAAACGCCGGGCACGCGTTCCAGCGACGATGGTGATTGCGTGGCGATCAGACGGGCGATGGATAAGGCCTCACGGGCAGGCAGCTCAAATTGCTGAATGACATGAAGCGGATAGTTCTGCTTTTGCATCCATATAAGCGCCAGATTGCGCCAGGCACCACCGACAGCATGGAATTGACCATCGGAAAAACGGCCGACCAAAGGCTCCAGGCGGTCACGAATGATTTTGTAGGTGACGTCCGGCTCAACGGGCTTCGGCGCACCAAGTGCGAAGGGGCCAAGCGGCAGGGTGACGCCGCGTCGCCCTTGTTCATCATTATCGCTCAGATTGACCAGTTCGAGGCTGGAGCCACCGAGATCGCCAACGACGCCCTGGGCATCGAGATGGCCGCATTTCACGCCCATGGCGGAATAGTGCGCTTCCTCGGCGCCGCTCAAAACGCGGACGCGGAAGCCGGTCTGCTGGAGGATGGAATCGACAAAATCCGGCCCATCTACTGCGTCACGGATGGCGGCCGTGGCGACGACATGGATGTTCTTCAGATCGTAGGTTTCGAGGATCGCCTTGAAGCGACGCAGCGCGATCAGGCTTTCACGCATCCCGCCCTTGTGGAGGCTGCCAGTGACCTTAAGCTCGCGGCCAAGGCCTGCCAGCACTTTTTCATTGAACAGCGGCCAGATGGACCGGCCTTCGATGCGGTAAATCACCAGACGAACGGAATTCGAGCCGATATCGATGACAGCGGTATTATAATTCAAGTTGATCAGTTTCCCGCAATCTACGCCCGAGAGATACCTTCGCTAACGCTTTTGGCCGAGTTTGGCCAGTCTTTTAAGCGTCTGTTGGCTGACTTCCTCGTGAGCGGTTTTACTTGCGCGCGCCCACGTGATCGAAGGCCTGCGGCAGATCCTTCACACCACGACCGCGACCGGAAAGCGACGGGTTGGTCATGAAGTAATCGTGGGCCGAGAAGGGCTCTTCAAGATGGCTGACATCGATACGATGATAGCTCCCGTCCTTATTGAGATACCAGGTCTGGGCCTCGTCATTGAGGTTGGCCACCATGATCTGATCGAGCACCTGACGGTGGACGGTCGGATTTTCGATCGGGATCAGGGTTTCGACGCGACGATCAAGGTTGCGGCTCATCCAGTCGGCGCTGGAGATAAAGACGCGCGCCTGATCGGACGGCAGGGCATGGCCGTTGGCGAAGCAGACGATGCGCGAATGTTCGAGGAAACGACCGACGATCGATTTGACGCGGATGTTTTCCGATACGCCGGGCAGGCCCGGACGCAGGCAGCAGATGCCGCGAATGACGAGGTCGATCTGCACGCCAGCCTGAGACGCCTGATAGAGTTTCTTGATGATGGGCGGGTCGACCAGGGCATTGAGCTTGGCCCAGATCTGCGCTGGCTTGCCGGCCTTGGCGTTGATAATTTCTTGATCGATCAGATGGATAAGGCCTGGCTTTAAGGTAACGGGCGAGAAATAGAGCTTCTCCATCATATCGGGGCGCGCATAGCCGGTGATGAAGTTGAACACGCGCATGGCGTCGCGGCCCAGTTCCGGATTGGCCGTAAAGAGCGACAGGTCGGTATAGACCTTGGCGGTGATCGGGTGATAGTTGCCGGTGCCAAAGTGGCAATAGGTGCGCAAGGTCTCACCTTCGCGCCGCACGACGACCGACAGCTTGGCGTGGGTTTTGTACTCGACGAAACCGTAAACGACATGAACGCCGGCGCGTTCCATGGCGCGGGCCCAGCGCAGGTTGGCTTCTTCATCGAAACGCGCCTTGATCTCCACAAGCGCGGTGACATTCTTGCCCTGTTCGGCGGCTTCGATCAGGGCCGCGACGATGGGGCTGTCCTTCGAGGTGCGGTAAAGGGTCTGTTTTATGGCGATGACGTTGGGATCACGCGCCGATTGCTTGAGGAACTGCACCACCGCATCGAAGCTCTCGAAGGGGTGGTGAACCAGAATGTCCTTCTCGCGGATGGCGCCGAACACATCGCCGCCGTTATCGCGGATACGCTCGGGGAAGCGCGGTTCGAAGGGCTTGAATTTCAGGTCGTTACGGTCACGCGGGATCAGTTGCGACACCTCGGCCATACCGAGGATTCCGGTGATATTAACGACGTCTTCAGCGGCGGCGTGCAGGTGACCCACGATAAAGGCGCGCAGGTCATCCGGCATGGTCGAGTCGATCTCGACGCGCACGACAGAGCCGAGGCGGCGCTGCTTGATCAGGGCCTCGAACTCACGCACCAGATCTTCGGCTTCTTCTTCCATTTCGATATCGGAATCGCGCAGGATACGGAACAGACCGCGAGAAATGATATCGAAGCCGGGGAAAAGCTGGTGCAGGAACAGCGAGACGAAATTCTCAAGCGAGATGAATTTTCGGCGTGTGTCACCCGCCTTGCGCGCGGCCGATTCGACTTCCCAGAAGCGCTTTACGCCGGTCGGGATCGGCACAAGCGCGTACATGGTCTTGTTGTCCTTACGGCGCACCAGCTTGAGGACGATCGAGAAGCCCAGATTGGGAATAAACGGGAAGGGGTGAGCCGGGTCGATCGCCATCGGTGTCAGAACCGGGAAAAGCTGACTTTCGTAGAGCTTTTCCAGCCAGGCCATATCGGTTTTGTTGACGTCCTTGGCGGACAGAAGGTTGAGGCCATTCTCGTGCAACTGGTTACGGATATGCGACCAGATCGCCTGCTGCTTGCTCATCAGGTTACCGGCGGCGCTATTGACCATCTCCAACTGCTCGTGCGGCGTGTGTCCATCGACGCTGAGCACGCGGACGCCTTCGCGCACCTGGCCTTGCAGACCGGCCACCCGCACCATGTAGAATTCATCGAGGTTGTTGGCCGAGATCGACAGGAAGCGCAGACGTTCTAACAGTGGATGGCGCGGATTCTTGGCTTCTTCGATGACGCGCTGATTGAAGGCCAGCCAGCTCAGTTCACGATTGATATAGAGCGACGGATCGAGCGTCGCGTCATTGCTGAAATCGAAAGCTGGTGTTGCCGCATGGCTGTTGTCCTCGGGCGCTGACGAAGCATCGGAAGACATTTGCACAGCCATATTCGAATCAATCATATTGGGTCACTTTTGCTCAATTTTCGCGATTATAGCGCTCAACCCTTAAAAACTGTCAAAAAACCATTAGGGTTACTGCGATTTCAGAAGGGCATACCTGTTTCAGGTTCGAAAAAGTCGCCGTTCTGATCGAAGAAGGATTTGGCCAGGGCGCGGTTGAACGCACGTCCATTGGCATAATGCTCCAGTTCTGTGACAATTTTTTGTGCAGCCCCGACCGAACGGTCCATGCGCCGGGCGATATAGTCGATAAAGTCGGGGGAGGGCGAGATCGCACGCTGAGCGAACAGCTTATTGAGGATGGCGATGAGCAGGTCTTCGTCGGGTTCGGGCAGGCTCAAAATACGCATGGCATTAAGCCGGCTGCTCAGATCGGGCAGCTTGACATTCCAGGCAATCGGTTGGTTTTCGGTCAGTAAAACAAGTTGTTGCCCGATTTTTTGAACGTGATTGCAGAGGTGGAACAAGGCCTCTTCGGAAGCGTCTTCGGCATCATCGACCACGTAGGCGGTGTTGGCCAGTTCATCCAGGCTATGCGTTTGCGTTGCGGTCAGGAAGCGGCCGCCGGTATGATCCGCGAAGATGTGGCCAAGATGGGTTTTGCCGCTGCCTTTGGGCCCCATCAGGATCAGATGCGGACTCAACCATTGATCAGGATGCATGAGCACGGCGAGTGTGGTCGTCAGCGCCGTATTGGCGATGAAGTTGTCGCGGCTGAAGCGATCCGGCGTCTCCAGGTCAAGGGGCAGTTGCAAGGACATGGCTCTAATGTAGAAGTCCCGCGCCGGAATAACAATGCGCCACCACCAGATAAAGCGTGGATGGCTGTCTGGAGATTGTGAGTAGAATCAAGGCCGCGATGCCATGATCCGCGGCAAAATGCTTGACAAGCCGGGCGCATCATGTCCCTTACGGCGCAACAAATTTCCTTATCTTATTGGCTGTTTCATGCATATCTATCGCTCCCATACCTGTGGTGCCCTGCGCGCCTCCGATGCCGGTTCGCAAACCCGCCTTTCGGGCTGGATTCACCGCAAGCGTGACCACGGCGGCCTGTTGTTCATTGACCTGCGTGACCATTACGGCCTGACACAACTGGTCTTCGATCCGTCGTCGCCCGGTTTCGCCAAGGTCGAGCGCCTGCGGGCCGAAAGCGTCATTCGCGTCGATGGCAAGGTTGTGGCGCGAGACGGCGCCACCATCAACGCCAACCTGCCGACCGGCGAGGTCGAGGTCTATGTCGCTGGGGTCGAAGTGCTGTCGGAAGCCGCCGAACTGCCGCTGCCGGTCTTCGGTGAGCCTGACTATCCCGAAGAAATCCGCCTGAAGAACCGCTTCCTCGATCTGCGCCGTGAAACCCTGCACAAGAACATCGTGCTGCGTTCGCGTGTGATCCACTCGATCCGCCAGCGCATGGTTGATCAGGGCTTCCTTGAGTATCAAACGCCGATCCTGACGGCCTCGTCGCCTGAAGGCGCGCGCGATTTCCTCGTGCCGTCGCGTCTCCATGCCGGCAAGTTCTACGCGTTGCCGCAGGCGCCGCAGCAGTTCAAGCAACTGTTGATGGTTTCGGGTTTCGATCGTTATTTCCAGATCGCGCCGTGTTTCCGCGATGAAGACCTGCGCGCCGATCGTTCGCTTGAATTCTACCAGCTCGATGTCGAGATGAGCTTTGTGACGCAGGAAGACGTGTTCGCGGCGATTGAGCCCTTAATGCACGGCCTCTTCACCGAATTCGGCGAAGGCAAGCGCGTCTCATCCTATCCGTTCGTGCGCATCCCTTACCGTGAATCGATCGCGAAGTACGGTTCGGACAAGCCCGACCTGCGCAATCCCATCGAGATGCAGGATGTCTCCGAGCGATTCCGTGGCGGTGGTTTCGGTCTCTTCGCGCGTATCCTCGAAAATTCCGCCAATGCAGTTTGGGGTATTCCGGCGCCGAAGGGCGGATCGCGCGCCTTCTGCGATCGCATGAACTCATGGGCGCAGGGCGAAGGTCAGCCCGGCCTTGGCTATATCTTCTGGTCGGAGGATCAGGGCGCCTGGGGCGGTCCGATTGCCAAGAACCTGGGTCAAGACGGCACCAACGCGCTGATGGCCCAGCTTGGTCTTGGCCAGGGCGATGCTGCCTTCTTCGTGGCTGGCGATCCTAAGGTGTTCTACAAGTTCGCCGGTTCCGCCCGCACCAAGGTCGGCACCGATCTCGGCCTGGTTGATGAAGATCAGTTCAAGTTCTGCTGGATCGTCGATTTCCCGATGTTCGAGTTCAACGATGAGGAAAAGAAGGTCGATTTCTCGCACAATCCGTTCTCGATGCCGCAAGGCGAGATGGAAGCGCTGCAAACCAAAGACCCGCTCGATATTCTGGCCTATCAGTACGACATCGTCTGTAATGGTTATGAGTTGTGCTCGGGTGCGATCCGGAACCACAAGCAGGATATCATGCTGAAAGCCTTCGAGATCGCTGGCTATGACGAAGCGTTCGTTGAGTCGCAATTCGGCGGCATGCTCAACGCCTTCAAATACGGCGCACCGCCGCACGGTGGTCTGGCGCCGGGTATCGACCGTATTGTGATGCTGCTGGCTGGCCAGCAGGCCATCCGCGAGGTTATCGCCTTCCCTCTGAACCAACAGGGGCAGGATGTGATGATGAGTGCGCCTTCTGATGTGCTCGATAAGCAGTTGAAAGAACTGCATATCCGCACGCAGATGCCGATCAAGGTACCCTGATTTATGGTTTATGGGGGCACAGCCCCAAACCCCATAAATCAGCAGCACTTACTGCACTGTGCAAACCGGAATGCGCAGACCGGCGGGCAGTTCCGTGGCGCGGTCGCCGCAGGTCTGGTCCATCTGGCGCTGCGTCAGGCCGGTCGCTGTGCGCATTTCCGCACCGGAGAAGTTGACGCCGGAGAGGAAAGCGCCTTTGAAGTTGGCGTGTTCGAGATAGGCGCCGACGAAATTGGCGTTGGTCAGGTTGGCACCGGAGAAGTTGGAGCGGCCAAACAAGGCAGCGGAGGCATTAATGTCGCGCAGATCAGCGCCAGCAAAGCTGGTGCCGTTGAAAATGCCCAGCCCCATATCGGATTGACGCAGGCGGGCACCGGCGAAGTTCTTGTTCTTAAGGGTACGATTGTTGAAATCGGCCTGGAAAAGATTGCACTTCGGGCAATTGGCGCCATTTTGTGCCGCACTGACCTGAGAGGCATTTTGAGCCATAGCCGGTGCAGCCAGGAAAGAGGCGGCAAGAAGGACAAGCGCTATACGTTTCATAAAAGGACACCTTCGCTAAGATTTGCAGGAACACCAGCAAGAGGCGGGCCATTACCGATATTACCGCTCGTCTACATCATCCTGGCTTACCAAGGCCTTATCAGGTTCGGATTTTTTGCGATTGCCAAAAGGCACCACCACCAGATTATCGGTCGCTGTACCGCGTGCGAACCCTTTCGAAATCAGTTGCGACGCCGGCATGGCGTTGCTGGGCGCATCGTCGGTCTCCGGCAACGCATCGCCATGGAAATAGCCCTGCCCCAAACCATCGGCATTCAGTTCTGAAGGATCGGCGTTGGAAAGATCATCGCGGTCGA
Organism: Asticcacaulis sp. MM231; assembly: GCF_964186625.1. Classification (NCBI taxonomy): domain Bacteria; kingdom Pseudomonadati; phylum Pseudomonadota; class Alphaproteobacteria; order Caulobacterales; family Caulobacteraceae; genus Asticcacaulis; species Asticcacaulis sp. MM231. Next base: position 1,799,524 of record NZ_OZ075108.1, read on the forward strand.
GATAGGAAATGGCCAGTTCGCGGAAGATATAATCCAGGATCGAGGTTGCCGACTTGACGCGATCATTGCCGGTCACGGGGCCCGCCGGCTCGAAACGCGTGAAAACATAGGCCTCGACAAACTCTTCAAGTGGTACGCCGTATTGCAGACCGATCGAGATGGCGATGGCGAAATTGTTCATCAGCGAGCGGAAGGCAGCGCCTTCCTTGTGCATGTCGATGAAAATTTCGCCAAGCGTGCCGTTTTCATATTCACCGGTATGGATGTAGACCTTGTGGCCGCCGACGCCCGCCTTCTGGATATAGCCCTTGCGGCGATCCGGCAGCTTGGTGCGCGTCCGCTCGCGCTCTACGATTTTTTCAATGATACGTGCAGCGGTTTCCCTGGCGGGGGCGGGCTCGGAAGTACGTTTTGGCGCTTCATCCACATCGGGAATATCGAGCGCGAAATCAAGTGGCGCCTCAGCGCGCACCGCGGAAATGGCGCGCAGGCCGGAACTGGCCGCGAGGGAATAGAGCTTCATGACGTCTAGCACACCCTGGTCCCAGGCCAAGGAAAACGGGGCTACGGCCGGCGCATCGAGCAAGGCTTCGATCTGTTGACGCAACTGGATTTGCGCTTTGCGACCGACGGGTGCGAGCAGATGGTAGGTGGCGTCACTGACCAGTTTGAGGGCTTCGGGGTCTTTGTGGCCAAAAATATGGGCCTCGGCCATCAGAACTTCTGTTGGCGAAAAGCCCATGATGTCCAGAAGGTTAAGCGAGGGATCTGACAGATCGCTTTCGCTCAGGCCCCAAATGTCCTGGATAAAGGCGGAATCGATATGACGCACCGAAAACACCTCAGCGAGGCTGGAAGACGTGAGCAGGGCCGCTTCCAGGCGGTCGATCTCGAACTCGCTCAGGCCCTTGGATTTCAAAGCGCTGACGTGGATATGCGGCGCATCAATCAGGCTGCGATGCCCCATAAGTACGCCGCGTACATCCCCCCATGTCTGAGATATGGCCTGCAAGCCCTTGATGACACAGGCTTTCACGGTGGGGACGAAAATACCGTCTTCAGTTTCCATAACCGTCAGCAGATCGGTGACGCCGCGATCGCCGAGGCCGACGCCCAGGCGTAAGGCCAGTTCGGCATCATCGAACAGACCGGTGACCTGAGCATTGCGCAGGCCGGTTTTCTTGGCCAGTTTGAGCGCGGTCTGGATCAGGTCAAGCGCGTGTGATTTGAGCCCGGCATGGCCTTTGAGCGCCGTGATCTGATACAGGCGCTGGCTGAGACGGTCGGTTTGCTCGGCCTTGTCAGCGGCAAAATCGCCATAGGCGCCGATATGCGCGGCCAGGGTCGCCGAGGCATGGGCGGCGGCGGCTTCAAACAGGGCAAAGATATGCGTGGCGAGGTCAGTACCCGCCTTGTCATTCAGGCTCAGACCCTGGCCCATAATCGCTTCGCCAAGGCCGGCAAGAGTCAGACTCAAGGGGCGTGTCGCGTGGCGGCGCTGGCTGTCTTCCAGGGTGGACGAGAACCCGATGGCGGCTTCAATATCGAGCGCTTGCGTCCACAGGCCTATGGTTTCGATAAAGGTTTCGCTGGCGAAGTCTCCAAGATCATCGAAAAACTTATCAATATTGATGGCGGCGCTGGCGGCAAAATTGTGCGCTTCGACCACCTCGGCGTCGTGCGGATTAAAAACAATAGACATGGCGCCGGTTTCGAGCGCGGTTTCCGCCGCCAGAACGGATGACGGATCGCCGGCGCTTAAGAGGTCACGTTCGCCTATAACGGCGCGCAGGCGCGGCTTGGCAGGCGCGGGCGCGGGCGTGCGTGACCAATCCGCTGGTACCATGCCCTGACTGATCTGGATCTGCCGTGCGATTAAGGTATCCGAGGCGCCAAAGCGACGCGCCTTGCTGGCGGCACGTGCAAGCGCAGGATTGTGTTTCAGGCTGGCGCGCTGATCGCCTTCTGAACGATCAATGGCGTGGCTGATATCATCGAGCGCCTGCGCCAGTCGCGTCTGGGCCGCTGATACCAGTGTCGTGGCGCGTGCTTCGATCAACACTTGATTGAGCGATTGCCGGCCCGCCGGATCATCGAGGAACAAAGGCTCGCTGTCAGCAAGAGGGGGCAGTACGTCACGGGCCGTCGGGTGCACACGTTGGCCAGACGCCTTTCCAAGGGCCGGTGCCGCCAGCCCGGACAGCAGGGTCATTTCGATCGCTTCAGCGAAATTTGCGGCCATGGCGGCGTCGGCAAAGTGACCGAGGCGCAGGCCCCATTGCGCCAGACGATGCGCGTAGGTGGCAATGGCGCCATCAAAAACATCGGCTTCGGGATCGATGGCAAGCGACGCTGCGCCCGCCGGCAGGTCATGCGGCAGCGAATCAGCCCAGTCCAGCCACGCCTCGACTTGCACCGATGTCAGGTCACGGGGGCACAAAACCTCGCTGAAACCGGCGGAGCGTTCGATCTCGCGCAGTTCCAGATCGTTCTCCCGGCCGAGCGCGCGCAAGGCGGATGACAGATAGGGCATGTGTAATCCTTAAATCTACCGGACATTACCCCCAGATGTAGCGTTAATTTTTACATACATCAATAAATCTGGTGTCCCTTTGTATATTCATCCACAATATGTTGATGTCGCGATGGCTTTTTGCCGAGCACAATATTTTCCTGTCCGGCTTTACCTGCGCACGCGGGCTCTTTATAGTCGGGAGTTGAATTTCGGGGCGTGTGATGCGTCTCTGGTAAGGATATATGACGATGCGCTGGTTGCTTAATTTACTCGCTCCTTCTTTTACCTGGTGGAATGGCGCCACGCTTGGCACGCTTTTTACCATTGGCAAGCATGGTCGCCAGGTCGGCACGGACGAGTTTGGCAACCGCTATTTTGAAGGTCGCACCGCCAAGAACAGTTATGATACGGGCCGTAAGCGCCGCTGGGTGCTGTACAACGGTTATGCCGACGCCTCGAAGATTCCGCCCGATTGGCATGGCTGGATGCATTACACCTATGACACGCCGCCTTCGGAAGAACCTCTGCGTCGCAAGGCTTGGGAAAAGCCCCACATGCCAAATATGAGTGGCACTCCTTATGCGCAGTTCCCATCGGGTTCGCTCAATGCAGAGGCCGAACGCCAGAAGACGACCGGCGATTACGAAGCCTGGAAACCCTAACCGGAGCGACCCCTTATGAAGCGCGTCACCGTTTCCGGATGGGCTATGCTTGCGGCTGTGGCGGCGTGCGTGGTTATTCCGGCCTCCGCCCAGGTGCCACCGCCCGATCGTGGCGGTAATGGTGGTGATGCGCCGCACTATGTCGATAGCGCGGATTACGATCCGCAGCCCTATTATGTCGATGGCGTGCAGTATAAGCCCTATGTGCCGGAAAAGAAAAAAGCCAAGCCAGCGGCCGAAGCGGTCAAGCCCGCGTCCACTCCGGTATCGCCGAGCGATACGCCTGTGAGCGAACTCCATCCGTTTGTGCCGCAGCAGACGCCGTCCAAGGTGGCGCAAGCCGAGGCAACCTCCAAATCAGCATCGTCTTCTGAGGCCAGCGCGTCTTCCTATGCGCCGCAAAAACGTGCTCGTTATGCTGTGGCGATTATCGAGGCGCTCGATAAGGTGACGGCGGAAAGCGTGCGTTTTGAGGCGCCGATCGGCAAGCCCATCCGCTACAAGGGCCTGATCTATACGGTCAAGGCCTGCGAAACAACGGCTGAAGACGAGCCGATGTCGGATGCCATGGCCTATGTACGCGTGCGCACCAATCCGACGGCGGCCACCAATACGTCACCGGCGATCAAGTCCAAGGAAGTTTTCCGCGGCTGGACGTTTGCCTCGAACTCCGAGCCTCAATCCTATCCAGCATCCGGTCTATGATGCCTGGGTGATCAGTTGCCGGCAGCCCCTGATCAGCGCCACGAGCTAAGTCGTCAGAATGTCCATGACATCGCGCCCCGAAGCCGTGCGCGGCAAATCATAAAAATCACCTTTCAGGTCGATAGCCTGCGCCAGCCTGACCAGGTAGTCGGTCTTCGGCAGTTCGATTACGCCGAACTGGCTCAGATGGTCGGTCTGGAATTGGCAATCGAGCAGGCTGAACCCGCCGGCTTTCAGGCGCGCCACCAGGTGCACAAGGGCGATCTTCGAGACGTCACGTTCGCGCGACACCATGCTTTCACCAAAGAAGGCGCCGCCGATAGAGACCCCATACAGGCCGCCCAGCAATTGACTGTCATCGCCCTTGGACCACACCTCGACGCTATGCGCCAACCCACGCGCGAACAGCGCCTGATAGAGCGCCTGAATCGAATGGCTGATCCAGGTCGAGGTGCGGTTCATGGCTTCCTCGGCGCAAAGCTCGATGATCTGGCTAAAGGCCGTGTCAATGCGGATGGTATAGGCATCCTTGCGCACGGTGCGGGCCAGTCGTGATGGAATGTGAAAGCCATCGAGTGGCAGGACGCCACGCATTGGCGGATCGACGAGGAACAGATAGTCGTCATCGCGCGCATCCGACATAGGGAAGATGCCGGTGCGATAGCAGTCGATCAGGTCATCAAGGGTAAAGTCAGCCAAGGCTTGCGCCGCCGTGTTGTGGGGGCAGGGACGTTACGCCCCTGCTTCTTGCGCCTTGATCCAGTTTTCCAGCCAGTGGATGTTGTAGTCACCCGACTGGACATCCTTTTCCTGCAACAGGTCGAGGAAAAGCGGGATGGTCGTGTCGATACCCGTCACCACCGTTTCACCGAGCGCACGCTTGAGGCGGGCAAGAGCTTCCGGACGGTCGCGGCCGTGCACGATCAGTTTGCCGACCAGCGAGTTGTAATAGGGCGGGATGGCGTAACCGTTATAGATCGCCGAATCCAGGCGCACACCGAGACCGCCGGGCGCGTGGAAATCAGTGACCGTTCCGGGTGAAGGCACGAAGGTGCGGGCGTTTTCAGCATTGATGCGGACTTCGATCGCATGGCCCTTGAGCTTGATATCGTCCTGGGTGAACGATAGCGGCAGGCCTTCGGCGATACGGATTTGTTCGCGCACCAGATCGATGTTGGTGACGTATTCGGTCACCGGATGCTCGACCTGAAGTCGGGTGTTCATCTCGATGAAGAAGAATTCACCGTCCTCGTACAGGAACTCGATGGTGCCGACGCCGAGATAGCCGATCTTCTTGATGGCGTTGACGACGATCATGCCGATCTTGTCGCGCGCGGCATCATCGATGGCCGGCGAAGGCGCTTCTTCGAGCACCTTCTGGTGGCGGCGCTGCAAGGAGCAGTCGCGCTCACCGAGGTGGACGACATTACCGTGGCTGTCGGCGATCACCTGGATCTCGATGTGGCGCGGCTTCTGGAGATAACGTTCCATATAAACCGTCCCGTCGCCAAAGGCCGCGGCGGCTTCGGTCTGGGCACTGAGCACGGCTTCGGCGAGAAACTCGCGGTCCTTGGCGACCTTCATGCCACGTCCACCACCGCCGGCAGCGGCCTTGATGATAAGCGGGAAGCCGATGGTTTCAGCCGCTTCCATGGCTTCCTCAACGGTCGACACGCCGCCATCGGAACCTGGAACAACCGGGATACCGGCGTCCTTAGCGGCTTGCTTGGCGGTGATCTTGTCGCCCATCATGCGGATGTGTTCGGGCTTCGGACCGATGAAGGTCATGCCGTGGGCGCCGACGATCTCAGCGAAGCGGGCGTTTTCCGACAGGAAGCCGTAGCCCGGGTGGATCGCCTGTGCGCCGGTGATTTCGGCAGCGGCGATGATCGACGGGATATTGAGATACGACTTCGAGGCCGATGCCGGCCCGATACAGACGGACTCGTCGGCCAGATGCACGTGCATGGCGGTGCGGTCGGCTTCGGAATGGACGGCCACGGTGGCGATGCCCATTTCCTTGGCGGCGCGGATGACCCGCAGGGCGATTTCACCACGATTGGCGATGAGAATCTTGTCGAAGGTCTTTACTGGGGAATCTTGAGTCATGTGTCTTACTCGAAGACGACGAGCGCTTCGCCGAATTCGACGGGTTGGGAATCGCTGACCAGAATCTGGGCCACAACGCCTTCACGTGGCGACGGAATAGGGTTCATCGTCTTCATGGCTTCGATGATCAGCAGGGTCTGGCCTTGCTTGACCTTGTCACCCACCTTGATGAAGGCAGGCGTGCCGGGCTGGGCCTGTAGATAGACCGTGCCGACCATAGGCGATTTGATGGCGTCCTTGGCGACGGCGGACGCTGCAGCGGGAGCCGGTGCGACATCGGCCGCAGGCGCAGCAACAGGGGCCGTGGGAGCGGGCGCATAGCTTTGCGCATAGGCAACGCTGGGGGCCGCTGTAAGCTGGCGCGCCACGCGGATCTTGAGATCGCCCTGTTCGACCTCGATCTCGGTCAGCTCGGTTTCCTTCAGGATGTCGGCGAGCTTGCGGATCAGCTTAGGGTCGATCGGATCGGCGGCGGGAGCTTTGGGAGTTGTCATGTGATAGCCTTGTACAAAGTCTTGAAAAATAAAAAGACTCTACTGTTTAACGAGGGGCAAAACGGCGCGAATGGCCAGTTCATAACCAATGGAACCAAATCCTGCAACAATCCCTTTCGCCGCCAGCGACACATATGAGTGATGCCGGAAGCTTTCGCGGGCGTGGGGATTGGAGAGGTGGCATTCGATGATGGGGATACTCAATGCCTTGCAGGCGTCATAGAGCGCTACAGAGGTGTGGGTGTAGGCTGCCGGATTGATGATCAGCGCGCTGGCCTCGGTGCGGGCCTCCTGAATCCAGTCAACCAACTGGCCTTCGTGATTGCTTTGCCGGAACACCAGACCGTGATCTGTGCCTTCAAGCAAGACGGCGCAACGCGATTCAATATCGGCGAGGGTGTCGTAGCCATAAATTTCCGGCTCTCTTACCCCAAGGAGGTTGAGGTTTGGGCCGTTGAGGACATATATGGGCTTGGACATGAAACCTTCGTAGAAGCAACGAAGCAATTCTTCTAACGTGTCGGGAAGAGGCTCACAAGCCTAGTCTCGCATTGCAACAGGCCCTTAGTGGCAAAAATGGCGTAAAAATGGTGAAAATACTGTTGAACGGTGAGGAAAGGGAGGTTACGGCCACCACACTCACGGCTTTGATCGATGAAATCGGGCTCGAAGGCCGCAAGGTGGCCATCGAGAAGAATCTCGAAATCGTGCCGCGTTCGACCTATCTGTCCACGGCGATCGCCGACGGTGACCGTGTGGAAATTGTACATTTTGTAGGAGGCGGCTAATGGACGACCAAGCTTTGAAAACAGAAACATTGCCAGAGACCTGGAGTGTTGCGGGCCGCACCTTTACGTCGCGTCTGATTGTCGGCACCGGCAAGTACAAGGACTATGCCCAGAATGCCGCCGCCGCCAAGGCGTCCGGTGCCGAAATCGTGACGGTCGCCGTGCGTCGCGTCAACCTGACCGACCCAAATCAGCCCATGCTGATGGATTACGTGAAGCAGGACGAATTCACCTATCTGCCCAATACGGCCGGTTGCTTCACTGGCGAGGATGCGGTGCGCACCCTGCGTCTGGCGCGGGAGGCCGGTGGCTGGAATTTGGTCAAGCTCGAAGTCCTCTCCGATCCCAAGACCCTCTATCCGGACATGGAAGAGACGCTGCGCTCACTCAAGCTGCTGGTGAAGGATGGCTTCGACGTCATGGTCTATTGCAGCGATGACCCGGTCTATGCGCGCAAACTGGAAGAGGCGGGCGCCGCCGCCATCATGCCGCTGGCCGCGCCGATCGGTTCCGGTCTCGGCATCCAGAACCCTGTCACCCTGCGCATTATCATCGAGAACGCCAAGGTGCCGGTGCTGGTCGATGCCGGGGTGGGCACAGCTTCGGAAGCGGCCGAAGCCATGGAACTGGGTTGCGACGCAGTGCTGATGAACACGGCGATTGCCGAGGCGAAAGACCCGATCCGCATGGCGCGCGCCATGAAGTATGCGGTCATGGCCGGTCGTGATGCCTATCTGGCCGGACGGATGCAGCGCAAGCTCTACGCCGATCCGTCCTCGCCGTTAGGTGGCCTGATCTAGTGTTGCGGAATCAACGGATGGATTCCCTTGATCTTGCAAATATGCGAGTCTGTGTCGATGGACATGGACAAAAGGCTGTTGCTGTCGCCTGAGGCTCGGGTGCGGTTGGAAGGTTGGGTGGCGGACCGGAACACGCCGCAGAAGCTTGTTTGGCGTGCGCGGATCGTGCTGATGTGGGCGGACGCGGCGAGTTTGGCGTCGATTGTGCGGACGCTGGGCAAGACCAAGAAGACGGCCTACCGCTGGCGCGATCGTTATCTTGAGCAGGGTGTCGATGGGCTTGGGCGCGACGCGACCCGGCCTGGCCGTAAGACGCCGTTGAGCGCCGAAGTCATTGCGCGTGTGGTCGAGATGACGCTGCGACAGAAGCCACCGGCTGCCACGCAATGGAGCGCGCGCACGCTTGCCAAGGCGGTGGGTCTGAGCCACACCAGCGTACAGCGCATTTGGAGCGCGCATGGGCTCAAGCCCCATTTGACCAAGACGTTCAAACTGTCGAACGACAAGCAGTTCGTCGAGAAGGTGACGGACGTCGTCGGTCTCTATCTTGATCCGCCGGACCGGGCACTGGTGTTCTCGGTCGATGAGAAGTCACAGATCCAGGCGCTGGACCGCACCCAACCGGGCCTGCCAATGAAGAAGGGGCGGGCGGGAACGATGACCCACGACTATAAGCGGCATGGCACGACGACACTGTTCGCCGCCCTCGATGTCGCCACCGGCAGGGTGATCGGCGAATGCATGAAACGTCATCGGCACCAGGAATGGCTCAAATTCCTTCGACTCATCGACCGCAGCACGCCCAAGGGCTTCGACCTGCACCTGATCGCCGACAACTATGCCACCCATAAGCATCCGGCGGTCAAAGCATGGCTGGCCAAACATCCTCGCTTCCACATGCATTTCACCCCCACTTCGGCGTCCTGGCTCAATCAGGTCGAACGCTTTTTCGGCTTGATAACAGGCGATCGCATCCGCTGCGGCGTGTTCAAGAGTGTCGCCGAACTCGAAGGCGCAATTCAAGACTATCTCGATCATCACAACGCCGATCCAAAGCCCTTCGTTTGGACCAAATCCGCTACAGACATTCTTGAAAAGGTCGCCAGGGGGCGACAGGCGTTAAAGTCACAACACTAGCACTACTTTGGCATATTATTCTTGGCGGGCTCGGCGAGGCGTTTGTCACAGTGGGGACAGCGCCTTGGTGGCGGTCGCATGAAGAGGTCGAGAATGGCCTGGCGGATGGCGGGCATTGTCGGCTGAGGCGGTGGCCCCCCAACTTTTTTTTTTCGTCCCGCTGCTTTGAGGCGGCGGGATTGGAGAAATGCAAAAGCGATCATCGCCATTAGACAATGTCGGTGCAAACCGGTCCATGACCTGCCTTCGAAGTGATCAAGCCCAAGCTCTTCCTTGAGTTGCTGATGTGCCTGTTCGCAGATCCACCTTGCCTTGATAGCCGCGGCTAGCATCTTGAGGGGGGCGTCGGCAGGCAGGTTTGACAGGTAGTATTTCTGTTCTCCGGTTGAACGCCTTTCCCCGACCAGCCAGACCTCCTCCTCGCCAGGCATGGCTTGGACACGACCGTCGCTCATACGATGCCTGTGGCCATCTGCGACCCGAACGCGGCAAGCGGCAAACTGGCAGTTCAGCTTGCCTTTGGTTCCGCGCCGCCAACTTACTTTCTTCCATTTCCCATCAGCCAACATCTTTTCGGCAGAGACAGCAACATCGTCAGGGACATGGTATTTGCGCCGCCTTCCGGTTGCCGCTTCCGGGAAGATTAGGCCGACGTCTGCCTGATACACATTCTGACGCCGTGATATGCCGACGGCCCACAACAGGTCGCGCTTGCTCAGGGCCTCGCGGAACGGCCCGCTTGACCCATAGCCAGCATCGGCCAGCACGCACCCGAACCGGGCCCCAGAGGCTATAACACGATCAATTTCCTCAATGGCGATCTCCGGCTTTGTCAGGGCAACCTGGCATTCTTGCGGGACCCGAGCCCGGTTCATCCGCGCGACATCATTCGTCCAACTCTCGGGCAAGAACAGGCGCAGGCCCACCATCACAGGCACTTCGCGCGATGCCAGCGTCACCGAAACAAGCGACTGGCAGTTGGACGTCTTGCCAAGCGAGGAAGCATATTGCGCCGCCACGCCAACCGAATGGCTGCCCTTTTTCGGCAGCGCCGTGTCATCGATGACAAGATAACCGGCATCATCCCCCACCAGACGGTCGGCCTCCTTCAGGAGAACGGCTTCAAGCGGTCCACTTTCCCAAACGCCGTCAGAGACAAAATGATGGAGTTGGTCATAGCCAAACTCGCCATCGCGGGCGGCCATCGGCTGGACACTCTTGCGGTCACCCGGGCCAATCAGGCCTGCAATATAGGCAGGGCACAGCCGCATCCGGGTCTTATGCCGCAAGGCCACCAGGAAGGGCGTCAACCAATCTTCCAAATCTACGCGCCAATGTTCCGACATCGCCAGTCTCCTTAAAGCTGGCTCTCTATGAATCACGCAATGTCAGCCGGGGGAATCCTCAAAATTCATTTTCTGCCAAAGTAGTGCTAGGGCTTATTCGCAGCTCTGGCGGCCTCTACGGCTTTTTTTAGAGCATCGATCTTGGCGCCATCGATGGCCTGATCACCGATGACGAAGGTTGGGGTGCCGGTGGCGCCAATGTCAGCGCCGAGCGCCACCACCTTGTCGATATGCGCCTGGATGTCGGGAGACCCAGCCAGGGCCAGGATCTGCTTCGGATCAACGCCGGCCTTGGTGAGCGCGGCATCAAGATCGGCTTCGGATTTGATGTTTTCGGTCATGAAGGCGTAATGCACAGCTTCATAATGACCCAGCCGTGCCGCCGCCAGGGCTCGCGCCGCCAGGGGGCGTGAATTTTGACCGATGACCGGGTATTCCTTGACGATGATGGCGACGTCGGGATTTTCGGCTAAAAAGTCCCTGAGCGGCGGCGTCGAGGATCGGCAATAGCCGCAATAATAGTCAAGGAACTCGACGATCTTGATCGGTGCGTTCGGATTACCAAGGATAGGGTCTGCCTTGTCGTTGAACAGCGAGTCGTGATGGCTCTTGATGCCGGCCTTCAGCGCCTGTGATCGTTCTTCATCTCTCTGGGCTGACAGTTTGTTGCTTGCGGTTTCCAGCATGGCCGGACGGTTCAGCATGCCATGCTCGACGACAAAGCTCTGCACCTGCGGCACGACATAAGGTGCGCCAGCCAGGACAACTGCGAAGACTGCAAGGCCCGTCGTGATATTGGCCTGCGAAAAGACATCCTTCCACAGATGGGTGCGGATGGGCGGGGCGGCTTGAGGCGTGTCGGGATCGGTCACTTAAGAGCTTTCTAATTGCGACGACGGCGCGTCGTTTCTTTTTCCACAGGCGCAATACCCATTTCGGAAGAGGCGGTCATAACGATATCGCGGGCGCGGCGATATTCGGGCGATGCGGCGTCGAGATATTTTTGCGACCATACCGCCGAGGTGCGTGCGGCCATATAGTCGCCCTGGTAGAACTGGGCTTCAGCGGTGGACAGGCGCGCCAGACCTGGCTGATTGAGCCCGTCATAGGCCTGGGCAAGTTGCTCCCAGGCGAAGCTGTCGTCTTCCTCGTACTTGATCGACTGCTGGAGATGCTCCACCGCTTCATTCAGACTGTCCTTGCCGCCGACGGCGATCAGGGTTTGGCCCAGATTAAGCTGCAACAGCGGCGCCTGCGGCATCAGAGATACAGATTTTTCATGCGCCGGCTTCGCCAAAGCGGCGCGGCCGGTCTCGAAATAGATCTGGCCCTTCAGTTCCCACAGGTAGGGATTGTTAGGCTGCTCTTCCAGTATCTTATCGAGCAGCACGATGGCCTGATCCCAGTTCCCCATCTTGTAGGTGGCGATGACGCGGGCATAGCGGGCCGGATAGGAGGTATTGCTTTCCGGATATTTCTGGAAGGTCTTGAGGGGGCTGTCGAGAAAGCCGGACAGCTTGGCCTTGACGATATCGAATTGTGCCAGGGTCTCAGGGCTATCGACCACGCCATAGTGCGGCTGCCGTTCGGCCACGCCACGCAGGGCCTGGATGCGTTCGCGTGACAGGGGGTGGGTGCGGAAGAATTCGTAGCGGTCGGCATTGCTGAAGGTTTCGACATTGCGGAACTTGTAGAAGAAATCGACAAGGCCGCGCGACGACATGCCGGCTTTTTCCAGCGCCTTGACACCGGCAGCATCGGCGGCCGATTCTTCTGTCTGGATATAACGCAGGGCGCCAAGCGTGCCGAAGGTGCCCGAACTGACCATGAGATTGGCACCGGCATCGGGTGCGCCGGCAAGGGCTGCGATGACGCCAAGGCCGAGCGATACCGCCATCGGCATCCGGGCGGCGCGTTCGATCTCATCGGTGCGCATCATATGACCGCCGCTTAAGTGGCCGGTTTCGTGGGCGATGACGCCGAAAAGCTGGTTGGGCGTATCGGCTTCCATGATCAGGCCGGTGTTGAGACCGATGCGCAAACCGAAGGTGGCGAAGGCGTTGAGGTCATCGCTGGCAATCAGCAAGTAATGGACGCGATCGGCGTCGAGACCGGCAGCGCTTAGCACGGGCCGCGTTTGGCTTTTCAGGAAAGACTCGATCTCGGTGTCGCGGATAACGCTTTGCGCCTGGGCGATGCCAGGCAGGGAGAAGAGGCATAGGCCGACAAGCGCAGACAACAGGGCAGTCAGGCGTCGTAGGAATGAACACCGTATACTTTTGGTCAGCTCAAAATAAGCCTTCATGGTCTAACCCCGCTGGTTTCCGCCTGTCATGAAATCTAGGCAGGAAGCGTGACAAATCTAAGGCGGGCACTGATGTGTATCAATGCCCGCCTATAAGATAGCTTATACTTTTAAGTGATTAGCGGCGCCACCAGCCACGCTTTGGCTTTTCAGGCGGAGCCGAAATCTCGTTCGGATCTGGCTCGGCCGCTATTACCGACGCGACTGCTGCCGGTTCGGCGACGAGAGGCGCGGGCGCAGCCGCGACGATCGTCTCTGTAACGACGACAGGTTCTGCCACTGCAACAAACTCGACAACCTTCTTGGCGCGGCTGCGGCTGGCGCGGGCTGGCGCCTTGACCGGCTCGGCGACTACTTCGGCAACTGGCACTTCTGCGACTGGGGCCTCGACAGCGGCCGGGGCTTCGGCTCCCGCCTCGACGACCTTTTTGCGTGAGCGCGTTTTACGGGCCGGCGGAGCGATCTCCTCGACGGGCAGATGCGGTGGCTCGGAGGCGGCGAACGCGGCCTCGGGGTCGATATCGACATCCTTGGTCAAGGGCATAGGCGCGGTGTTGTTTTCCGCGGCGGCCTCATCGACCGGCGTTTCAACAACAGACCCGCCTCTGCGGCTACGACGTGGCGGACGCTGGCGCTTGGGCGCTGGCTGATCGCGCAGCGCTTCCGGCACGAGCGAGGTCGGTTGCGTGCTTTCAGCACCGAGGGCTGATTCCGCATTTATCGGCGCAGGGTTGCGTTGCTGACGCTCGGACGACTCCGATTGTTCGCGCCTTTGTTGCTCTTCAAACGGATCGATCCAGACATACGGCGCCTCAAGCGAAGGCGTGCGAGCACGCACCCAGCTATAGGTTTCGCGCGGACGGCTGTCGAAGCCGGCACGGCGGCCACCCCGACGGCCACGACGGCGGCGGCCCTTGCGGAAGCCATCTTCGCCGATGCTGTCATCATCTTCACCGTCGTCATCGCTTTCGGAAGCTTCCGGATTGGCGGTGACAGCAGGACGTTCCTCACTGTCACGATCACGGCCGCCACGGCGACGACGACGACGCTTGCCGTTACGACCGCCCTCGCGATCTTCGCGTTCCGGACGCTCGGCGCGCTCAGCACGTTCCGGGCGCTTTTCGCCGTCGTCTTCCTCATCTTCGTCGGACTCGATGATCTCGTCATCGATCTCCTCGTCTTCAGCCACGTCAGGCGTGGTGTCGAAGGCGATGGGCTCGGGGCGGACTGGCGCAACGAAATCGACCTCATCGGCGTGGACCGTGCGGACGATCTGCGCGTCGGTGTGGCCAAGATCGGTGTCGATTTCGACATTGACCTTCAGACCCCATTCGAGGCGCAGCTTGGCGAGGTGAACCTGCTTTTCGTTGAGGATGTAGAGTGCCACATCCATCGGCAGCTTGACCGTGATGGCGCCGGCACCATTTTGCATGGCCTCCATGTCGATCTTGCGCATCGCCGAAAGGGCGGCGGAATCGACGGAGCGGATACGGCCTTGACCTTCACAGTGCGGGCAGACAATGGTGGTGCCTTCCAGGAAACCGGTGCGGCGGCGCTGGCGGCTGATTTCCATCAGACCGAAGCCGGAAATCTTTCCCATCTGGATCCGGGCCCGGTCTTCAGCTAGGGCGTCCTTCAGCTTCTTTTCGACCGAGCGGTTGTTCTTCGATTCATCCATGTCGATGAAGTCGATGACGACCAGGCCGGCGAGATCGCGCAGGCGCATCTGGCGCGCCAATTCTTCGGCCGCTTCCATATTGGTCTTCAAGGCCGTGGCCTCGATATTGCGTTCCTTGGTCGACTTGCCTGAGTTGACGTCGATGGCGACGAGGGCTTCGGTCTGGTTGATGACCAGATAGCCACCTGATTTCAACGGCACGACCGGCGAATAAATTTTTGAGATCAGGTCTTCGACGCCATAGCGCGCAAACAGCGGCGTGTTGGCCTTGTAGAGCTGGATCTTCTTGGCCTGTGACGGCATGATCATCCGCATGAAGTCCTTGGCGGAACGGTAACCGTCTTCGCCCTCGACCAGCACGCCGTCAAAATCCTTGTCAAACAGGTCGCGGATGGCGCGCTTGACGAGATCTTCTTCTTCATAGATCAGGGCGGGCGCGTTGGATTTCAGCGTCGTTTCGCGGATGGTTTCCCAGACGCGCAGCAGGTAGTCATAGTCGCGCTTGATTTCCAGCTTGGTGCGCTTGGCGCCGGCCGTGCGGACAATCAGGCCCATACCGTGCGGCACATCGAGGCTCTGCACCAAAGTCTTGAGACGCTTGCGATCGGCGCTGTTGGTAATCTTGCGTGAAATGCCGCCACCACGCGCCGTGTTCGGCATCAGCACGCAATAGCGACCGGCCAGCGACATATAGGTGGTGAGGGCAGCGCCCTTGTTGCCACGCTCTTCCTTGACGACCTGAACAAGCAGGATCTGGCGACGCTTGATGACTTCCTGGATCTTGTAACGGCGGATCAGGTGCTGGCGCAGGCGGCGCTCTTCATCGGGCAGATCGTCGCTGTCGTCATCGTGATCTTCGTCGTCGCCTTCATCATCACCATGATTGTTGGCGTGAGCGGCCTGCTGCAGCTCGGCAATCAGTTTCTCTCGGTCAGCGACCGGGATCTGATAGTAGTCAGGATGTATTTCGTTGAAGGCCAGAAAGCCATGACGGTTGCCGCCGTATTCGACGAACGCTGCCTGCAGACTGGGTTCTACGCGTGTGACCTTGGCGAGATAGATATTGCCGCGGAGTTGTTTTCTGGCGTGGCTTTCGAAATCGAACTCTTCAACCCGTGAGCCGTTCATCACGACGACACGGGTCTCTTCCGTGTGCGTCGAGTCGATTAACATTGTTTTTGACATTAAAGGTATCTCCGGAGCGCTCGGACGCATCCAACCGCGAAAGCCTTGGCTTTGCGGGGAAAAAGGCGTGGCGCTGATAGGGGGTGTGCAGGCGCGCGCAGGCGAAGAGGACGTCTCTGACATCTGTCTTCGCTGAAAATCCGGTACGGAGGCTCAAGGCGCAGCCCATTTAAAGTATAGTTCCAAACTCGTGTCTGCGCGTAAAAAGCCGCGCAATTTTATAAGGCCGTGATGCTGGTTCCGGGCGAAAGGCGCTTTCAGCCTATCCGGCGGTAACCGCAGGACCGGCATGAGAGCGAGATGGTAGCGCATTCCCGTCATCACAAGGGTTCGTCATATAAGTCGGCAAAAAGGCTGCGCTTTGACCGGACTCATAAAGGGCGATACCCATTTGTCACATGTCCGCAAAATGGGGAATACGTCAATCTAATTCTTTGTGCGCGTTAAATCCGACATATCATTAATGAGTTGGAAACTAAAAATGTAAAAAGAACAGTAACCGTACCCTTTAATCGTATTTCTACATCCCCGTGGCATTGTGATGGGAATAAGCAAATACCCTATGGGTTAAAAACACAGAATGTGGTGCGTAGAGTAATGATGAAGCGACACAATATCTTAGCCGGTGCGAAAAAAGCCCTTAAGGCGATGACGCTGGCGGGTGTCTTATGCACAGGCGTGCTTGTTGTTCAGCCTGCCATGGCGGAAGGAGCTCAAAGCGGCGATGTCGTAAAGGTGCGCATGGGCGGTGACGCCTCGCAAACCCGTATCGTTATCGAACTCGGCAAGAGCGTCGCCGGCCAGGTCGTGACGCGCGAAGGTGAAACGTCGCGTCAGGTGATCGCCTTGCCGGATATTGACCTGGGCGATGCCATGAGCGGACAGGGGCAGGGGCTGGTCAAGGACTGGCGCATTGATAATGTTGCTGGCAGCACCCGCCTGAAGCTGAACTTTAAGTCCGGCGCCAAGATCTATCGCCGTTTTCTTCTGCCGCCAGCCGATGGCGTCAGCGTCTATCGCTATGTGATCGATGTGGTGCCGCAGAATACCGATACCTCGACGCCTAAGGCCGCACCCGTGCCGGTCATCGCCACGACGGCGCAAAGCCAGGCACAACTGGCCGCTACCAAGGTGCGCACCAAGAAGATCGTCGTCATCGATGCTGGTCACGGCGGCAAGGATCCCGGCGCGCTCGGTGGCAATACCTATGAAAAAGACGTCAACCTGGCCGCCGCCAAGGCGCTGCGCGACGCTCTCACCAAGACTGGCCGCTACACGGTTATCATGACGCGCGACACCGACAGCTTTGTCGATCTCGCTGCTCGCGTCCGCATCGCCCGCTCCGCTGACGCCGACCTGTTCATTTCGCTGCATTCCGATGCTGGCGGCAACGGCGACACCAGCGGCGCCTCGATCTATACCCTGTCGGATTCAGGCACTGAACGCGCTGCCCGAAAAGCTTTGGTCAAGGGCGACTGGTCGCTGGCCGACGGCGCTTCGACCGACGCCATGGTCAACCGTATCCTGATCGATCTGACCCAGCGCGCCACCAAGAACCGTTCGGCCACGTTCGCGCAACTGGTCATGGACAATATCAGCGAAAGCACACCGCTGCTGAAGACCAATCTGCGCCAGGCCGGTTTGTTCGTCCTGCTGGCGCCCGATGTACCGGCGGTGTTGCTGGAAATGGGCTTTGTCAACAATGCGAAGGATGAGGCCATGCTCAATGATTCGCGCCATCGCGCCGTCATGATGGGGCAGGTAGCCAAGGCGATTGATCTGTATTTCGCCAATAATGTTCAGTACGCCTCCTTTGCGGGCCTGAATTAAGTCCCAAGCTTAAGGCTCTGAAATATATAAGGCCCTGTCGTTTTCGGCAGGGCCTTTTCTTTGTTTTGAAATCCGCCCGGAGCAGAGTTTGGTCATGGCTTGCTCATGGCGATGAAATTTATCCGAATGGCTTTGCCTAATGCCTGCGGTTTGCTAAGTGTAAGGATAAAGGTGTCTTGAGCCGCCCGTCGGGCGGCTATGTGGGGATGCGGGACGCACATCTGTTGTGTTGGAGGTCGCTTGCTAAGGTCGTCTGAGCGTTGGTTTGCCATGGCAGGTGTCGCCGTGATGACGGCTGTGGCCATTGCGGGCTTCGCGGTCGCGGTCTATGCCGCCTGGCTGTTCCATGACATGCCCGATGGCAGCGAACTGGCCGACTTCCACCCGGTGACCTCGGCACGCGTTTTTGCCTGGGACGGCACCCTGATCGGTGAATACGGCCAGGAACGCCGCATCTATGTGCCCTACAGCCGGATGCCGACGCGCGTGACGCAGGCCTTCCTCGCCGCCGAAGACCGCAATTTCTTTACACACAATGGGGTCGATGTCAGCGGCGTGTCGCGCGCCATGGCCAAGAACGTCTTCAACCTGTTGCGTGGCAAACGCTTTGAAGGTGGCTCGACCATAACCCAGCAGGTCGCCAAGAACCTGCTGCTGAACAATGAGCGCACGGTCGGCCGCAAACTCAAGGAAGTCATTCTGGCGCGTCGGCTGGAAAACTCTCTGCCGAAAGAGCAAATTCTTGAGCTTTATCTCAATGACATCTACCTCGGTTATCGCTCCTATGGCGTCGGTGCCGCCGCGTTCAACTATTTCGGCAAGTCGCTGGATGAGTTGTCCTTAAGTGAACTGGCGTTTCTTGGCGCCTTGCCCAAGGGACCGGAAAACTATCGTCCCTCAACCCACAAGGCCGCAGCGATCGCGCGTCGTAACTGGGTGATCGGCGAAATGCTCAAGGCCGGTTGGGTCGGGCGGGCCGAGGCCGAGGCGGCGATGAAGGAAGATCTGGTCATTCAGGACAAGCCGCGTCGCGCCAAGTACCAGGACGCCGACTATTTCGTCAGCGAAGTCGAACTGCGCGCGAAGCGGCTTTTCAACGACGCCATCTATACAGACGGCTACTACGTCAAGACGACGCTTGATCCCAAGCTGCAGACCATGGCGCGCGAAGCTCTGATGACGGGGCTGGAAACCTATGATCGTCGCCATGGCTGGCGCGGCGCCTGGTCCAATATTCCGGTCACGGACACCTGGGAAGGCGAGGCCGAGGCGGCGGAAGACAAACTGCCGGAATCGCGTCGCGCCCCTTCGGAGCGTCCGAACTGGCAGATCGGCCTGATCGAGAAAAATTCCGGCGCCGTGCGCGCCATTGACGGTGGCCATGGCTCAATCCGTGGTGATGATCTGGCGTGGGCGCAGGCGACCCGCGGTCTGAAAGCCGGCGATCTGGTCTATGTCTCCGAAGACACCAAGGGTGTTTACCGCCTGCGTCAGGTGCCGAAGGTCAATGGTTCTCTGGTCGCGGTCGATCCCTATTCCGGCCGCATCATGGCTATGGTCGGCGGTTATTCCTATTCGCTGTCAAAGTTCAACCGCGCCACCATGGCGCAACGTCAGCCGGGCTCTTCGATCAAGCCGTTCGTCTATGCTGTGGCCCTCTCTAAGGATTTCACGCCTGCCTCTCTCGTCGATGACGGACCTATCAGCATGATGGGCGGGGATGGCAAGCAATGGTCGCCCGAGAACTATGAGCATGACTATCTTGGCATGCAGCCGATCCGTCGTGGACTTGAACTGTCGCGCAACCTGATGACCGTGCGCCTGGCGCAAAAGGTTGGCATCAAGCCGGTGACACAGGGCATCGTCAATTTCGGTGTGCTCGACAAGATGCCGAACGAAATGTCGATGGTTTTGGGCGCCGGCGAAGTCAATCCCTATCGCCTGACCAATGCCTACTCGATCTTCGTCAACGGTGGCCGTAAGGTGAAGCCGCACCTGATCGACGAGGTACAGGATCGTAACGGCAAGGTGGTCTATAAGGCCGATGAGCGCGTGTGTCCTTCGGCCTGTACAGCGGATTTCGACGGACTTGAGAGTCCGCGTCTCCAGCCGCAAGGCGATGTGGTGCTTGATCCGATCACCGCCTACGAAGTTAATTCGATGTTGCAGGGCGTGATCCAGCGTGGCACCGGCGCGGCGGCGCGTTCGCTCGGCATTCCCATGGGTGGCAAGACCGGCACGACCAACGACTATCGCAGCGCCTGGTTCGTTGGCTATACGGCTGAACTGGTGGTCGGCGTCTTTGTTGGCTTTGATGACAACAGTTCGCTCGGCAACCATGAGACAGGCGCGGTCGCAGCCTTGCCGATCTGGATGGACTTCATGAAGAACGCCAATGCGGGTAAACCGATCCGCCAGTTCAACAAGCCAAAAGACGCTGTCTATATGTCGGTGCGCGGTATGGAAGAGGCTTTCAAACCGGGTACGGAGCCCAAATATAATGCGGCGCCGGAAAGCGATGACGGTCCCAAGCCCTATCTCGACACCTGGACGGATGATGGCGATAACGGTGGGCCTGTAACGGTTGTGCCGGCCGAGGAACCGCCACCGCCGCCAAAGAAGCGTCAGGCCGAGGACGCCACGACCCTCTACTAGAGGCGTTCTTTACGGCTTGTCTTTTAAGGCGACGCTCTGTAAACCCGCCCGACAAATCTGATCATTCAGGAATATATTATGCGTTTGGATATCGAAGCGTCCGCTTCCGAGATCGAGCAGTCCATCGGACTGCTCAGGAGGCGTCTTTGACTGGGATGTCGCGCTGCGTCGTCTCGACGAATTAAATGCCAAGTCGGAAGATCCGACCCTGTGGGATAAGCCCGAAGCCGCGCAGACCCTCATGCGCGAACGCAACAAGCTGGCGGCCTCGGTCCAGTCGGTTTTGTCGATTGAAAAAGAGCTGAAAGACGCCATCGAATTCGCTGAACTGGGCGACATGGAGGGCGATGAAAGCCTGATCGAAGAGGCTCGCAGCCTGCTTAAGGACATCAAGTCCCGCACCGCGCGCGCCGAACTGGAAGCCTTGCTGTCCGGCGAAGCCGATGGCAATGACGCCTATCTCGAAATCAATTCCGGCGCCGGCGGCACCGAATCCAACGACTGGGCCGGGATCCTGCTGCGCATGTACAGCCGTTGGGCCACGGCGCACGGTATGACGATCGAGGTCGAGGAAGAAACGCAGGGCGAACAGGCCGGCATCAAGTCGATCACCTTGCAGATCAAGGGCGAGAACGCTTATGGCTGGTTGAAGACCGAAGCCGGCGTCCACCGCCTTGTGCGTATTTCGCCGTTCGATTCCAACGCCAAGCGTCACACCTCGTTTGCTTCAGTCTGGGTCTATCCGGTGGTCGACGATACCATCGTCATCGACATCAATCCGGCCGATGTCCGCACCGATACCTACCGCGCATCGGGTTCCGGTGGCCAGCACATCAACAAGACCAACTCGGCCGTGCGCCTGACGCACATCCCGACCGGGATCGCCGTCGCCTGTCAGGCCGGTCGTTCGCAACACGCCAATCGCGATGAAGCGTGGAAGATGTTGCGCGCCCGTCTTTACGAGCAGGAACTGCAAAAGCGTGAAGCGGCGCAGCAGGCACTGGAAGATTCCAAGACCGATATCGGTTGGGGGCACCAGATCCGATCCTACGTGTTGCAGCCCTACCAGATGGTCAAGGATCTGCGCACCAACGTCGAAACCTCGGATACGCAGGGCGTGCTCGATGGTGATCTTGATGCGTTTATGGGGGCATCCCTGGCGCAGCGCGTCGGCGTTACGCGCGACGCTTGAGCTGAACTATAGCTCCGGCGTCGCGGTTTCCGCGCCACCGGGTGTCTTGGCGACATTGACCACATCGGCCTTGTCCGCGGCGGCGCTGACGTCTGCGGCCAGATGCGCAGGCGCCTTGCGACGACCTTTCTTGATGATGATTTGCGCGCCCATGTAGCGCGAATAGACCTGGGTAAATTCCGCGCCCAGAAAGAAAATCTGTGTCGAATAATAGATCCAGATCAGCACCACGATCAGCGAACCGGCCGCGCCATAGGCCGAACTGAAGGCGCTCTGGCCCAGATAGATGCCGATCAAGAGCTTGCCAACCGAGAAGAGCAGGGCGGTGATGGCGGCCCCAATCCATACGTCTCGCCATTTGATATGCACATCCGGCAAGACCTTGAAGATCATGGCGAACAGCAGGGTAATGACGGCGAACGAGATGAGCAGGTTGAGGCCGTGCAGCAGGAACGCGATCGGAATTAGGCCCGCGAAAAAAGTGCTGATAGCCGATAGCGCGGCCGAAATGACCAGAGCGATCAACAATAGAAAGCCAATCCCGATAATCATGGCGAAGGATAGAAAGCGCTTCTTTATAAACCAGGTCCAATGGCCGTTTTCGCGTTCCTCAACGTTCCAGATGGTGTTGAGGGCATCCTGAAGCTGGGCGAAAAAGCTGGTGGCAGAGATGATCAGCGTCACGATGCCGATGAGGCTTGCGATGTAACTGGCCTTAGGGTTGCTTGTGCTGACCAGCATGGATTGAATGGCTTTGGCGCCCTGATCGCCAATCAGGGCGCGAATCTCATCGAAGATATAGCTGCTGGTGGCATCGCGCCCGAAGGCCAGACCGGCCATGGCGATGACGATCAACAGCAGCGGCCCGATCGACAGCATACTGTAAAAAGCAAGGGCAGCGCCCAAGCGTGGCACCTTGTCGTCATTCCACTCGCGGATGGTTTCCTTGAAAATGAACCAGAAAGCCGCGGGGGTGAGAGGCGGTCGCTTGCGAGGTTTATTCGTCATCTGTTTCCGCCGGGAAAAAATTACAAACGCGGATGAAAGCACAAAGGATATAAAGAAAAAAGCCGGAGACGGTGAATGACGTCTCCGGCCTTTAAAGGCTGTGTTCGGTAAGCGCGTCTATTTCTACTTCAGATCAGACAGGGCATTCATATCGTAGGCGTTCAGTGATGGTGTGCCGAAATCAGCGGTGGCAGGCGTTGCGATGGGCGATGCCGCGACCGACGGTGCGGGCTCAGGGCGGCGGCTTTGCAGGCAGCGGCCCTGGAAGAAGGCGCCGACATCGATGGCCAGCTGATCGTGCGTGATGTCGCCCTCGACATAGGCGGTGGCTTGCAGCTTGATCTGCTTGCCCGTGATCGAGCCAACGACGCGGCCACGCACTTCGATGGTTTCAGCCTCGACCTTACCTTCGATATTGCCGGATTCGCCGACGATCAGATGACCGACCTTGACGTCACCGCGCACGGTGCCATCAAGATGCAGGTCACCATTGCCGGTGATGTTGCCTTCGATCAGCAGGCCGGTGCCGAAGCTCGACAGGCGGGCGCCCGTGGCGGCCGATGACGCCGGCTTGGTGCGGTTCATGTTGACATTGGGCGTTTCAAGCGGCGGCACCGGAACAGGTTGCGGCTTGGGCGGGGTCGGTTTGCTAGTTTTGTTGAACATAATCTCCAGCCTTTAAGAAACGTGCGGGGTTTTGAGGACGACCGTTTTGCCAGACTTCGTAATGAAGGTGGGTGCCGGTCGAGCGGCCTGTGTTGCCCATGGAGGCAATGCGCTGATCGACCGCGACACGTTGTCCGGATCGAACGGCGGCGGATGCCAGGTGGGCGTAGCGGGTCTTGAAGCCATTGCCGTGGTCAATTTCGACAACGTTGCCGTAGCCGGTGCGAACACCGACATAGGATATGATGCCCGGCGCGGTGGCATAGATCGGTGTCAGGTAAGCGCCGGAAAAGTCCTGGCCACTGTGCATCTTCGGACGGTGGTTGAACGGATCGAAGCGCACACCAAAACCGCTGGTTTCACGGGTGCCCACGGTTGGACGACCGAAAGGGATACGCTCGGCGTTATTTTGTAAGCCGCGCATATCGCTCAGATCCATCGCGGCGTTGCGAATGCGCTCAGCGAAGTCTTCATCGACGCCCAGGAAGCTTGCCAGCACCTTGTTGTCCTTGGAACGGGTCAGCGGGCTGCTGGTGCCGCTACCCGCGAAGGCCTGCGGGTTCAGGCCGGCCAGTCGGTAGGCAAGGCGCAGCTTTTCAGCGCGGGTCTTGGCGAAGACTTCGGCCTGGGCCACCATGCGTTCCTGTTCGGCGCGCACCGAATAAATGCGCTCGACCGGCGGCAGGCTGTCATCGGTAGGTGTCGGAGCAAGGGCTGCCATAGCGCCGGGCACGCCCTTGAAGTCCTTTAGAAGCGTTACCAGGCCCTGATGGCGGTTTTCGACCGTCTTGGCCAGTTGCTCCAGCGAACCGGAATTGGCGGTGGCCTGATTGGTGGCCATGTCGAGACGAGCCTGACGGTCGGCGATCCAGCGCTCGGACTGCGCCTTCATCATGCGCATCTGGTTTTCAGAGCCGGCACCGTGATTGGCAGCGAAAAAGAGGGTGAAACCGGTGGAGATGGCTAGCCAGGTGATCAGCGCAGACACCAAAACCATCAGGACAAGTTGTTTGCCCGGACTTAAAACATAACCGTGAGTTTCCGTGCCTGAACGGATGTAAAGCTGACGTTCCGGAAATATAAATTCCATCCAGCCGCCCAGGCGTCCCAAGCTTGTCTTACTCATCACCGCCGCCACCTAAACCTTCTGTTAATTATGCCTTCGTGGCGATAGTTGCGCAAGGTATATATCGCTGATGCCCCTTAACGGCGGCGGTGATGGACATAAAAGTCATAATAAACAGAATGTTCGTCTGATCGCTCATGTCTTGTGTCCCAATATGAATGCTCTGGTCAGAACTGTTTCAAGATTGATGCCGCTGGACACTGACGTAAAATTCGCCTCTCAGGATATGTAACCATATTTGCTGCCGAGACCTTGCTTTCGAGGCCTGCGGTGTCACGGAATTTTAATTAGACTGTCATTAATATGACTTATTCTGTGATCAGTTCCTTGGTTGTCGCTAAAACATCGTCGATATGGCCTTTAACCTTGACCTTGCGCCAGGCTTTCCTGATCAAACCTTGAGGGTCTATAATAAAGGTAGAGCGATCCGTGCCCATATAGACGCGGCCATAGAGCGTTTTCTCGCCCCAGGCACCAAATTCATCGATGGTTGTTGTCTCCGGATCGGACAGAAGCGGCATTTTCAGACCGTACTTGGTAATAAACTTGGCGTGGTCTTTCAGGCTGTCCTTTGACAGGCCGAACAGCTTGACGCCGAGTGTTTCAAATTCGGGCAGGGCGGCGGAAAAATCGCAGGCCTCCTGTGTACAGGTTGGCGTGTTGTCCGTGGGGTAGATAAACAGTACAGTCCAGCCGCCTTTTAAACCGGAAAGGCTGACATTTTCGCCGCCGCTGGAAGCCAGGTTAAAGTCTGGTGCGGGGTGGGGCGTAAAAGAAGTTACAGTTTTTGGTGATTTCACCATGACATAGCCTTGCTCAGTATCTAAAGATGATGACAGGGGTAAGATGGTGCGCGTTAACGCTCTTTTGTCGCAACCCGTCTACAGATTTCCATCCGCCCTGCTTTACAGCCTTAATTGATGAACCCGTCCAGACATAAGTGAAGAAATATTTCGACATCATAAGGAAGCGTTTGCGCCTTTTCGTGTTCGGATGGGTCGTGTTCATGGTCGTCATTCTGGGGGTGCGGCTGGGGCAGGGTCCTATACGTGTCGACGCCATCAAGTCGATCATTGTTTCTCGCTTAGAGACGCAGTTACCGCGCACGGATGCCACCATCAAACATCTGGACCTGGTGTGGTTTGGTGATGCGCGTGCGCTCGGTTTTCGTATTGAAGACCTGATCATTACCGATCGCAAAAACCGCATTATCGCCCGTGCTGGCAAGCTGGAAGCAGCTCTGGCGGCCGATAGTCTCATTGTGGCGCACCTGGCGCCGGCGCGTCTGACTGCCGAGGATTTTTTTGTTGCGGCTTCAATCTCGAAAGAAGGCCGCTATGATCTGGGCTATGAGGCACAGGGCAGGCCGGGGCAGGCGTCCGGTCTGTCGAAATTTTTCTACGACCTGACCGGCCCTGAAAAACTAGGCAGCCCGGTCAGCTTCACGCGCCAGCTTAGTCTTAGAAAAGGCCAGATACGTATGATCCAGCAGGGGGCGCCCCTCGACTGGACGGCCAATGTCTCGACCATCGATTTCACCAAACTGCATGGCAAGATGAATGGCCACGTCGATCTGGCGATTGAGGGGCTGGGCATGGATGCCGCAACACCTGCAACTCTCAAAATGGAAGCCTCCGGGGTGGTGGGGCTGAACAAGGCCACCATCACCGCCAATCTCCATCATCTGACTCCGAGCCGTTTTTTCCCGACAATCGGCGTGACCCGCGCCCTGGCGGGCATCAATGCGCCCGTCGATGGTGTGGCACGCGTTGATTACAGCAAAAAAAATGGCTTTGAGGGCGCTGGATTCGATATCAGCGCCGGTGCGGGGCGCGTCGATATCGGAGATTTCCATCAGACCTTCTCCGAAGCGCGTATTCGGGCCAACTATACCTCGGCCAACCATACGGCTTTGTTCCAGACCTTCCACGTCAAGTCATCCCTGCTGGATACGGATCTCAAGGGCCGCGTCGTCTTCCAGCCGCAGGATGAAAAGCTCAAGCGCGACCTGACCCTAGCCTTTGATTTCAATGGGCCTCGCGTCACCGGACGACTGGCCGATGACTTCGCCATGCAGACCCTGACCAAGGTGCAAATCAAAGGCTACTATATTCCGAAACAGCATCGCTTGCGTTATGAAAGTGTCACGGGACTTTTGAATGGCGCGCCGCTGCAAAGCCAGGGCGCTGTTTATACCGACGATCAGGGGCAACTGGGCGCCGACCTGACGGCGCAGATCAAGGGGCGCTTTACCAAGGAAGAGGTGTTCGCCTTCTGGCCCGAAGATCTGTCGCCGGGTACGCGCGGCACGCTGATCGAGCGCATCAAGGGTGGTGATTTCGCCAATGCCGACTTCGTGCTCAAGGCAGCGCCTGGGGATTTCCACCATCTGGAAAATGAAAATTTGCGCCTTGACTTCGATTTCCAAAATCTTGAAGTCTATCTAGAAGATCGCCTGAAAAATGCCACCGAACTGTCAGGTCATGGCCAATTGTTCGGCAACAGCTTTTTCATGGATGTTGACAGCGGCCGCCTGGTCGATGTCAGTCTGACCAGGGGCAAGCTGAGTGTACCCGATTTCCGCGACCGCCAGGCGGATATGCGCATTACCATCGATAGTGAAGCCGATGTGCCGAGCGTTATCGAGGCCATCGATCCGGTGACGGACCATCAACTGAGCAAAAACGGTCTGACGGGCGATCGCCTGGGTGGCGCGGCCCAGGCTCATGTTGAAATCTATTTCCCCATCTACGGCCATATCACCAATGACAATTTCGGTCTAACCTTCAAAGCTAATGTTGCCAATGGCGCCTTCAAGCAGGCAGCGCTCGGCTGGGACATGACCGAAGGCGCGCTGGTCGTTGAGGGAGATCTGCTGGCCAATACCTTGTCCGTAAGTGGTCCTGCGCATCTCGGCCCCTATTATGGTGATGTCACCTATCGCACACAGATGGCGCCCAAGACGCAGCTCATCGGTTTCAAAGGCCATTTCAACGCCGCGCAGTTTGGTGGATCCCCCCGCGTACCGGTGGCGATCAAGGGCAACTTTACCGTCGCTAACCGCAAGGGGCAGGGCAATATCGACTCCGATATCTTCCGGGGGGATGTCAGTTGGCAGGGCAATCCGGAAGGCGCGGAAGAGCGTCCTTCGGAAATGCTGATCGAAGGCGTGACGCTGGGCGAAGGCATGGAAGCGCAAGGCCTGCCGATCTTCGAGCATCTCAAGCGCGAACTGCCGACCCGCGTGTCCTTGCTGCGTTCCGGTGAGATCTGGAGTGGCGAACTGGAAGCCGAAAGCCTGTCGGGCGATATCGCCTATATTCAGGGCACGCGTCCGCGGCTGGTCTACAAGTCTGTGATCACCCCGGAAGAGGCGGAAGAACTGGGTTACGGTGCCCTGCCGATGTTCAGCGAAGCGCGACACCTGACGGTCAATATTTCGCTCTATGGCCAATCGAAAGAAGCTCTGCTTAAGCTCGACCAGATGAACGCTACGCTGGGCTGGTCTGAAATTCCGGGTAGCGATGAACTTCAGCGCCGCCTGTCGATGAAGGTGATGCCCGACGACTGGTACACACTGGGCTTGCCGAAAGCCTTTTTCACACCGCCGGCGCCGCTCGATGTCACAGCCCTGTGGCAACAGACCGACACGGTCCTGACCGGGCAGGTCCGGTTGCTTGATCAGACAATTGATTTCGACATGCCGCTGAAAGGCAAGAACAATCCGCCGCCGATCATGCTGCCCAATACCAGCTTTCCCTATGAATTGCAGGTGCGCGGTACAGCCAATGATGCTGTCCTGGCGGCGCTCGGTTATTCTCAGGATCCGGTGCACATCAGCGGCAAGGTCGGGCTGATATTCAGTCTCTACGATACACCGGGACAGCCGGCGGCCGTGCTTAACCTCGACGCCACCCAGGCGCAACTGGGCGTCCGCGCCACGGACTGGGTCAAACCCGTCGGTGAAGCGGCGGCGTTCGCGGTCAGCCTTGATGATCGGGGCGAGGGCGGCGGCACCAATCTGTCACGCATCTATGGTGAAGGCGAGCATGTCGGGATCAATGGCCGTGCCTCCTTCTCCAAAGGCGGCGTTCTGGAATTTGCCGATTTCTCAAAGCTCTACTTGAAGGACTTTATCGACGTCGCCTTCAAATATTATGCTGTGCCTGACCAGAACACCAATGTGATGTCGGTGAGCGGCCAGCAGCTCGATCTGCGGCCATGGCTGGACGCCACGCACGAACGCACGGTGAGCAAGATCGTGACTGCCAAGCCCGCCGACATGATCGCCGATGAGGCGCCGCCTGGACCCGCCACCCATCTTGTCGTGGATCTGGCGCAATTGCGCATGGCCAAGGACGGCGCTTTCAGCGACGTCAATCTCGATCTGACCTGGGATGGCGCCAATGGTCTGGCCGGCACAGGTTCAGGCCTGACCATGGATGGCAGCCCGTTGTCGCTCACCGTCAGCAATGAGAGTGCCTACAGCCTGTTCACGCTGAAGACCGGCAATCTCGGCAATGTTATCGAAACCGGGTCTGGTAACCGCAACGTCAAGGGTGGTGTGGCGGTTTTTGATGGTGTCTATGCCAATGCGCAGGTCGATGCCTCCCTGCGTGGTCATGATATCCGCGTCAAACAGATACCGGTTCTGGCGCAATTGCTGACGGTTGCCTCCTTGCAGGGCCTGAACGACACGCTGGTAGGGGATGGTATCCTGTTCCGCGACTTCGATTTCCCGATCCGTTACAAGGACAATATGTTGTTCATCCGTAACGGTTATGCCAAGGGCGAAGCGCTCGGTATTAATGCCTGGGGCACCACCGATCTCGATTCAAAAGCGCTCAATATGAGCGGCACGATCATTCCGGCCTATAGCGTCAACGCCATCTTCGGCGATATGAAATCGAACGGACTGGGGCTGGTCGGCATAAAGTACAGCCTGCGCGGTACGCAAAAAGCCCCCGAAGCGATGGTCAATCCGCTGTCGGTTATTCTGCCAGGTTTTATGAAGGTGTGGTTCGAAGCCGGGCGCCAGGACCCGTTCCCGGCGCTGGACCTGCCAACGCTGGAAGACAAGCTGGAAGACCTGCGCGAAGAGAACGACAAGAAGCCGAAGAAGTAGGCCTTAGATAGGCTTGACCAGAACGATCTTCTTCTTGCCCTGCGATAGCTTGATCACGCCATCAGCATTCAGATCGGCTCTGGTCACCAACTGATTGCCGTCATTGATCGCCACGTCGTTAACGCGCAATCCGCCGCCCTGCGCCAGACGACGGGCCTCGCCATTGGAGGCGGTCAGACCGATACGGGTGGCGAGCGCCGCCAGCATGATGCCCTCTTCCAGTACTGAGGCTTCGATCTCGATCGTAGGCAGGTCGGCGGACAGGATGCCCTGCTCGAAGGCCTTCTGGGCGGTATCGCGCGCGGTGGCGGCGGCGTCTGCGCCGTGGACCATGCGGGTGGCGGCATCGGCCAGGATCTTCTTGGCGTCGTTGATTTCGGCGCCTTCCAACTTTTCCAGGCGCGCGATCTCGTCCATCGGCAGATCGGTGAACAGGCGCAGGAACTTGCCGACATCGGCGTCTTCGGCATTGCGCCAGTATTGCCAGTAGTCGTAAGGCGACAGGGCATCAGCATTGAGCCACACCGCGCCGCCGACCGTCTTGCCCATCTTGGCGCCGGAAGCGGTTGTGAGCAAAGGCGTGGTCAGTCCGAAGGCGGCCTTGCTGTTGATGCGGCGCGTCAGTTCAACACCGTTGATGATGTTGCCCCACTGGTCCGACCCGCCCATTTGCAGCACGCAGTCATACTTGCTGTTGAGTTCGCGGAAATCGACCGCCTGCATGAGCATGTAGTTGAATTCCAGGAAGGTCATCGGCTGTTCACGTTCAAGGCGCAGCTTGACCGAATTCGAAGGTCAGCATACGGTTGATGGTGAAATGCGTGCCGAAATTGCGCAGGAATTCGATATAGCCAAAACCCGATAGCCAGTCGTCATTATTGACCATGACCGCGTCGGTCTTGCCGTCGCCAAAGGTCAGGAAGTTGTTGAAGACATTCTTGATGCCATTCATGTTGGACTGGATTTGCTCATCGGTCAGCAGCGGGCGTTGTGTGTCCTTGAAAGTCGGGTCGCCGACCTTGGTGGTGCCGCCGCCCATGAGCACGATCGGCTTGTTGCCGGTCTTTTGCAGCCAGTACAGCATCATGATCTGAACGAGGTGACCGGC
The DNA here is from genome assembly GCF_964186625.1 of Asticcacaulis sp. MM231. Taxonomy (NCBI): domain Bacteria; kingdom Pseudomonadati; phylum Pseudomonadota; class Alphaproteobacteria; order Caulobacterales; family Caulobacteraceae; genus Asticcacaulis; species Asticcacaulis sp. MM231. Next base: position 1,829,958 of record NZ_OZ075108.1, read on the forward strand.
GTGCAGTGAAGACGCGGTTGCGTCATAACCGATATAGGCCGTGATCGGGCCGGCCGCCGCCAAAGTGTCGAGCGCTTCGGCGTCGGTGCACTGATGGATGAAGCCGCGCTCCTGAAGGGTGCGCAGAAATTCGGATTTGAAGCTGTGTTCGGTCATGATAGCTATAGGGGCTAGGAGTTGGGCCGCTTGTGTGGCCTGATATATAGCCAAACGTCAAGATATAAGAGGCCGTCCATAATGAAAGTGCTGGGTTTTATGACCGGAACCTCTCTGGATGGAGTCGATATGGCCGTGCTGGATACCGATGGCGAGGCCCAGGTGACGTTCGGGCCGTGGTCGGAAAGGCCGATGCCGGCGGAAACGCGCAAAATTTTGGAGGGGACTATCCAGGCCGCTCTGATGTGGCCGCGCGGTGAACCGGAACCGGAGATTTTCGACGACGCGCGTCAAGCCATAGTGGCGTGTCATCTTGATGCCGCCCGAGAATTTCTCGATCATAACGGGCTGGTATTCTCTGATTTCGATGTTCTGGGGGTGCATGGCCAGACCGTGCTGCACGAGCGTCCGAAAAACGGCGTCAGGGGCCGGACGGTCCAGCTTTTCGATGGCCAGAGCTTTGCCGACGCAACGGGTGTGCCGGTGGTTTGTGATTTCCGTCAGGCTGATATCGAGGCCGGCGGCGAGGCCGCACCGCTGATGCCGGTTTATCACCGGGCGCTGGCGCAGAACGCTGGCCTCGAACTGCCGCTGCTGGTGGTCAACCTCGGCGGGGTCGCCAACATCACCGCCATCGATGCGCGTGGCCTGACGGCGCTTGATACCGGGCCGGCCAATGGCCTTATGGATCAATGGATGCGACGCCATGATCGCGGTGACTTCGACAATGAAGGACGTATAGCTGCCAGCGGCAAGGTTCATGCCGATAAGGTGGCCGCCTATATGGCGCACGATTACTTCAAGGCCGTCGCGCCGAAGTCGCTCGATCGTTACGATTTCAATTTCCAAGCAATTGATGACTTGGGCTTTGAGGACGGCCTCGCCACCTTAAGCGCATTTACCCTGCAAAGCCTGCTGGCGGGTATCAACCTGATCGCCGCGAAACCGATGACGGTCGTCCTTGCCGGTGGCGGACGTCATAATCTGCATCTCGTCAGCCAGATCACGGCCGCGCTTTCGCCGGCCAGGGTGGTGCTGGCCGAGGATCTGGGCTGGCGCGGCGGCGCGCTCGAAGCGGAAGGTTTCGCCTATATGGCGGTAAGGTCGCTAAAAGGCCTGCCGATTTCCTTCCCCGGCACAACAGGCGTCAAAATGCCCTTAACCGGCGGCAGGATCAGTTATCCGAAAAATAGGCCGCAATCTCTGGCGAGCTAGGAGAGCGCCATGAAACTGCCCTTGATGATAACCCTGTCGCTTTGCCTGATTGCCTGCGCACCGCCGACATTAACGGAAGAGGCCTCTCGAAGCGCATCATCCGCCTCGGCGTCCACGCTGGCGCCGACGTCCGTACGTCTGCCCGAGCCTTTTATCGGCCGTTGGGATGCCAGTCTTGAGGCCTGCAAAGCGACCAGCGAGATGAAGCTGATCATCTCGCAGACCGAACTGACTTTTTGGGAAAGCGCCGGACGTATCAGTGCCGTGACGAATACCAGGCCTGACGACGTTACGGTGCAGGCCGATTGTTCCGGCGAAGGCGAGTAATGGCAAAGACGCCTGCACCTTGTGCTGAGTGCCGACAACCAGACCCTGACCATCGATGATGGCAAGGGCGGCGTTCGCACGCGGTGTCCATAGGCCGGACGTATGAACGCCTGACTTAGGAGATTAGCCGCGTTCGGCCATCCGCATGTCGATATAGTCACCGACGCGGGTTTCGACTTCCTTCAACTGGTCATTCCAGAAGTGATTGGCTTCCGGCACGACTTCGGAAGCAATCACAATGCCCTTTTGCGAACGCAGCTTGGTGACGACGCGATCGACTTCGGCGGTCGGCACGATCGAAATCATTACCACCGTGCAGGAACATGCCTGAAGCCGGGCAGGGCGCCAGGAAGCTGAAATCATAGGCATTGGTTGGCGGCGACACCGAGATGAAACCATCTGTTTCAGGGCGACGCATCAGCAACTGCATGCCGATATAGGCGCCGAAATCATAGCCGGCGACCCAGAATTGCGAGGCTGTCGGGTTCTTGGCCTGAAGCCAGTCGAGCGCCGTGGCGGCGTCCGCCAGTTCGCCGATGCCGGAATCGAATTCCCCCTGGCTCTTTTGCACGCCGCGGAAGTTGAAGCGCAGGACGGAGAAGCCGCGCGTCATAAACAGGTGGAACAACTGGACGGTGACCGGATTGTTCATGTGACCGCCCGCCTTGGGGTGCGGATGCAGAATCAACGCGATCGGCGCATTCTCGGTTTTGCCTGCGCTATAACGGGCTTCGATGCGTCCGGCAGCTCCGGCCAGAATGACTTCGGGCATTCAATCACCTTGTAAAATCATAAATATGTCATGCGAGCCGCCATAATACTTGACTGCGTTAGTCGGAATTATTACATTCAGGCTCACACCTTCAAAGGCAGCAATTGCGCCTCTTAGCACAAAGATTTGTCTTTGCGCAGGTTTTTGCATCACTTCTGCCTTTAAAACTGCAGGCAAACCAAGGAATTCACATGCGCTTATCGACCAAAGGACGTTACGCGGTCATGGCCATGACCGATCTGGCGGTCAATGCTCAGGCGGATGATAAGGCTGTCAGTGGCGGCCATCGTCCGATTTCGCTATCAGAAATTTCCGAGCGCCAGCAGATTTCCCTGTCCTATCTGGAGCAGCTCTTTGCCCGTCTGCGCAAGGCTGGGCTGGTGAAAAGCGCACGCGGTCCGGGCGGTGGTTACACGCTCGCGCGCGAACCGGGGTGCCTGTTCGTGTCTGAAATTGTGCTGGCGGTTGATGAGCCGATCAAGGCCACGCGCTGCGAGATGACCTCCAACAAACTGGGCGCTAACAAGCGCCTCAATGCGAGCATGTCGAAGGACCAGGCGGTGCGCGAAATCGGCTGTATGCCAGGCGGACAACGATGCCTGACGCACAATCTCTGGGAAGATCTGGGCGTCGCCATCCATGATTACCTGTCGCAGGTATCGCTGGAAGATGTGGTCCGCAAGCGCACTCGCAAGAAGGTTCAAATCACTGCCGCCGAGCCCTCGCGCTCCGTCATGATGGAGGCCTAGGTCTTTGGCCGATATTTTGTATCTCGATCATGCCGCGACCTCGCCACTTCGACCTGAAGCGCGCGATGCCTTTTTGCGCGCGGCTGATCTGGGCGGCAACGCGTCTTCGGTGCATAGTTTGGGGCGCAAGGCCAAGCTGACTTTAGAAGAGGCGCGCAACGATATCTTAAGCGCGGTGGGCGCTGTTGGTATCGGCGGTCTTGTCTTTACCTCCGGCGGGACCGAGGCCAATGCTTTGGCGCTGTATCAGGCGCAGAATTATGATCGTGTGCTGGTGTCCGCCGGCGAGCATGACAGTATCTATGGCGCGGTTTCCGGCGCGGACATCGTGCCGCTTAAGGCAACGGGTGACGTCGATCTTGTGGCACTGGAGGCCTTGCTGGCTAAGCCGGGGCGTCCGTTCGTTGCCCTCATGCTGGCTAATAACGAAACCGGCGTCATCAATGATGTCGCGATGGCGGCGGCGTTAGTGCATGCCAAAGGTGGCTGGCTCCATGTCGATGCCGTTCAGGCACTCGGTAAGATCCATATTGATTTTGCTGCCCTCGGTGCGGATTCCCTTTCGCTCAGCGCGCATAAGGTGGGTGGCGGGCAGGGCGCGGGCGCGCTGATCTATAACCGCGATCACACGCCAAAAGCCTTGATCACCGGCAGTGGTCAGGAACTGGGCTTGCGCGCCGGAACAGAGAATATCGCTGGAATTGCCGCCTTCGCGGCGGCGCTCAAGGCTTGCAATGGCGTGTCGGACGCTCTAAGCAGCGCACAAAAATCGACGGAAGCGGCTCTCAAAGCGCTGGGTGTCACCATTTTGGGTGAAGCGGCGGCGCGTGTGCCGGGCATCCTCTATATCGCGCAAGCGGACTGGGCCTCAAATCTGCAACTGATCCACATGGATTTGGCTGGCATTTGCGTCAGTTCGGGGTCGGCCTGTTCGTCCGGCAAGGTCAAGGCCAGCCGCGTTGTTACCGCCATGGGGCATGCTGATTCAGGTTTGGCTGATCTGGACGACAAGGTTTTGCGGATATCGGGCGGCTGGACAACAACAGCAGAAGACTGGGAGCATTTTTATGATGTCTGGTCAAAAGGTTATAAAGTGTATTTGAAGCGTCACGCGAAAGAGTTGGTGTAATGGCTGCGGTTAAGGAAACCATCGAGACGGTCGCCGGGCTGGAAACCTATGAGCACGGCTTTGTCACCGATATCGAAATGGAGTTCGCGCCCAAGGGCCTGAACGCCGATATTGTGCGCTTTATCTCCGCCAAGAAGAATGAGCCTGAGTGGATGCTGGAGATGCGTCTGGCCGCCTATGAGCGTTGGCTGACCATGGAAGAGCCGGATTGGGCCAAGGTCGATTACCAGAAGGTCGATTATCAGGACCTCTACTATTATGCCGCGCCGAAGAAAAAGGACGGTCCGAAATCGCTCGACGAGATCGATCCGGAACTGCTGAAAACCTATGCCAAGCTGGGCATTCCTCTGCGTGAGCAGGAAGTGCTGGCCGGCGTTGTGGGCGCGCCGCGTTATGCGGTCGATGCGGTGTTTGACTCAGTCTCGGTTGTCACCACCTTCAAGGACGAGCTGAAAAAGTCTGGCGTCATTTTCTGTGCCATTTCAGAAGCGTTGCGCGAATATCCTGATCTGGTACGTCAATACTTAGGTACCGTCGTGCCGGTGTCGGATAATTATTTCGCGGCGCTGAATGCGGCCGTCTTTTCGGATGGCTCGTTCGTCTATGTGCCGCCGGGCGTGCGCTGCCCGATGGAGCTTTCGACCTATTTCCGTATAAATGCCGAAAATACCGGCCAGTTCGAGCGCACCCTGATTATCGCCGACAAGGGGGCTTACGTTTCCTATCTCGAAGGCTGCACGGCGCCGCAACGCGACGAAAACCAGCTTCACGCTGCCGTGGTCGAACTGGTGGCGCTTGATGACGCCGAAATCAAATATTCGACCGTGCAGAACTGGTATCCCGGCGATGCCGAGGGCAAGGGCGGCATCTATAATTTCGTTACCAAGCGCGCCGATTGCCGTGGCGCGCGCTCAAAAGTATCGTGGACACAGGTTGAAACCGGTTCCGCGGTAACGTGGAAATACCCATCCTGCATCCTGCGCGGTGATGACAGCGTCGGTGAGTTCTACTCGATCGCCGTCACCAATGGCGCGCAGCAGGCCGATACCGGCACCAAGATGATCCACCTCGGCAAGAACACGAAGTCGCGCATTATCTCGAAGGGCATTTCAGCGGGTCGTTCCAGCGCCACCTATCGCGGTCTGGTCTCGGCCCACGCCAAGGCGACCGGCGCGCGTAATTTCACCCAGTGCGACAGCCTGCTGATCGGCAAGACCTGTGCGTCGCATACCGTGCCCTATATCGAATCCGATACCGCCAAGGCTCAGTTCGAGCATGAGGCGACGACCACGCGCCTGAGCGAGGATCAACTGTTCTACGCCATGCAGCGCGGGTTATCCCAGGAAGAAGCTGTGGCCTTGCTGGTCAACGGTTTCGTGCGCGATGTGTTGCAAAAATTGCCGATGGAATTCGCCGTTGAGGCTCAGAAGTTGGTGGCGATCTCCTTAGAGGGGAGTGTCGGGTGATGGATTATATCTTGAAGCGACACGTCGTTCTTTTCAGTTACGTTCCTATAGCCTTGGTTTCTGCTTTTTACATTTATGCTTCAATGCTTTATTCCAGTTATGGATTGGGGCGACGAGATTATAATTTTGCAATCACTCTGGCGAATTTTATCTTGGCCAGCCTTATTATTCCTTGGATTGGGTTGGTGTTTTTTTCGTTTAAAAAGAAGCCATTGTACGGAATAGCAGCGCTTTTAGGTTCGCTAATTCTCGGATTAATTGGCTCTTTCGCAATCGCTATGACTGGCTGGAGCCAGATGTGAGAAATATTATGCTTTCGATCAAAGATTTATCCGTCGCTGTTGACACCAAACAAATCCTGAAAGGCCTGTCTCTGGACGTGCCGGCGGGTGAGGTGCACGCCATCATGGGCCCCAACGGCGCGGGCAAGTCAACGCTTGGTTATGCTCTGGCCGGTCGCCCGAATTACCAGATAAAATCCGGCACGGTAGTCTTCAACGGTGAAGGCCTGTTCGAGAAGGACGTGCACGAGCGCGCCGCCGCGGGTCTCTATCTGTCGTTCCAGTATCCGCTTGAAATCCCCGGCGTCCCGGCCCTGACCTTCCTGCGCACGGCGCTTAACGCGCAAAAGAAGCTGCTCGGCGAGGACGAGATGTCGGCGCCGGATTTCCTCAAGCGTGTGCGCGAACTCGCCAAGACGCTCAAGATTGACATGGACATGCTCAAGCGTCCGCTCAATGTCGGCTTTTCCGGCGGTGAGAAGAAGCGCATGGAAGTGCTGCAAATGGCGCTGCTGGAACCGAAGTTCCTGATCCTCGACGAGACCGATTCCGGCCTCGATATCGATGCGCTGAAGGTGGTCTCGGACGGCGTGAATGCCTTGCGCGCGCCCGATCGCGGTATGCTGGTCATCACCCACTATCAACGATTGCTCGATCATATCAAACCGGATCGCGTACATGTGCTGGTCGCCGGCAAGATCGTCCGTTCGGGCGGTCCTGAACTGGCGCTCGAACTGGAAGCCCACGGCTACGATCAGTATCTGGGGGAAGCGGCGTGACCTTATCCGCGCTCGACATCTTTGACCCGTCGTCCTACCCGACGCGCCGCGACGAGGAATGGAAATATTCCGACCTGTCGCGCGTTTTGCGTGAGGCGCCGAAGAAGCCGCTGGTGGTGCGTACCCTGTCTGAACTGGAACTCGGAGCCGGACGGATTTGTCTATTTTTCGGCAGATGAAGCGGGTTTTGATGGCCTGCAAGCTGCCGCCGATCACGCCATGCAAAAGGCGCATGGCCGGCTCTATATCGACGGCAACGACTTCGGTGACGAGGATGGTTATCTCGGCTATCAGGGCCATGGTGAGATCGATGTGGCCGCCGGTCAGGCGCTGGTGGTTTTTGAGGACTACACCGGTGCATTTGATTATGCCGTCCATAGCCATCTGCGCTTTAAGCTGGGCGATGGCGCGAAGTTGACCCGCGTCGTTATACTGGATGAGCCGGAAACAGCCGTCTCAGTCCGCCAGTCAACGGTTGAGACCGCGCCGGATAGTGTCTTCAAGCAGTATGTCTTTTCGACCGGCGCGAAATTCCAGCGCTTTGAAACCCACGTCCGTCATGCCGGCCATGGCGCCATCGTTGAGATGAATGGCGCCTACCTGGTCAAGGACAAGCGCCACTTCGACCTGACGACGCGTGTGTCGCATGGCGAGATCAATGGGCTCACCGATCAGACGATCAAGGGCCTGGTCAAGGATAGCGCCACCGCCGTCTTCCAGGGGCGTATTGTCGTTGAAAAGGGGGCGGACGGTACGGACGCCCGGATGCGCCACCAGGCCCTGATCCTCAATGATGGCGCCCATATCCGTGCCAAGCCGGAACTCGAAATCTACGCTGACGATGTGAAGTGCGCGCACGGCAATACGATTGGCGCGCTCGATGAAGACGCCATGTTCTTCGCCATGAGCCGCGGCATCCCCGAAGAGGCGGCGCGCGCTATGCTGACCCATGCCTTTGTCCTGCCGGTGGCTGATGCCATCGAGGATGAGGTGTTGCGCGAAACGGTGTTGAATTTCCTCGAAAATGTATCGGAGGATTTCTATGCCGTTTGACGTTGAAAAGGCGCGCGCCGATTTTCCGATCCTGTCGCGCGAGATCAAGGGCAAGCCTCTGGTCTATCTCGATAGCGGCGCCTCAGCGCAAAAGCCCACGGCCGTCATCGACGCCATGAGCCATGCCATGCGCCATAGCTATGCCAATGTGCACCGTGGCTTGCATACTCTGGCCAATGAGACGACCGACGCCTATGAGGCCGGTCGTGAGACCGTGGCGCGCTTTATCGGCGCCCAGACCGATGAGATCGTCTTCACCAAATCGGCCACCGAGGCGATCAATCTGGTCGCTTATAGCTGGGGCGAAAGCCTGCAGGCCGGTGATGAGATCCTGACGACCGAGATGGAGCACCACGCCAATATTGTGCCATGGTACATGTTGGCTGAGCGCAAGCGGCTTAAGCTCACCTATGTGCCTATCCTCGATGATGGCACGCTCGATATGGCGGCGTTTGATCAACTGTTGACCAGTAAGGTTAAGCTGGTTTGCGTCACTCATATGTCGAATGTGCTCGGCACTATTAATCCGGTGGCTGAGATCATCGTCAAGGCACACAGCCTTGGTGCGAAAATCATGGTCGATGGCTGCCAGGGCGTCGTCCACTTGCCGGTAGATGTGAAGGCGCTTGACGCCGATTTCTACGCCTTCTCGGCACACAAGCTCTATGGTCCAACGGGGCTCGGCGTGCTCTACGGCAAAAAGGAACTGCTGGAAGCCATGCCGCCCTGGCAGGGCGGCGGTGAGATGATCGCGCACGTCACCAAGGAAAAGATTACCTGGAATGAGCCGCCGCATCGCTTTGAAGCCGGCACGCCGGCTATTCTCGAAGTCATAGGCCTCAAGGCGGCGATCGACTGGCTGTCGCAGTTCGACCGCGCCGAGATCGACGCGCATGAACACGCCCTCTATCAACGCGCCCATGATAGTCTGAGTTCAATCAACTCGCTGCGTATCCATGGCGAAGCCAAGGGGAAGGGCGCGATCCTGACCTTTTCGCTCGGTCAGGCGCATGCCCACGATGTGGCGCAGATCCTTGATCGGTATAATGTCGCCGTCCGCGCCGGCACGCATTGTGCCGAACCTTTGATGACACGCCTGGGTGTGACCTCTACCGTTCGCGCCTCCATAGCCCTATATAACACGGAAGCTGAGATCGATATCCTGGCCGTGGCTGTCGCCAAAGCGCAGTCCTTTTTTGGATAGTATTGGCCTTCTTTGCGTAGAATGTGAACCTGATGACCGAAACCGTTGAAACTCAAGAGTTGTTGTTTAGCCTGGATGATATGGGCGCCAATCAGCCTTCCGCGCTCGCGCAGGAGGAACTGACACGCCTGACGGACGAACTTATCGCCGCCTTCAAGACCGTCTACGATCCGGAGATTCCGGTTGATATCTATGAACTGGGGCTGATCTACCGCGTCGATGTATCGGATGACCGCGACGTGGTGGTCGATATGACCCTGACGGCGCCAGGCTGCCCTGTGGCGGGTGAGATGCCCGGCTGGGTCAAGGAGGCCGTGTTGACCGTCAAAGGGGTGCGCGATTGCGACGTTAATCTGGTATTCGAGCCGCCTTGGGAATCGTCGAAGATGAGCGATGAGGCCAAGCTGCAACTGAATATGTTTTGACCATGGACATTCAACCCACCATCAAACCGCGAGTCCGTCGTCCGCGCCCAGCCGTGGTCAGCTTGACCGAGGCCGCCGCTACGCAGGTCAAGGCCATCATGTCGCGTGCTGAGAAACCGTATGCGGGTTTGCGCATCGGTGTGAAGCAGGGCGGCTGTGCCGGTCAGGAATATGTGATGTCCTACGCGGAGGAAATCGGACCGATTGATGAGGTGGTGACCGACAAGGGGGTGACCATCCTGATCGAGCCCAAGGCCGTGCTTTATCTCGTCGGCACCGTCATAGATTACGAGACGACCAAGCTGGCGTCGAAGTTTGTTTTCAAGAATCCGAATGAAACAGATGCGTGTGGCTGCGGCGAAAGCGTAACGATTATACCTGTGAAGCCTGACTAACAGGCATGGCCAATAGCCAATCTAGGGCGTCATGCAGATCCGTGAAGGTGCGGATATTCTGATTAGGAAACAGGTGGCTATAGGTTGAGGTCCGGGCGCGTGTCAGGGCGTCCGATGTCAGTATGGCGACATAGTGGGTGACGGTCTCGCCGCGTGTAATATCTGCCCAGTGGTTCGATAATCTTTGCACATCTTCAAAGGTGATTGTGGTTTCGCAATTGCGATGATCCATTAGGCGCCGGTAAAGCCACGGCCGATCGATCGCCGCATACGCTTTGATGAACTTATCGGTATAGTACTGGCTGGTCTGTGCGCCTTTAAGCCTGAAGGTGATCAACTTCTGCGCTTCATCTACGGTCAGTTTGAAATATGGATCGATCATCCCTGTACGTCCCTGTTTTTTAAGTCATTAAGCCACGGGATCGCTGAATTTTCGTTAATGGCGTTTAGGACTAATCCTTGACCAGAACGGAGGGCTGGAAAGGTTGGCCGGTAGCTTCGCTGATTAGTTCCTGCGAGCGCTGCTCAACACGATCACGCAGCGTGTTCAGGAATTCATCCTTGGACATGCCAGGGGCAATCGGTTCCATAAACTCCAGAACGGCCGTGCCGGGTGTCTTTTTGTAACGGGTTTCCTGCCAGAACAGGCCCAGATTGGTAGCCACCGGCACAACGGGCATATTGAAATTGTTGGCCATGTGCCAGACGCCGGAGCGGTAGCGGCGATAGGTGCCCGGCGCGTTAAGGTGACCCTCAGGATAGATGAGAATACTGCGGCCGTCCTTGGCGGCATCCGCCGAACGACTGGCCAGGTTCTTGCGCGCTTCGATGCCGCCGCAGTTGTTGACCACGATGGCGCCGAGTTTGGAGAGCAGGGTGCTCATCATCGGGTATTTTTCGAGATGGTCGCCGGTGACGAAAGCGAGGTCATCGAACTGGGAATAGATGCAGAAGCCATCGCCCCAGCTATGGTGTTTGCAGGCGAAGATAACCGGCACATCGGGGATGTTTTCGCGGCCTCGGATCTCAAGCTTGATGCCTGCGAAGATGCGCATGGCCTGAACCATGCGACGGGTATAGCGCTGTATGATCCACTTCACCGGCTTGCGGCCGGGAAACAGCGTCAGGATCAAGGCCATCAGGCTGTATAAGATCGACAAAAACCAGTAGGCGATAGCGAACATGAAACTGCGCATAGGTGTCCCCCAAATGAACAAAGCGAATTGAACATTGTTCAAGTTGCTTTGTCAATCCCATTCAGGATGTGGCTTAGGCGGCGTTTGAGTCGGTTTTGTTGATATCTTCGGCCACGGTCACCTTGTTGCGGCCGTTGTTCTTGGAGAGGTACAGCGCCTTGTCGGCACGATCGAGCAGATCAAAGGAATCTTCGCCATATTCGCGTTGCGCGACGCCGGCCGAAATAGTGACGGTACCGAGATCTTCATTTGTGGAGCGGCGCTTGAGTACGCGTGAGGCGATTTCGGTGCGCGCTTCATTGAGCAGGCGCTCGACATTGTCACAGGTTTCACCGGGGAACAACAGGCCGAATTCCTCGCCGCCGTAACGGGCTGCCAGACGCGGCGGACGACCGATGCGGGCCAGAACCGAGGCGACGTAACGCAAAACCTGGTCGCCGGTCTGATGGCCCCAGGTATCGTTGAAGCGCTTGAAGTGGTCGATATCGATGACAGCAAGAGTCAGGGGCTTGGTGACATCGTCACCTTCACAATGGGCATCGAGTGCCTCATCGAAGGATTTACGGTTGGCCAGGTTGGTCAGGGCGTCGGTCATCGCTTCCATGCGCACCTGATCGAGGTGTTTGCGCAGACGATTGACTTCGCGTGAGGATTCCGTCAGGCGGCCTTCGAGAACAGTGTGATGATCCAGAACGGTATTGGTGGCTTCGGTAAGGCTGTCGATCAGGCCCTTGAGGGCGAGCGTGTCAACATCGCTCATCGACTTCTTGGCGCCTGCGAGCGTTTCTGAATAGGTTTTTTGCGTCTTCTGGGCATCGACGATGACTTCGGTGATCGAGGCCAGTTCGCGGGTCAGCTTCAGGCCGGCATCGCGCACTTCATCGTTGAGCTTCATACGGGCGATGAACTTGCTGGCCAGGCTTTCCGACACGTCTTCGGTGATGGTTTCGCCGGCGGCGACAAGGCGGTGGATTTCCTGAGCGAGCGGACATTCCGGATCGCCGGCGACATAGAGCCATAGCTCGTAATTGAGCGGGGTTGGCCAGACACCGTGATCCTGCATCAAACGCAAGGCTTCTCCGGCCAAGGCATAGGCGGCGGGACTTCTTACGCTGATCTCTATGTCGTTGTTCATTCGTTTTCTGGCCCCCTCTTCAGGGACCTTCCCTGGCGGTCTTTGCTACCTGATTCTTCGGGTAGCCCGGATAACTTAGACGAACTTCTCTGACAGGCGGTTAACGCGATCTCAAAAAATACAAGCGCGTTATGCCTTCACAGGTGTCGGACGCATCATGAAGGCAGGCACATGCTCGCCGAAAGGGGTCTCTTCCTGTGCCGGCTGCTTTGTTTTTGCTGCGTTTTTTGGCTTGCGTTCTTCGCGGCGCGGACGTTTTTCGACCACCGCTTCTAGGGGCTCTTTTTCAGCAATTATTTCTGCGACCTCAGGCTTTTTTTCTTCCTTGAACACTTCCACAGATGCGGAATGTTCGCGCGCCCGTGGCGCCGGCTTGTGATCACGCTCTGGCCGGCCTCTGGACTTGCCTGTTTCGCGGCGAGGTTGACGCGACGATTCACGCGGCGCATCGCTCAGTTGCGAATAATCGACCTTCAGTTCGAGTGTCGCCGGCTCTTTTTTGATGAGTTTGACGACCTTATCGTAGTTCTTCTCATCGTTCGGCGATAAAAGCAGGTAGGTTTCACCGGTGCGGCCAGCGCGACCGGTGCGGCCGATGCGGTGCACGTAATCGTCGGCATGGATGGGCGCATCGAAATTGAAAACGTGGCCCACGGCCGGAATATCGAGACCACGGGCAGCGACATCGGAAGCCACCAGCAGGGTCAGTTCGCCCTTGCGGAAGGCATCGAGCGTCTTCATGCGCAGGGACTGATCGAGGTCCCCATGGATCGGCGCAGCATTAAAACCGTGGACGCTCAGGGATTTTGCGACAATATCGACGTCGGTCTTGCGATTGCAGAATACGATGCCGTTCTTGATATCCAGAGTTTTGAGCAGGGTGCGCAGAGCGATCCGTTTGGCGCGCACATCCTTGTGCGGAACGCGCAGCACATACTGGGTAATGTTTTCGCCGGTTGTGGCCGGGCGTGACACTTCGATGCGGACCGGGTTTTTCAGGAAAGCCTCGGTCAGGCGGGTGATTTCGGGCGGCATGGTGGCCGAGAAAAACAGGGTCTGGCGCGTCGGCGGTGTCATCTTGAAGATGCGTTCGATGTCTGGGATGAAGCCCATGTCGAGCATACGGTCGGCTTCATCGACCACCATCATGGTCACGCCGTTCAACATCACCTTCGAACGCTCGAACAGATCAAGCAGACGACCAGGTGTGGCGATCAGCACGTCGACGCCCTTATCCAGCTTGGCGACCTGATCGGCCATGGATACGCCGCCGATAAGCAGAGCCCAGTTCAGCTTGTGGTACTTGGCATATTTTTCAAAGGCTTCGGCGACCTGATCGGCCAGTTCGCGGGTTGGCTCAAGTACAATGGCGCGCGGCATCCGCGCACGCGAACGACCGGCGGCCAATTTCTCAATCATTGGCAGGGTGAAGGCGGCGGTCTTGCCGGTGCCGGTTTGCGCAATGCCCAGCACGTCCAGACCAGTCATGGCAACAGGAATTGCCTGTTCCTGAATGGGGGTAGGGGTATCGTAGCCTGTTTCAGCGACAGCTCTGAGAACTTGCTCGCTCAGACCGAGATCGGTAAATTTCGTCATGACACTCTTCAAATCGTTCCATGTCCTGACAAGCCTTCTTGGGAGGAATGGAATAAAAGGGCGCCAATCTGAGCGCCAGGGGGGGCAGCCGTCGTTTATGCTGGCGGGCATTAAGCCACGGGACACATAAACGAACACGCGCCAGATTGCGGCGCGTGCGTGTCTGATAACAGAATTTCCAGTAATTAACAGGCTTTTCTTGAGCGGCGGCTAGACGTCGAGATCATCAGTGACGAATTCAGCGTGGTCCTGAATATAGCGGAAGCGCAGTTCAGGCTTACGACCCATCAGAGTCTCGACCAGATCTTGCACGTCTTCTTCATCGTGCGGCAGGGTGACACGGGCCAGTGTCCGCGTCTTCGGGTCCATGGTGGTTTCCTTGAGCTGGGACGCCATCATTTCACCGAGGCCTTTGAAACGGCCGATTTCAGGCTTCTTACCCTTGAATTCCTTGGCGATGAGCTCTGCCCGGTGGGCATCATCACGCGCATAGAAGGTCTTGCCACCATGGCTCAGACGATACAGCGGCGGCATGGCCAGGAACAAATTACCGTTACGAATAATGCCTGGCATGGTGCGATAGAAGAAGGTGATGAGCAGCGAAGCGATGTGCGCGCCATCGACATCAGCATCCGTCATGATGATGATGCGCTCATACCGCAGATCGGTGTCCTTGAACTTGGCACCAGGTTGCACGCCAAGCGCCAGGCCAAGATCGGACAGTTCGGCATTCTGGCGTGCTTTGTCGCCCGTGGCCGAGGCTACGTTGAGGATCTTGCCACGCAAGGGCAGGATGGCCTGTGTGTTGCGGTTGCGGCCCTGCTTGGCAGAACCGCCGGCCGAATCGCCTTCGACGATGAAGAGTTCTGTGCCTATAGCGTCCTGACGGGCGCAATCTGACAGTTTGCCCGGCAGGCGCAGCTTGCGCGTGGCGGAGGCACGCTGGACTTCCTTGTCCTTGCGGCGTTTGAGACGTTCCTCGGCACGTTCGACAATGAACTGTAGAATGCGGTCGGCCTGCTTGGGCGCCGAGGTCAGCCAGTGATCGAACGGATCGGCCAGCGCCTTCTCCACCAACCGCTGTGCGTCGCTTGACGACAGGCGGTCCTTGGTCTGACCCTGGAATTCCGGGTTGCGAATGAAGACCGAGATGACAATGCCGGCATAGGCGGCGACGTCTTCGGCGGTGATCAGGCCGCCACGCTTGTCGCCGGTCATTTCGGCGTAACCTTTAAGCGATCTCGTCAGGGCGGCGCGCAAGCCAGCTTCGTGAGTGCCGCCATCAGGTGTCGGTATGGTGTTGCAGTAACTCTGGCAAAAACCATCGTGCTCGCCAAAACCGGCGCCAGACCATACTACGGCCCATTCGACCGCGCCGGCTTCGCCTTTACGTTCCACACGACCTGAGAAGATGTCGCCCAGGGTTTCGGTATCCTTGACGCGCTCAGCCAGGTAATCGGCCAGACCATTGGGGAAGTAGAACTTGTCCTCGGCCGGGGTTTGATCTTGTATAAGTTCGGCTGCACACTTCCAGAAAATCTGGACGCCCCGGAACAAATAGGCCTTCGCCTTGGCCATACGGTAAAGGCGGGCAGGTTTGAAGCGGGCCTCGGCGCCGAAGATTTCGGGGTCTGGCAGGAAACGTTCGAGCGTGCCTTTTTTCTTTGACGGACCGACCTGCTCGACGTCCGTCAGTTTGTGACCTTTTGAAAAGCTCTGACGCCACTCAAAACCATCGCGCCATACAGTGACTTCGAGCTTTTCGGACAGGGCATTGACCACCGAAATGCCGACCCCATGGAGGCCGCCTGAGGTTTCATAGGCCTTGCCCGAGAACTTGCCGCCAGAATGCAGCATGGTCATAACGACTTCGAGCGCCGATTTACCAGGATATTTCGGGTGGGGATCGACCGGGATGCCGCGACCATCATCGCGCACACTCAGGTAGCCGTCTTTGTCGAGTTCGACCCAGATTGCCTTGGCGTGACCTGCCACGGCTTCGTCCATGGCATTGTCGAGCACCTCGGCGAAGAGATGGTGCAGAGCTTTTTCATCGGTGCCGCCGATATACATACCGGGGCGTTTGCGCACAGGCTCCAGACCTTCCAGCACCTCGATGCTGGAGGCGCCATAACCGGCGTCAACGATAGACGGCTCATGTGGCTTGGCGGGTTCAGGCGTTTTTGTGGCTTTTACTGGCACGGAAGCGGGCACAGCGGCAGCGGATGCGGCTTCAGAAGCAGCAGGCTTTTCGGGCTCATCGCCAAAAAGAGAGGGCAGGGTACTGGACGTCATAAGGTCAACATGAAGTGATTCGGTCTTCCCTCATAAAGATGCAAGAGGCCGCCCACAATAAAAAAGGCCGCGAACACGAAGGTTCGCGGCCAGCTATTTCTTTGCCCTTGGTCAGGCTTAGAATTAGAAAGAGGCCTTGAGCGTGGCGGCGAAGGTCGAAGGCTGCTTCGACGCATCGGCCCAACGCAGGTCAAGACCCAGCGTGCTGTTGATGGCGTAGGTAACACCGATGTTCTTGGTGGTGTAGCCGTAGGCTTCGTATTGGCCCAAGGCGCCCGAAACTGACCACTTGTCGGAGATCGGGTACGAAGCGTTGACTTCATAATAAGGGTCTTCGAGGGTTTCGGTATCGAGATACATAGCAGCGCCAATGGCGCCCTTGCCCAGCGAGTGGCTGACAGCAGCCTTCAGTTCGCCGATCGTGTCACCGCCCGAACCCGGGTAGGTATAGGCGATCGCGCCGAAATCGAAATTGAAATCACCGACCGAAGGGGTCAGGCCCATGTACAGGTCAACTTCGGTCGAAGCCTTGTCATCGCCATAGGCAAAATCAACGTTCGAACCCCAGACGCCTGCATAGAAGGTGCCCTTCTTGTAATCAATGCCGCCTTGCAAGGCTGCGTTGTCGTCGGTTTGAGTGACGCCGCGCCAAACGTAGTTGCTCGTGACAGCCAGATTATAGCTGAGCTTGCCGGCTTCCTGAGCCGATGCAGCTCCGCCGGCGAAAAGTGCGCTGATGGCGACAGCGGCGACAAGAAGAGTCTTTTTCATGATTATATCCCAGTTCAGTTGTTGTGCCGGAGAAACGACGTCCGGCCTTCGTGGTGTTTGACGGTTGTTGGTAAAACCTGAGTTAATGTAGCAAGTTTTTAGGGTGAGCAAAGTCCCCTATGTCACTTAGCAACGCTTTGATGTATATTTGCCACGTCATTTGTGAAGCCGAGCGACCGTCAACACGTACCGTAAGTCCATGTCTAAGCTCTTTAAGGGTAAGTGCTTTTAGTAATTTTCAGGCCGGCTGTCATATTTTTGCAATCAAAAAGTTCAAAGAAATCAGACGGTCGTCAGTGTAGCCTAATTGCATGTAGAAAAGGCAGGGCCGTGCGCACACTTAACGCACGGCCCATATCCCGGCAGTTGAAAGATTCGCTTAGAAAGCGGCCTTCACGCTGACGATGAAGCGCGACTTGGCAGCTTCAGACGAATCCTCGGGAATGTTGGTGTCCGAGAAGCGACCGTCGATGGCGAACACGGGGGTGATCGCATAGGTCAGGCCAATGTTGCCGGTCGTGTACTTGAAGCCAGCCGACTCTTGCTCACCCAGTGCGCCCGAAACGCTGAGCTTCGATGTCAGAGGATATGAGGCGTTGATTTCGTAATAGTTGGTGTCATCGAAATCGACATTGTGGAAGTAAGCAGCGCCGATGGTGCCCTTATAGAGCGGGTGGCTGACGGCAGCCTTCAGTTCGGTCGAATCAAGGTCTTCGTCATTGTAGTTGTAGTAGATAGCGCCCAGATCGAACGTGAAGTCCTTGTAGGTTGGCTTCATGCCGGCATAGAGATCAAGTTCGTAATCGGCGAAGTCGACGTTCGAAGCCCAGCCGCCCACGTAGAACAGGCCGTGGCTGTAGTCGACGCCGCCCTGGATGGCCGGGTCACCGTCGGTTTGGGTGAAGCCGCGGAAGACGTAATCGCTGGTGGCGGAAACGTTGTAGCTGATGGTGCCGCCGGCGAATTCAGTTGTGGCGGAAGCCGAGCCAGCAAAAGCGGTGGCTGCGATAAGGGCCGTAGCGGCCAGGAGCATTTTTTTCATTATTGTGTCCTCAGATAGAGTTTGTGTGCCAACCCCCGTCCGAAGCGTTTCCCACGTCAGTTATGGTAAATTTTATTGTGACGTAGGGTTAGATTACATATTTGTGACAGCTCTCCAAGGGGGTGTGGCCAGAAAACACAATTGTGTGCCAAAAATACACTGACCGTGTTCGAAACATGGCGAAAGCCTAAACAAAAACGGGACGCCCCAGAGGACGTCCCGTTTCTGTTTGTGCAACTGTTAAAGTTTTTAGTTTAGTGATCCATAACTTCATCATGAAGCGACGAGTCAAGGCCAGCTTCTTCCTGATCGGCAGTCACGCGGAGACCTGTCGTGAACTTGCAGATAATCAGGATAAGGAATGTACCTACAGCCGACCAGGCGATAGTCACGCCGAGGCCAATGATCTGGTTCATCACGGTGGCCCCTTCCGCCAGAGAATTGATGCTCGTGGTGGCGAAGACACCCGTAAGGATGGCCCCCAGGGCACCACCGGCGCCATGGATTCCGAAAGCGTCTAGCGAGTCGTCATAGCCCAGGATCTTCTTCATCCAGGTGGCCGAGATGTAACAGACTGGGCCGGCAACCGCACCGATGATCATGGCGCTCATAGGCGTTACGAAGCCGCAGGCGGGGGTGATGGCAACAAGACCTGCAACCAGACCGGAAAGAATACCGATCAGCGAAGGCTTGCCGCGGAAAATCCACTCCACGACTTTCCAGGTCAAGCCAGCCGCGCAGGTCGCCAGAAGGGTATTGAGGAGAGCCACAGAAGCAACAGCGTCACCCGCCCATTCTGAACCCGCATTGAAGCCGATCCAGCCAACGAAAAGCAATGAAGCGCCAACCAGAACGAAGATCGGGTTGTTGGCGGGCATCGCTTCTGTACCGTAGCCTTTACGTCGGCCGAGGAAGATGGCGGCGACAAGACCGGCGATGCCGGCATTGACGTGAACAACCGCGCCACCGGCGAAGTCCTTGACGCCCATAGTGCCAAGGAAACCGCCGCCCCAGACCATGTGACAGATGGGAGCGTAGACGAGAATGCTCCACAGCGCCATGAAGAGGATCAGACCCGAGAACTTTACGCGCTCAGCAAACGCGCCCGTGATCAGAGCAGGCGTGATGATGGCGAAAGTCATTTGATAGGCAATCCAGGTGTATTCCGGCACACCTGCGGTAGCCATATAGGCCGTTGTAGGTGTGACATTGTTCAGGAACAGCGTATCAAAACCACCGAAGTATTTGTTCAGCTCTGCAGCCGGGATGCCAAACATATCTGCGGAAACAGAGCCGAAAGACATGCTGTAACCGGCTACGAACCAAAGAACAGCGACAACAGCGGTCACGCTGACCGACTGGGTCACGGTCGCAATAACGTTCTTGCGGCGCACCATACCGCCGTAGAAGAGAGCCAAGCCTGGAAGGGTCATCATCAGCACCATGGCGGTGGAGAAGATGAGGTAGGTTGTATCGGCCTTATCAAGGGCCAGTTCTTTCTGTGAAGCCAACAGGGCCGGGGCAGGCGCGGCCTCGGCGGCTTCGGGCGCAGCGACCAACTCTTCAACAGAGGCGGCTGCCGAGGTTACAGCTTCAGCCGACGCCGGAGCGGCGTCCTGAGCCAGGGCGAGACCGGCGGCGGGTGCCACCAGCATGAGAGTTGCCGCCGCAGCGATGGCTCTCGAGAGTTTGATCCACGTTTTCAAAGTATCCCCCTTGGATAGCGGATATTGCACATGCTCACAGTGCAGCGACTTCAAGGCATCGCAAAGAGGATTGTGAGGTTAACGAAGCGTCAACGGGGCTTGCTGGCCGATTTGCGTCATTTATGTGTCGGAATGGCGGGAAACAACGGAAAATAGGCGCGTTTTTAATTCGTATCAAATGAAACCACAATTGTTTCGTTTGCAATTAAAATAAATCATACAATTCATAGGATTTGTCCCGCGGAATTAACGCCGTGCCACGCTAACGAAATAGGCCGCCCAATCACGGGCGGCCTATAACAGAAGTTCATGTCTAGAAACAGGAGTTTCAGATTAGCACTTGTAATACATCTCGAATTCGATCGGGTGAGGACGCAGTTCTAGGTTCATCACTTCTTCCATCTTCAGTTCGATGTAGGAGTCGATGAAATCGTCGTCCATCACGCCGCCCTTCTTGAGGAAGGCGCGATCCTTGTCGAGGTTTTCCAGAGCTTCACGGAGCGAACCGCAGACTTCCGGGATGTTCTTTTGCTCTTGGGGCGGTAGATCATACAGGTTCTTGTCGGCGGGTGCGCCCGGATCGAGGCGGTTCTCTATACCATCGAGACCAGCCATCAGCAGGGCGGTGAAGGTCAGGTAAGGGTTGCCCATCGGATCGGGGAAGCGAGCTTCGAGGCGCTTGCCCTTCGGCGACGACACCCACGGAATACGGATCGAAGCGGAGCGGTTGCGGGCCGAATAGGCCAGCTTGACCGGGGCTTCATAACCCGGAACCAGGCGCTTATAGCTGTTGGTCGTCGAGTTCGAGAATGCGTTGATGGCCTTGGCGTGCTTGATAATGCCGCCGATGTACCACAGGCAGAGGTCGGACAGACCGGCGTACTTGTCGCCGGCGAAGAGCGGCTTGCCGTCCTTCCAGATCGACTGGTGAACGTGCATGCCCGAACCGTTGTCGCCGAACATCGGCTTCGCCATGAAGGTCACGGTCTTGCCGTAGGCGTGAGCAACGTTCTGTACGACGTACTTGTAGAGCTGCGTGCGGTCGGCCATGGTCAGCATGTCCGAGAACTTCAGGCCCAGTTCGTGTTGGGCCGGCGCCACTTCGTGGTGGTGCTTTTCCGGTTCCATGCCCAGTTCGCCCATGACGGAGAGCATTTCGCCGCGGATGTCCTGCGCTGAGTTCGATCGGGTTGACAGGGAAATAGCCGCCCTTAGGACCAGGGCGATGGCCCATATTGCCTTCGGCGTAAACCTTGGCGGAGTTGTGCGGCAGTTCGATCGAGTCGAAGGCGTAGCCGGTGTTGTCCGGCGAGATCGACCAGCGCACGTCGTCAAACATGAAGAATTCAGCTTCGGGACCGAAGTAAACCGTATCACCCACACCGGCCGATTGCGTATAGGCGAGGGCC
Organism: Asticcacaulis sp. MM231; assembly: GCF_964186625.1. NCBI lineage: Bacteria > Pseudomonadati > Pseudomonadota > Alphaproteobacteria > Caulobacterales > Caulobacteraceae > Asticcacaulis > Asticcacaulis sp. MM231. Next base: position 1,851,059 of record NZ_OZ075108.1, read on the forward strand.
TTCTTGGCGATCGAACGCGGGTCGCGGTTGTAAGGCTCGTTGGTGTCGGGGTTCACGACATCGCAGAACATGAAAAGCGTTGTTTGCTGATAGAAGGGGTCGATATAGGCCGTCTTCAGATCAGGGCGCAGCTTCATGTCGGATTCGTTGATGGCCTTCCAGCCGGCGATCGACGAACCATCGAACATGGTGCCGTCATCGAGAAATTCTTCATCGACCAGGTCGATGTCGAAGGTCACGTGCTGGAGTTTGCCCTTAACGTCGGAGAAGCGAACGTCAACATACTTGACGTCCTTTTCCTTGATGAGCTTGAGAATGTCTGCTGCGGTCATATTTGACGCCCCATTTAAGCCTGTAGATTAAAAAGTATGGGAGAGGCGAAACGCCGGTGGTCGATTAGACCGCCTGCGGTCCGGATTCCCCGGTTCTGATGCGAACGACGTCAAGGACATCACTCACAAAAATCTTGCCATCGCCAATTTTGCCTGTGCGGGCAGCCGTCTGGATTGCTTCCAGGGCAGCCGGTGCAAGGTCATCGGCGACAACCAGTTCAATTTTGATTTTCGGCAGAAAATCAACAACGTATTCCGCACCCCGGTAGAGTTCGGAATGTCCTTTCTGGCGGCCATATCCCTTGGCCTCCAGGACGGTCATGCCTTGTACGCCGATTTCCTGAAGGGCTTCCTTCACTTCGTCGAGCTTAAAGGGCTTGATGACGGCTTCTATCTTTTTCATGAGCTATCCATAAAACTAGCAGACCGTTCAGTCCCGTAACTTGTTTGCATTGCGCAAGAATGCAAGCTCATTTCCAGCGCGTGATCTCACATGGCTGTAAAATTTGATTACGATGCGTGAACGTCAGGTGTTTCGCCTTTAGCGCTTGGCTGCGGCAAATTCAAAAAGAAAATGTCTTTTAGCGCGATTTGACCACATATAAAGAGAAAATTTACCCAACTCGGCAGGATAGCTCTCTCAAAGCGCGAAATGCTGTCACTTTTGCAATTAAATAGCCGTCCATCGCGCGAAAGTGCGCGAAAAATATGCCTGATTGTTGCCGTGCAGCATTAGTCACGGTTCGTGACAGTCGTATGACCCTCATCGCAGACTTTTTCACACCTTCCGCTATCACCGTGCTTGACGCCGCCCGATCTTTGCGTCAGACAGCGCCCCCTCAGGCCTGCGTCCTCAGGTGCCTGACCTATAGAAGCTGATATGCGGATGTGGCGGAACTGGTAGACGCACTGGGTTTAGGTTCCAGCGCTGCAAGGCGTGGAGGTTCGAGTCCTCTCATCCGCACCAGTTTTTTCTCATGATTTTATCGCATATGCGGCGCGTGCGGCTTCGATAGCGGCTTGGTTTTGCATGACCCAATCGAACAATGAGAGCAGGGCTGGCCGTAGACTATCGCCGAGTGACGTCAGTTCATAGTCGACGCGCGGCGGGACGGTTGGAAAAACGGTACGTGTCACCAGCCCATCGGCTTCCAGCGATTTCAGTGTTAATGTCAGCATACGTTGCGAAATGCCATCGATGCGATGCTGAATTTCCTTGTAGCGCAGAGGGCCGCCTGACAGGGTGCCGACCACGATAATGGTCCATTTATCGCCCACCCGCCCCAGTGCGTCCGCAAAGGCGCGGCAATCGCGATGAGACACGTTAACGGGGAGCAAAGGTGCTGGGGTATCCATTGGTAATCCTCAATCCATGGCGAACAAAAATGTGCGTAACGGCCAAAAAAGTGCTGTCTTGCGGCGGTTTCGCGAGCCTCTATGTAGTGTAACTCCCTTAGTTACGAAATAGGCTTTGCCATGAAACTTTTGCATATTGATTCCGCCATTACCGGTGATGCGTCGGTGTCGCGCCAGCTTTCCGCCGCCGTGGTCGAACGCTTTAAAGCGACCGCGCCCGAGCTTGAGGTGGTCTATCGCGATCTCAACTTGAACCCTGTGCCGCATCTTTCGGGTGAGGTGCTTGGCGCGAAAATGTCCGGCGCCGATCATGCTGAAGCGGCCGCTACGATCGCCGCGCTCGATGAATTTCTCAGCGCCGACATCGTGGTGATCGGCGCGCCGATGTATAATTTTGCCATCTCCAGCCAACTTAAGACCTGGATCGACGCTCTTGCGGTGGCCGGTAAAACCTTCCGCTACACGGAATCCGGCCCTGAAGGACTGGCAGGCGATCATCGTGTCATCATCGCGTCGTCGCGCGGTGGCGTGTACAGCGCGCCGTCCCCCATGGCAGCTATCGACCACCAGGAAACCTACCTGACCGCCTTTTTCGGCTTTATCGGCATCAAGCCGGAATTCGTGCGCGCCGAAGGCCTGCTGCTAGGTCCTGACCAGAAACAAGCAGCGATTGATGGCGCTCTGGCTGAAGCCGCTGCGCTTTAGGTGTTGCGTATCTGACGGCGGGCGTTCAATAGTCGGGGCCTGAATCTGCTATGGGGCCTGCCGTCATGAAGTCTAAGTTTGCGTTATTTATCCTTTTCGCCATGGTTGCGGGCGTCGCGGCGGGCTGGGCCAGTAACGAATATCTGAGCCCGGAAAACCTCAAGACCGCGACCATGATCTATGGTCTGCTGACCAAGATTTTCATCACCCTGATCAAGATGATCATTGCGCCTCTCGTGCTTTTCACCCTGATCGCCGGCATCGGCCACATGGAAGACGCCGCCTCGGTCGGCCGAGTCGGTCTGAAGTCCCTGGGCTGGTTTCTGGTGATGTCGCTTGTGTCCCTCGGCATCGGCATCGTGATGGTCGAATGGCTCAAGCCCGGCGTCGGCATGAATCTGCAGGTCGTGGGCGAAGCGATCAAGGTGCCGTCGACCGAAGGCTTCACGCTGGAGAAATTCGTTGAGCACCTGATCCCGTCGTCGATCATCAAGGCCATGGCCGATAACGAAATCCTGCAGATTGTGGTCTTCGCGGTCTTCGTCGGTACGGCTATCTCCATGCTGGAAAAGAAATCGCCGCGGGTGATGGAACTGGCGGAAGAGGCGTCGGCCATCATGCTCAAGGTCACCGAAGTGGTGATGAAATTTGCGCCCTTCGCTATTTTCGGCGCCCTGGCCAAGACGGTCAGCGAACAGGGGCTGCCTATTCTGGTTACCTACGCCAAGTTCATGGCGGGCTTTTATGGCGCTATGGGCGTTTTGTGGGCGCTTCTGATCGTGCTGGGCTTCCTGTTCCTCGGAGGCCGTATGCTGCGCGTGCTGGGCGTCATCCGCGAACCGACCCTGCTGGCTTTCTCGACCGCCAGTTCGGAAGCGGCTTACCCGAAGCTGCTGGCCGGACTGCCGACGGTAGGCATTTCGCGCAAGATCGTGTCGTTCGTGCTGCCGCTCGGCTATTCGTTCAATCTCGATGGCTCGATGATCTACTGCACCTTCGCCACTTTGTTTATTGCGCAGGCCTACGGCGTGGTCTTCACCACCGCGCAGATCATCATGATGCTGTTCCTGCTCTTGATCACATCGAAAGGCATCGCCGGTGTACCGCGCGCCTCGCTGGTCGTTATCATGGCGACCCTGGCCTATTTCGGCCTGCCGGCGGAATGGATCGCCCTTGTACTGGGTGTCGATCACCTGCTCGACATGGGACGCTCGGCCACCAACGTGCTGGGCAACAGCGTCGCCTCGGCCGTCATCGCCAAGTGGGAAGGCCAGCTTGACGTGGAAGAGCCGGCAAAGGTCTAGCTTTCTTTTTCGAAATGTGGTGCCTGCGGGGGTTCCGCCGTGAAGTGGTAAAGCGGTTTGCTGATCGCCTTGGGCGCCAGCGTATCGCGGTCCACCCATTGTGTCGCCTGCATCTGCCATTTCCCCGCGGCGTTCTTTTCGATACGCGTGGTGAAATAATAGGCGAAGCTATCGTAAGGGTTTGAGCTGTTAGGCCCTTCATTGTGCCAGCAGGTGGCGGTAAAGTGGGTGTCATCCTGCCAGACCATGCTTTTGCAGTGCGCCGGGAAGATCACCACGTCGCGGATTTTGGGCCAGTTGGCCAGGGCGAGCGAGCCTTGCGTCTCGTCGGCGCGGTCAAAGCCTGAGGCGAGGATGCGGCCATCCGGAGAGACCGAAGCCTCTTCGCGCACCAGATATTTATCGCTGTTGGGCAAGACGAGGTAGGTGTTTTCGGCATTGGCGAAATGGCAGGTGACACCGGCGACTGGATAAAGCTCGCCATCCTTGCCGCGCAGTTTGAGTACGCCCGTCAGGAAATAGCGTTCGCAGCCCTTGGGATCGTTGATGTAGCTGGTGACGGCTTCATCCTTGTGCATGATGATCAGTTCACGATCCTTGCGCACGGCGAGGCCGGGATTGGCGGCGATCAGGGCCGCTTCGACCGCCATGGTGCGCTTCTCGTTGTCCGAGCCTTCAAAGGTCGGGTCTATGCCTTCCTGACGCTTGGATGCTTCTTTCTCACATCCGGCCAGACTGCAGGAAGCCAGGGCGAAAAACAGGATCAGGGTGTTACGCACGTGCAGATCTCCGAAGGTCAGTCAGGCAAGCTATCTGCAAACTTGTAAAAATTCACTGAGGCTCAGTGAGTATGGGCTTGCAAGCATGAAATTTCCTACAAACCCACCTGAACGCCTGACATAACCGTTGACCTGACCCGCAATCATGCCATAAGGGCTCATCTTTTGGCGCCCGTGCCTCCGCAGGGGCGCTTGTTTCTATTTTTAACCGCCCGTGCGGGCCTGACGCGAGGTCAGGGACCAATCGGCATAAGGTAACTGATCGATGCAAGTCGTTGAAAAACTGAATGAAGGCCTGAGCCGCGTCCTCGAAGTCACCATCGCCAAGGGCGAGTTGACCCAAAAGCTGGACGCCAAGATCGCGGAAATCGCGCCCAAGATGAACATCAAGGGCTTCCGCCCCGGCAAGGTGCCGCAAAATCACGTTCGCAAGCTGTACGGCAAGGAACTGATGGGCGAAATCATTCAGGAAACGCTGAATGCCACGACCGAGCAGGCGATGAAGGATGCCAACATCCGTCCCGCCAGCCAGCCCGAACTGAAGCCGATCGGCGATATCGAAGGCGTGATCGAAGGCAAGGCTGACCTGGCCTATGAAATCGCTGTCGAAATGATGCCGATCTTCACGCCGGTTGAGCCTGCCTCGCTCGAACTGACCCGTCCGGTCTACGAGCCGACCGAAGCCGATATCGACGAAGCCCTCAAGACCGTCACTGCGCAGTCGAAGCAATTCGAAGCCAAGAAGGGCAAGACCGTCAAGGCTGCCGATGGCGACAAGCTGATCATCGATTTCGTTGGCAAGCTGGGCGACGAATTGTTTGAAGGTGGTTCGGCCGAAGGCGCCGAACTGATCATCGGTTCGGGCCAGTTCATCCCGGGCTTTGAAGAACAACTGATCGGCGCCAAGAAGGGCGAAGTGAAGACGCTCAACGTCACCTTCCCTGAAAACTATGGCGCCGCCAACCTGGCCGGTAAGGCCGCGACTTTTGAGACGACCGTTCAGGACATCCTTTCGCCTAAGGAAGGCGAAGCCGATGACGAACTCGCCAAGAGCCTCGGTCTGGAAAGCCTGCAAGCCCTGAAGGACATCCTGAAGACGCAACTGCAACAGCAGTTCGGTCAGGCTTCGCGTTTCAAGATGAAGCGTGCCCTGCTGGACATTCTTGACGAGAAGCACAGCTTCGAACTGCCCAAGCGTATGCTGGAAGCTGAGTTCCAGGGCATCTGGCAACAGGTTGAGCAGGACAAGGCCAATGGCCAGCTTGCCGAAGAAGACGCCAGCAAGTCGGAAGCCGAATTGAAGGACGAGTACATGAAGATCGCTGAGCGTCGCGTGCGCCTCGGTCTGGTGCTCGCCGAAATCGGCACCCGCCAGAACGTCCAGGTCACCGATCAGGAAGTCAATCAGGCCATCATGCAGGAAGCTCGCAACTATCCGGGCCAGGAGCGTCAGGTCTTTGAATTCTATACGAAGAACCCCGGCGCCGCCGCTCAGATCCGCGCTCCGATCTACGAAGAAAAGGTCTGCGATCTGATCTTCTCGCTCGCTACCGTGAAGGAAGAGCCGATCAGCAAGGAAGACCTGCTGAAAGAAGAGGAAGAGGCGTAAGCTTTCGAATCAAAAGTTATAGGAAAGAGGCTCCGAAAGGGGCCTCTTTTTTTATTGCCACCTTGGGTAGATGGGGCTACCACAGGTGGCGTTCATCAAGAGGGGGAAACCTAATGCGTAAATTCGTGATTTGTCTGGCAAGCGTGTCTTTGCTGGCTGTTATGCCTGTCGCCGCCATGGCGCAAAACTCTGCCACGCCCGCCGTGGAAGACGCGGTTACGGCCCGTAAGGTTGTGCTGATCAAGCGCTATTTCAAATCCATCGAGATGGATAAGCTGATTGGTAGCATGATGCAGTCGATGCTGCCGGCGCTTGCCGAGCAACAACGCGCAAGCTCGGGCCTGACCTCTGAACAAAGTAAGATGGTGACGGATGCCGCTGTCGAGACGATGGCGGAAATTACGCCTATCTATATCGACAAACTCTCTGTGATCTATGCCGACGCTTTTACCGAGGATGAACTGGTACAGATGGTCGCTTTCTATGAAAGCCCGGTCGGGCAGTCGATCACCAAAAAGACTCCCACCCTCATTCCGAAGACGACGCAAGTCATGATGGAATTGATGCCAGAGATCCAGAACCGGATGCAGACGAAGATGTGCAAGAAGATCGACTGCAGTGCCGGCAAAGCAAAATAGCATTCCGTATTTCATTTTGACACGATGACGGTGCCTCCTTGCCTGACAAGCAAAGAGGAGCTCACCATGTCGACATCCAAGCAGGTTTCCGGGAAGAACCCGTCGGCGCATCGCAGTGCGCCGACGGATACGGCCCATCCTTCGCAACGCGAAGACCCGTCCGAAGGCGATAATGTTCAGGAGGGGCGTCTGCCGAAAGGTCAGACCGGCAGCGGCGATACCCACGGCAAGGGCGTTGACGAAACCGGCCGTGATTCGAAGGCCCCGCACGTTTCTAAATAGTTTGGGCTAATCCGGCGCAACCTAATCGCCACTTGAAATCCTGTGGGTAACTTGCCAAGTTGAGCGCGTTGCCGCTATTGTTTTGAGGACAATGGTGAATACATAAGACAAGGCTGGGACGCATCCACTTACGGTTAAGATATTTAGCCCTATATCTGCGGCCAGGCTTTGATATTTTTTCCAGATAAGGATTCGTGATGCGCGACCCTATAGACCATCTGACCATGAACCTCGTGCCCATGGTTGTGGAGCAATCCAGCCGCGGAGAACGCTCATACGACATCTTCTCCCGTATGCTGAAAGAACGCATCATCTTCCTGACCGGTCCGTTTGAAGACGGTATGGCCAGCCTGATTTGCGCCCAGCTTCTGTTCCTTGAGTCGGAAAACCCGAAGAAGGAAATCTCGATGTACATCAATTCGCCCGGCGGTCAGGTGACCTCCGCCCTGGCGATCTACGATACGATGCAATACATCAAATCGCCCGTTTCGACCGTTTGCATGGGCATGGCCGCTTCGGCTGGTTCGCTTATCCTGCAAGCCGGTGAGGCCGGTCAGCGTATCTCGCTGCCGAATTCCAAGATCATGGTGCACCAGCCCTCGGGTGGCGCGCGTGGTATGGCCTCGGATATCGAGATCCAGGCTGAGGATATGCGCAAGACCAAGAAGCTGCTCAACGAAATCTACGTCAAGCACACCGGCCAGACCTACGAAACCATCGAAAAAACCCTGGACCGCGACCGTTACCTGACGGCGGCGGAAGCCAAGGAATTTGGTCTGATCGACCACGTTTACGAAAAGCGTTCCGATGCCGAGAGCGGCAAGGAAGCTTCCTAAGCTTTCAATCCCAATTCAAATCAGAGCGGCGCCGGTGACTGCGCCGCTCTTTTTTTATGGCTTCTGCGTGAAGACGCGATAGTGGCCGTGGGTGGCGGCGGCCAACATTTCGGTATCGCCGGCGGTGTCGCCATAGGCCGAATCGAGATCGAACAACTCACCGAAGGTGGCGCGTAAGCGGCACATCTTTTCTTCGCCGCGGCAATTCAGGCCATCGAGTTCGGGTAATAATGTTCCGGCGGCGGAAAATTTGAGGCGCGTACCGATCACCCGATCAGCGCCGATCAGTTTGCCGAAAGGGCGCACCAGGATGTCGGGCGAGGCGGTGACGATGACGCGCGTGCGGTCCGGCAGGTCGTGATGCTCCCAGGCCTTGAGCGCATCGGGCCGGAACAGGCTCATGCCGGTCTTGGTGACGAAGGCCTTGACCAGGGTTTCCAGATCGCCTTGTGAAATATCGCCTAACAGCTTGTAAAGTAAGCGGGCTTTCAGGGCGCCGCGATCCTTGGTTTTAAGGTAGTCAAGCAACATTCCGGGTTGGAAGGTGAGGGCGCTTGCGATTTGCAAGTTACCTTTGCTCGACATGAGGAAGGCGATGAAGCTGTCCGTATAGGTCAGGGTGCCGTCGAAATCGAAGGCGATGACCTTCTTGGCATCGGCCGGTGTTTTGGTGCTTTTTCTCATCATGATGCGGCAAAAATTCCCAAATGCAAAAGGGCGGCTTCCAATCTATGTCTCTTATCCCATATAAAGAGAGTTAAGCGACCCGTTGATGGCGTTGCGTGGTTGAGACGTGGTCTAAACTGTGCATAGATACGTCCGGATAGGTCCTATATAGGGGGTATCTGTGCCAAAATTAGCCTTTGTTAAGGCTTGAGGCTCTAAGATGCCATGTAAAGGTGAACGCGCGATTCACATGATATGAGTTGTTCGTTGCGCCACTTGAGGTGAAGAAGCATATGACCAAAGCCGCGACAGGCGACAGCAAAAGCACACTCTATTGTTCTTTCTGCGGAAAGAGCCAGCATGAGGTGCGCAAACTTATCGCCGGGCCGACCGTGTTTATCTGCGATGAATGCGTCGAGCTGTGCATGGACATCATCCGCGAAGAGCACAAGATCGCCTTCGTGAAGTCCAAGGATGGCGTGCCGACCCCGAAGGAAATCCGCGAAGTCCTCGATGATTACGTCATCGGCCAGGGCCAGGCGAAGAAGGTTCTCTCGGTGGCCGTCCACAACCACTACAAGCGCCTCAACCACGCCCAAAAGGGCAATGACGTCGAGCTGGCTAAGTCGAACATCATGCTGATCGGCCCGACGGGCTCCGGCAAGACGTTGCTGGCCCAAACGCTTGCCCGCATCATCGATGTGCCGTTCACCATGGCCGACGCCACCACCCTGACCGAAGCCGGTTATGTGGGGGAAGACGTTGAGAACATCATTCTGAAGCTGCTGCAAGCTGCTGATTACAATGTTGAACGCGCTCAGCGCGGCATCGTTTATATCGACGAAGTCGACAAGATTTCGCGCAAGTCCGATAACCCTTCGATCACCCGCGACGTGTCGGGCGAAGGCGTTCAGCAGGCACTTCTCAAGATCATGGAAGGCACGGTCGCTTCCGTGCCGCCGCAAGGCGGCCGCAAGCATCCTCAGCAGGAATTCCTGCAAGTGGATACGACCAACATCCTGTTCATCTGCGGCGGCGCCTTCGCCGGCCTGGAAAAGATCATTTCCGGCCGCGGCAAGGGCACATCGATCGGTTTCGGCGCCACTGTTAAGGATCCGGAAGATCGCCGCACCGGGGAAATCCTGCGCAATGTCGAGCCGGACGATCTGATGAAGTTTGGTCTGATCCCGGAATTCATCGGCCGTCTGCCGGTTCTGGCGACGCTGGAAGATCTCGACGAAGTGACGCTGGTCAAGATCCTGACTGAGCCGAAGAACGCCCTGATCAAGCAGTATCAGCGCCTGTTCGAGATGGAAAACGTCTCGCTCAACTTCACGGACGAGGCCCTGATGGGGGTTGCCAAGCGCGCCATTCAGCGCAAGACCGGCGCCCGTGGCCTGCGATCGATCCTCGAAGGCATCCTGCTGGAGACCATGTACGAACTGCCGACCATGCAGGGCGTCGAGGAAGTGGTCATCAACGGTGAAGTCATTGAAGAGCGTGCGCAGCCTTTGCTGATTTATGCTGAAAAGCGCTCCGGCGGCGCTGCATAAGCCACTCTGGCGGTCTGCAAATAGCCGTCTCGGTGTGATCCGGTGCTCACGTATTTAAGTACGCTCCGGTTCTCCCGATCCAGCCATTTTCGCCAAGCCATAGCGGCTTATGATTGTGTGAGATTAAACGCGGTCCTGGAATCGGGACCGCGTTTTTCTTTGACACTCAAGTAAGGACCTGATGCCCTGACTTGAACTTTCCTCCGGGTACACCACATGCAGTCCAAGGCGCTTAAATGGAACGATGCGGACTTATCCCCTGTATATTCCCCAAAACGGCGCGATTTATTTTAAGACTTGGTTGAGCGTGAGAGCCTAGGGTTTACACTTAGAGCTTCGCTTGGCTTGAGTTTGTGAAGGAGTCCCCATGTTAGACGTATTGACCATTCCTGTTCTGCCGCTGCGCGATATCGTTGTCTTTCCGCATATGGTCGTGCCGTTGTTCGTTGGCCGTGAGAAATCCGTGCAGGCGCTCGATGAGGTCATGAAGGGCGACAAACAAATTCTGCTCGCCACACAAAAGAATTCCGGCGATGACGATCCCGAAGCCGACGCGATCTATGACATCGGCGTGCTGGCCAATGTGCTGCAATTGCTGAAACTGCCCGACGGCACCGTCAAGGTGCTCGTGGAAGGCAAGAGCCGTGCGCGCATCAAGCGCTTCGTCTCGACCGACACCTATTATGAAGCCGAAGCCTATCCGCTCGATGCGCAACTGGCCGAAGGTCCGGACGCCGAAGCGCTGCAACGCGCTGTGGCTGAGCAGTTCGAGAACTATATCAAGCTCAACAAGAAGATCCCGCCGGAAACCCTCAACGCCATCGCCGAGATCACCGACGCCGATGTGCTGGCCGATTCCATTGCCGCGCATCTGGTCGTCAAGATCGCCGACAAGCAGGCCCTGCTGGAGCAATTGTCGGTCAGCAAGCGCCTGGAGAAGATCTACGCCCTGATGGAAGGCGAAATCTCCGTTCTGCAGGTCGAGAAAAAGATCCGCTCGCGCGTCAAGCGTCAGATGGAGAAGACCCAGCGCGAATATTATCTGAATGAGCAGATGAAGGCCATTCAGCGCGAACTCGGCGAACAGGACGAAGGCAAGGACGAACTGGCTGATCTCGAAAAGAAGATCAAGGCCACCAAGCTTTCCAAGGAAGCCCGCACCAAGGCGATGGCTGAGCTGAATAAGCTGCGCCACATGTCACCCATGTCGGCCGAAAGCACGGTTGTGCGCAACTATCTCGACTGGCTGCTCAGCATCCCCTGGGGCGCCGCCAAGCCGAAGGCGATCGACCTCAAGAAGGCCGAGGATATCCTGGAAGCCGATCACTACGGTCTGGAGAAGGTCAAGGAACGCATCCTTGAACATCTGGCTGTGCAGGCCCGCATGGGCACGCTGAAGGGCCCTATCCTGTGCCTCGTTGGCCCTCCGGGCGTTGGCAAGACCTCGCTCGGCAAGTCGATCGCCAAGGCGACCAATCGTGAGTTCGTCCGCATTTCGCTGGGCGGCGTGCGCGATGAATTGGAAATCCGTGGTCACCGCCGCACCTATATTGGCTCGATGCCCGGCAAGATCATCCAGAACATGAAGAAAGTCAAAACGACCAATGCTTTCTTCCTGCTCGATGAAATCGACAAGATGGGCAATGACTGGCGCGGCGATCCCGCTTCGGCCCTGCTTGAAGTGCTCGATCCGGCGCAGAATTCTACCTTTGCCGATCACTATCTCGAAGTCGATTACGACCTGTCGAAGATCATGTTCGTCACAACGGCCAACAGCCTGAATATGTCGCAACCGCTGCTCGACCGGATGGAGATCATCCGTATCCCCGGCTATACCGAGGATGAAAAGGTCGAGATCGCCAAGCGTCACGTCCTGCCGAACCTCATGAAGGAACACGGTCTGTCGGGCGAAGAGTTCGTGGTGCCGGAAGAGGCGATCCGCGATCTCATTCGCTACTATACTCGTGAGGCCGGCGTGCGTTCGCTGGAACGCGAACTGGGTAATCTGGCGCGCAAGACGATCCGTGATCTGGCGCGCGAAAACGTCAAGTCGATCACCATCGATGACGAGCGTCTGGCCAAATATGCCGGCGTGAAGAAGTATCACTACGGCGCCACGGATGAAGTCGATCAGGTCGGCATCGTCACCGGTCTGGCCTGGACAGAGTTTGGCGGGGATATCCTCACCATCGAAGCCATCCGTATGCCGGGCAAGGGACTGATGAAGGTCACTGGCAATTTGAAAGACGTTATGAAGGAGTCCGTTTCAGCGGCCAATTCCTACGTCAAGGCGCTGGGGCCGAAGTTCGGCATCCTGCCGCCGGTGTTTGATAAGACCGATGTCCACGTCCACGTACCTGAAGGCGCTACGCCTAAGGACGGCCCCTCGGCCGGCGTCGCCATGGCTGTGGCCATGGTCTCGGTGTTGACCGGAATTCCGGTCCGCAAGGATCTGGCCATGACGGGGGAAATCACCCTGCGTGGCCGTGTCCTGCCGATCGGTGGCCTCAAGGAAAAGCTGCTGGCGGCTCTGCGCTCCGGCATCAAGACCGTGCTGATTCCGAAGGAAAACGAGAAGGATCTGATCGATCTGCCGGCCAATGTAAAATCCGGCCTTGAGATCATCCCTGTGTCACTGGTGGAAGAGGCGCTAAAGCACGCCCTGACCAAGCCGCTGGTTCCGGTGGAATGGATTGAGCCGGTTATAGCTGCCACGGCTGTGACGCCGGTTGATGATGCGGATGCCGCCACGGCGCACTGATCATAGCGGTTCGTCAAAATGTGGGGCCTGGCGGCAATGTCGTCAGGCCCCTTTTTGTTGTCTGCGTCGAAGTCCTCTTGACTTGGCAAGCACGCGTGTGTGCCGAGGTGTCGTCTCTCTTTGCGACCTTCTTCGCACGTTTCGCAGAGAGAGAATCACTTCCCCTTATCCACAAGGGATTTGCGCTTAAGCGACGTCTTTATCGCTGAATTTTAGGCCTTAGGTGTCCCATAACCGGTCAAAAGGACGTGAAAACGCGCAAACCCTTTAAAAAACACGGTTTGCAGTGCAATAAACGGCATTTATTGCTTTGACGGGCGGTGAAAATTGTAGTCTCTATCGGCTTCACCCGTTAACGACTCACGGCTTAGAGCCAGGTCCTTAAGGGTAAGCTTAGCAACTGACCCCAAGACGGGTAAGGGAGAGAGATTAATGACGAAAGCTGAACTCGTAGCCGCCATCGCCGATCAGGCTGGCCTGACGAAAGATCAAGCCAAGAAGGCGCTCGACGCTTTCACCGATAGCGTTGTTGGCGCTCTGAAAAAGGGTGATGATGTGCGCCTCGTGGGCTTCGGCACCTTCCTCGCGGTTAAGCGCGAAGCCGGCACCGCCCGCAACCCGCGCACTGGCGAAACCGTGCAGCGCCCGGCCTCGGTCACCGCACGCTTCCGCGTCGGCGAAGGCCTCAAGGGTGCCCTGAACGGCTAAGGTTTTCGGTTTCGCCTGGCGAACCCGGAGCTAAATGTTCTGCAAGAGGCGTTTTCGTACCGGTTTCAACGCTGGATACGGAAACGCCTCTTGACTTATGTGGGCGAGATTGGCAAACCGAGCCTCCCTGTGGAAGGGGCGATTAGCTCAGCTGGCAGAGCGGCTCGTTTACACCGAGTAGGTCGGCGGTTCGATCCCGTCATCGCCCACCACAGATTTTAAATGGCTCCGAGCATCCGCTCCGGGCCATTCTTTGTTTTCGTCAGAAGCTCAGATCCGCCCGCACCGGATAATGATCAGAGCCCACGGCTTGCAGAACCTTGTAACTCCCGGCCGTGGCCCCCTTGGCAAAGATATGATCAATCTGTATGGCGAGCCAGGGCCTGTCTGACGGCCAGGTATGCGTTAGACCGGACCCATGTGGCCATTGTACCTTTTCGGCAAGTAGCGGCGCCATATTTCGCGACCATAGCGTAGTGTTCAGGTCACCGGCGATGATGACGTTTCCCGGCGTTGCTTTTACGCGCTCGGCCAAGATTTCCAGATAGTGAGTATTCTCCTGCGTCAGTCTCTTTGTGGCTGGTGGCATGGGATGCGCCACGAACAGTGTCAGGTCATCAAAATGCAATTTAGCCAAAGGCATATCTGACCGGCCAACATGTTCGATATGCGCCTTGAAAGGCCTTTTGGCATACACACTCATTCCGAAGATGCCCAGATCCGGTGTCATGCGGTAGGGATAGAGTGTTCTCAAGGGTTTCAAACCATAGAGCCATGGCGGAGAGGTTTCCACAGCGACGAAAATGTCCGGATTTTCTCGTCGGACCATGGTCATAATGCGCTCAAACTCGTAATTATCGTACAGCACATTCGCTGAGACGATGCTTATCCGGTTATGTACCTCACCAGCAGGCGCTGGAAGGCGCTGCATGGTTATGAAGCGTTCGCCCATTGGAAGTGCGTTCAGCGTCATAACAACAATCGCCAGGTTTATGAGGAGCTTATCACGCAGCAGAATGGATGCAGCCAGAGTCGTAAGCGACGCCGCGAGAATTTGAGGTCGGAATGGATTGATCATTTCGCCTTGCCAAAGGACGGGCGCAAACAGGCCTGCAACGCCCACGAGCGCAATACCTGCCAAGCCGATGCTCAGACACAGCCGAACCCTGTTGCGCATCATATCCCCCATGAAAAAGCCGCCGTCCCAGAATGAGACGACGGCTTTCAATTTGCAAGTTGTGACGTTTCCTAGAACTGGAAGCGCGTCCGCAGGGCGATGGAGTAGTTGGAATAGGCATCCTGCTTTTCGTATTCGCCTTCCAGAGAGAAGTAGCTGTACTGGTTGTCCGCCGAAATGCGGAAGCCTGCCACAGGACCGCCGCCCTCGATATCACCGCCCGACAGGGTAAAGGGCGTGGAGCCCGCAGCCGCGAAGGCGGACACTGTATCGGCCAGTTCAGCCGAGACATTCTGCTTATAACCGAACCAGATTTCAGGCTTCACGAAGAGCTTGGTGTAGCTGAAGTTCAGCAGGGCGGTGGACGTGAACAGGTGGCTGTTGCGTTCGCCAACCGTAAGATCGAAGTAATCGCCACCACCGGATTCGCTGTGGTCCTTTTCATTGAGAGCGTAGTAATCGGCCAGAACCTGTGGCGTCATGCTGAAGGGGCCAGCTTTAATTTCATAGGAAGCCCCAAGACCGCCACTGTAGGAATAGCCGTCCCATTTGGCGTGAGCGACATGGTTGACCGAATCGGTCAGGATGTTGCGTGTGGTTTCAAAAGATGTAAAGCCTGCGCCTGCGTGGGCCCACGACTTGAGAGCGCCGGTGCGCAAGCGCCAGTAACCACCAACCGTGACATCCGAATTGACCGTCTTTTCCGACGCGATGGCAAAGGTATCGAGCGGTGAGGCCGAGGTATAGGACATATACACGCCGACCATCTGGTTGCCATAGACCTCGCGTTCGCGACCGCCGGCGAAGCTGAAGCCGGTGGCCTTGAAGCCGGCCGTATCCCCGTAATCTCTTTTGGTGTGGTAGCCATATTCCTGTAACCACCACTGGCCTTCATTATTGTCAGGCACCAGGGTCAGCGTCCCGAGCGTCCGGTTGAGCGAAGAAGCGCCAAGCGACAGGTTGAGTAGGTTTTCACCAGAATAATCAGGTAGATACTGGTTATATATCTGATCGAAGCCTTCCTTGGTAACCTGGCTCATCAGTGCGCTGGTGGCCCCTGCATCTTTTGCGGCCACTGACAGGATAGGCGCCAGAGCCGAGTACTGATTGTCGGAGAACTTGCCCTCTTCCTTATTTTTCAGGCGGAAGTCGGCATAGAGTTCGGTGTTGCCGGTGTTTGTTGTCAGGTCGGCGTGATAAAGATAGGGGATGTGACCATCGAGCCCCGTCGTGACCACATTGCCCAATGAGAAGCTTGACGCCGTCATGAGTGTGAACTTCGTCGGGGTCACGATCAGATTGTTCAGGGTTACGTTAAGCGTTGCGCCGGTATCAAATATGGCCGCGCCTGTGTTGGTGAAAATAGGCGTTGTCGGCTTTGTCGTATCCAGCGAGAGCGACAGCGTGCTCTCTGCGCCGACGTGAAGGCTGGTCAGGTTAAGCGAGGTGCCAGACAGGAAGCCAGCCGTGCCCTTGGCCAGATCGAACGCCACCGTCCCGGTTGCGCCATTGTTCGCCTTACCGACGAAAACGGCGTCGCCTGACAGCGTAAAGCTATTGGTGCCATTACCGAAGTCAATATTACCGGAAATCAGCCCGCCGTTTGATGTAATCGAATCGTTGCCTGAGCCGAGCAGGATGTCGCCACGGATATACGGCGCGGCAATCGCCTTGTCCGCGTCGCTGTCGGTGGGGTTGGTGTCGATTTGCGTCAGGGTCAGCCCGGCGGTATTTGAGCGGGTGTCGATGGCGATGGGACGATTTACGAGCGTGTCGGTCGTTCCGTCGCCATTATCGTCGGAGGCTGTTATGGTGGCGCTGATGATGCTGTTGTTGGTGATGTTCGTCAGGGTGTTCGACTGGTCGCGTATGGCCACGGCATGTTCGGTCGATCCCGTAGCGACGGCATAGACGCCCCCACCGACGGCGACATTGATCCTGGGCAGGTTGGCGCCCGACAGAATATCGATGGCGCGGGCCGTGGTGTTGCCGACTGTTGCGTAGGTCGTGGTCGTGGTGCCATTGGTGGTCGTTGAGGTGGCTGTTGTTGCCGACGACGCCGTACCACGAATTCGTGCCCTGAACATCCAGAAGTGGCGTTGTCGCACCGCTCTGCACTGAAAGTGCCGTGGCATTGCCGCCGTAGGCTGTTGAAGACACGGTGCCCTTGATACCAATGCCATTGGCGATGGTTACGGCATGGCCCAGCCCACCCAATTGGACGGCGACACTGTCTACATTCTGATAGAGAGCTGAGCCGGTAATCGATCCGCGTACAAGCAGACCATAGTTGACGGCCGGTGGGTTGAGCGCTGTTGTCCCATAGACAAGGCCGCCAAGCGTAATGTCGGACGTGCCAGAAGCGATACGCAGGGCAGGGGCCGAGCCATAATTGGTCAGGGTTGCCGTCGACTGGGTGGTGTCAGCGTTACCGTCGCCATCCTGATCGGTATTGGCCTTGTTGGCGTCTGTCGTCTCATCACGCGTCACGGTCGAGCCGATCAAAAGCCCCTTGGCCAGATTGCCGGAGATATCGACCAAAGGACCGGATTGATAAAGGTCTTCCGGTGTTGCGAGGACCGTTTTCAAAACTGACGAAGAGAGGGATGAGGTCGTTGCGTAACCCGTGCCGGTGTAAGCGCCGTCAATAATGACACTGCCGCCGAAATTGCCGGAGAGGTTAACCGCCTTGGAGTCCTTGCCATGGCTGTTGATGGTGCCGCTGAGATAGACATTACCGGTGGCGCCGTTTTCAAGCGAAACGGCAGTATTGTTGTCACCATTCATCGTGATGGTGCCATCCATGGTGAAATTACCCTGGATGTTGTTTTCAAAGCGAATGCCGTAGGCATTTTTGCCATCCACGGCGATGGTGCTGCCACTGTTGACAATGACATTGCCGATAAACGGTGTCGTGCCGGTGGAATGGATGCCGTAGCGCGCCACCGAATCAGCGAACGGTGCTTCAACAATACCGTCAGGCGCAGCGGTGCCGTCGGCAGCCTTCGTTGTATCGACAGGCGTGTAGTCGTCGGTGACCGTGATATTGGCTGAAACCGTCAGGTCGCCGGTACGGCCACCATCGATCAGGATGCCGGTCGAGCCCGCGGCAGACTTCAACATGTCGATCTTGCCCTTGAGCGTGACCGAATTATTCGAATCAACCGTGATGGCGTTGCCGCTGGTCACCGTTATCGAGCCCGCCGTATCGACCGTCAGGTCGCCTGCGACCGAGGTTTTGACAGGCGCGGTGGTCGCTGTGTTGATCGTGGTGGCAGCCAGGGCCTGACCGCTCATACCGGCCACGGCCAACAGGCCCATGGTGAGGTTAAGGGCTGTAGCGGTCAGAAGTTTGTGTTTGCGCATGTGGTAAGCTTCCCTGGGGTGCTTTGTATTACGATGAGATGGAGGTGAGGCCTTGTGGCCCTCATGGTCTGTGTCGATTGTGTCGGCCGGCGAAGTCTGAGAGGTCACCTTTAACCTTTATTTCAACAGCGTAAAAGATGGCAAACGCCGTTTTGGCGCACCATGCAAGGCTTTGAACGGAAATAGCCTCTAAATTGTGCCACAAAGTCAAAAATAAAGAGGGCTTAATTATGTCCGCGCGCCGTCTCAAGCGTCATGATTACCAACCATAGGCGCGGGTGATTTCACCAAATGTGCGCGCAATGGTACAGCCAACACGGACGGCGGCTGGGGTGAAGCTATGCAGATTAAATTATGAAGAAGATTGGGGGGGGGGGATGCGGTGCCACCGTTGCTTATCAGCAAGGGTGGCGCGAGTGACGGGACTCGAACCCGCGACCTTCGGCGTGACAGGCCGACACTCTAACCAACTGAGCTACACCCGCATTCCCTTTTCCCTAAGAACCATCTGCGTTGCCGCTGGCTTCAGGGAAGGTGCGCTTAGTAGTTCGGGGCAATGGGGGTGTCAAGCCAATAAAATGGCTTATACACGGGAAGCGCGGTCTGCGTATCTCAGGCATAGGCATGCATAGAGCCGCAATACCAGAGTGCCTGGTGTCTGCTAAATTGCATTTAAGGAGAAGGGGGAGGGGAAATGCGGTGCCACCGTTGCCTATCAGCAAGGGTGGCGCGAGTGACGGGAACTCGAACCCGCGACCTTCGGCGTGACAGGCCGACACTCTAACCAACTGAGCTACACCCGCATTCCCTTTTCCCTAAGAACCATCTGCGTTGCCGCTGGCTTCAGGGAAGGTGCGCTTAGTAGTTCGGCAGGCGGGTAAGTGTCAAGCGCATAAAATAGAAAATGACAGGTGGCGGGGCAAAATCTTTGGATAAGTTGAGCGCACACGGTTCTTATTGAGAGTGATTTTCATTGTCTCAAAACCTAGGCGAAAAAGTGAAATAAAGTGGGAGAAAGACGGTTTTTTTGCGCTGCAATGGTTTGAAGCTTTGAACAGACTGGTCTAATAGCCTACACATTGAGTCCATTTCCACGGTTAACCGGGGCGATGGGTGATAGAGTCTGTTCCCGTGAGTTGAGGGGTTGAGGTGACCTAATGAATGCATTCCTTCTGCAATATCTCCCCGTCATCATCTTTATAGGCATCGCTACGGTTCTTGGCCTTGTCTTTATGATTGGCGCATTGATCGTGGCCCCGCAGGCGCCGGACAGCGAGAAGCTGTCGGCCTATGAATGCGGTTTCAACGCCTTCGATTCCGCCCGTCAGAAATTTGACGTGCGCTTCTATCTCGTCTCGATCCTCTTCATTATCTTCGATCTTGAAGCGTCTTTCCTGTTTCCGTGGGCTGTGTCGCTGTTCGATATGCCAAACGGCGGCATGCATGTCGCTTTCTGGTCGATGGTTACTTTCCTGGTCGAACTGTTTCTCGGCTATATCTATGTGTGGAAAAAAGGAGCCCTGGAATGGGAATAATCCTGCCAGCCGGATCTGCCGGGCGTTCTTCGGTAGAAGGTTACGATCCCGCGGTCCACGACAAGTTCTTCGAGCAGGTATCTGCCGAGCTTGACACAAAGGGCTTTCTTGTCGCTTCCGCCGATGATGTCATCACCTGGGCGCGCACCGGTTCGCTGATGTGGATGACCTTTGGTCTCGCCTGTTGCGCTGTCGAAATGATGCAGGCCTCGATGCCGCGTTATGACATGGAGCGCTTCGGCATGGCGCCGCGCGCGTCGCCGCGCCAGTCGGACCTGATGATCGTCGCCGGCACGCTGACCAACAAGATGGCGCCTGCCTTGCGCAAGGTCTACGACCAGATGCCTGATCCGCGCTATGTGCTCTCCATGGGGTCCTGCGCCAATGGCGGCGGCTATTATCACTACAGCTACAGTGTCGTGCGCGGTTGTGACCGCATCGTGCCGGTGGATGTTTATGTCCCCGGCTGTCCGCCTTCCGCTGAGGCGCTCCTGTACGGCCTTCTGCAATTGCAGAAGAAGATTTGCCGTACCGGCAGCATCCGTCGCTAAGGGGAACGCTGATGTCACTTGAAAAATTACAGGCCGTCGCCGAGCGCCTCCAGGCTGATCTGAAGGAAGCCGTTCAGGAAGTGGTGCTTGCCTTTGGTGAGCTGACCGTAACCGTCGATCGTGAGCGCGTCGTTGAGATCATGGCGAAGCTGAAGGCCGAGCCTTACCGCTTCCATCAGTTGATCGATGTTTGCGGCGTTGACTATCCGAAACGCACGCGTCGTTTCGATGTCGTCTATCACCTGCTGAGCCTGACGCAGAATATTCGTTTACGCATCAAGGTGCAGACCGATGAGGTCGTGCCGGTGCCGTCGATTCGTTCGGTCTATCCGAACGCCGACTGGTATGAGCGCGAAGCTTTCGACATGTACGGCATGCTGTTCTCCAACCACCCCGACCTGCGTCGTTTGCTGACGGACTATGGCTTCGAAGGCCATCCGCTGCGCAAGGACTTCCCGATGACCGGGCATGTCGAAGTGCGTTATGATGAAGAGCAGAAGCGCGTGGTCTATGAGCCGGTCAAGCTCACACAGGAATACCGCAGGTTCGACTTCCTGTCGCCATGGGAAGGCGCGCAATACGTGCTTCCGGGCGATGAGAAGGCAAAGGTCTAGACCTTTGGGTCTGGGTAAAGAGTTATCGATAAGGGTTTGATTTCATGGCAGATGGTATGACGCCTGTTCCGGTCGAAAAGGGCGATGACGATCGCAAGTTTACGATCAATTTCGGCCCGCAGCACCCGGCGGCCCACGGCGTTCTGCGCCTTGTGCTCGACCTCGACGGTGAAATGGTGGAGCGCGTAGATCCGCACATCGGTCTGCTGCACCGTGGCACCGAGAAGCTGATGGAATCGCGCACCTACCTGCAAAACGTGCCTTATTTCGATCGCCTCGACTATGTGGCGCCGATGAACCAGGAGCACGCCTTTGTGCTGGCCATCGAAAAGCTGCTCGGCCTTGAAGTGCCCAAGCGCGCGCAATTGATCCGCGTCCTCTTCTCGGAAATCGGCCGTATCCTGTCGCATATCCTGAACACAACGACTCAGGCCATGGACGTGGGGGCCCTGACGCCGCCGATCTGGGGTTTCGAGCAGCGCGAAAAGCTGATGGTGTTTTATGAACGCGCCTGTGGCGCCCGTCTCCACGCCAACTATTTCCGTCCCGGTGGCGTCCACCAGGACCTGCCGCCGGAACTGATCGAAGACATCGCTCTGTGGTGCAAGGAATATTTGCCGGCACTCGACGACATTGAATCGCTTATCACGGAAAACCGTATCTTCAAGCAGCGCAACGTCGATATAGGTCTGGTCACCAAGGAGCAGGCGTTCGACTGGGGCTTTACCGGCGTCATGATCCGTGGCTCTGGCGTGAAGTGGGATCTGCGCAAGTCGCAACCTTACGAATGCTATGCCGAACTGGAGTTCGACATTCCGCTTGGTAAGAATGGTGACTGCTGGGATCGTTACCTGTGCCGCGTCGAAGAGATGCGTGAATTGGTGAAGATCATGCAGCAATGTATTGATAAACTTAAGGTAACGCCGGGTCCGGTTCTCTCGACCGATCACAAGGTGACGCCGCCGCGCCGCGCCGAAATGAAGAATTCGATGGAAGCGCTCATCCATCACTTTAAGCTCTACACGGAAGGCTTCAAGACGCCCGAAGGCGAGGTCTATGCCTGCGTCGAGGCCCCCAAGGGCGAGTTCGGCGTCTATCTGGTCTCCGACGGCACCAACAAGCCTTACCGCTGCAAAATCCGCGCGCCGGGCTTTGCGCACCTGCAAGCCATGGACTGGATGAACCGCGGTCACCTGCTGGCCGACGTGTCGGCCATCCTGGGCTCGATCGATATCGTGTTCGGGGAGGTCGATCGATGATCGGTGTCCTGATCGCTTGCGGCCTGCTGATCGCCATGCTGGGGCTTAGCCTTTATCTGTCGCGCCCGAACTGGCCCTATCATGCGGCCGGCTCCAAAGGCTATGTCACGGATATGCTGGTCTATTTCTTCCTGCCTGTGGTGCCGATGCTGATCTGCGTCGGTGGTTTCAGCGTGCTGACAACGATTCGGCCTGATTTCGAGAACGAGACTGCCCGCATGGTTCTGCTGGGTGTCGCGCTTGTTGGTCTGCTGGGCACCCGCAGGCTGCCTTTCGTCGCGGCGGCGCAGGAGCGCGTGCGGGTCGCGCGCAATGCCCGTTATGAGGCCACGCGATGATTTCTGTTAAGCGCCGCAAATTTCGACTGTCTTTCGTTGGCTGCGGGTGTAAAGCCCAGCCTGTTATTATGTGTAGAGGGGCCTGATGTCCGTTCGTCGTCTCGCCAAGGAGCAACCGGCCAGTTTCAACTTCTCCGCGGAAACGCTGGAAAAGGCCAACTGGTGGATTGCCAAATATCCTGAAAGCCGCCGCCAGAGCGCGGTGATCCCTATTCTGTGGCTGGTGCAAAAGCAGGAGGGGTGGGTTTCCGAGCCTGCCATCACGGCCATCGCCAAGCTGCTGGTCATGCCGCAGATTCGCGTTTTTGAAGTCGCCACCTTCTACACCATGTTTATGCTGGAACCGGTCGGCTCTGCGGCTTTGATCCAGGTGTGCGGCACGACGCCCTGCATGTTGCGTGGTTCTGACGCCCTTATGCACGTCTGCAAGTCGAAGATCGGCGCCAAGGATAAGCTGTCGGCTGACGGCAAGTTCACCTGGCAGGAAGTCGAGTGTCTGGGTGCCTGCACCAATGCGCCGATGGCACAGATTAACGACTATTATTACGAAGACCTGACGCCGGAAAATCTGGCCCAGATCATCGATGATTTTGCCGCTGGCAAGTCACCGAAGCCTGGCCCTTACAACGGTCGCCATACGTCGGAGCCGCTCGGTGGCGTGACGTCGCTGACCGATCCGGCGCTCTATGACGGCTCGGCCGCCAAACCGGTCAAGATCCCCAACTTTCCCGCCCCTGAGGTAAAAGCGTAATGGCCCAGACTGGTATCTTGCAGGATAAGGACCGTATCTTCACCAACCTCTATGGTCTCCAGGATTGGGGCCTTGAGGGTGCGAAGAAGCGCGGCGCGTGGAATTCGACCAAGGATATCCTGTCGTGCGGACGCGACTGGATCATCACCAACATGAAGAATTCCGGCATGCGTGGCCGTGGCGGGGCAGGGTTCAATACCGGCCTGAAGTGGTCCTTCATGCCCAAGGAAGTCAAGGATCGCCCGCATTACCTCGTGGTCAATGCCGATGAATCCGAGCCCGGCACCTGTAAAGACCGCGAAATCATGCGCCACGATCCGCAATTGCTGATCGAAGGCTGCCTCATCGCCTCCTTCGCCATGCAGGCTCATGCCTGTTACATCTATCTGCGCGGCGAGTACGTGCAGGAGCGTGAGCGCATGGAAGCCGCCGTCAAGCAGGCCTATGAAGCCAAGCTGATCGGCAAGAACAACATCCATGGCTGGGATTTTGACGTCTATATCCACCATGGCGCCGGCGCCTATATCTGCGGCGAAGAAACCGCACTGCTGGAATCTCTGGAAGGCAAGAAGGGCCAACCGCGCCTGAAGCCGCCATTCCCGGCTGGTTCTGGTCTTTATGGCTGCCCGACGACCGTCAATAACGTCGAATCGATCGCCGCTGTCGGCACCATCCTGCGTCGTGGCGCCGAGTGGTTCACCTCGTTCGGCGCGCCTAACAATGCCGGCACCAAGCTGTTCTGCATTTCCGGTCACGTCGAGCGTCCGTGTAACATCGAAGAGGCTATGTCGATCCCGTTCCGCCAACTGATCGAAGCCCACTGCGGTGGCATTCGCGGTGGCTGGAGCAATCTGAAAGCCGTCATCCCCGGCGGTTCGTCGGTGCCGATGATCACGGCTGAGCAGTGCGAAGACCTGCCGATGGACTTCGACTCGCTTCGTAACCTCAAGTCGGGCTTAGGCACGGCGGCGGTAATCGTCATGGACAAGTCGACCGACCTGATCCGCGCCATTGCCCGCCTGAGCTACTTCTACAAGCATGAGAGCTGCGGCCAATGTACGCCGTGCCGCGAAGGCACCGGCTGGATGTGGCGTGTCATGGAACGCATGGTGAAGGGCGACGCCGATCCGGCCGAAATCGACACCCTGCTCGAGGTGACGACCCAGGTCGAAGGCCACACCATCTGCGCCCTCGGCGACGCGGCGGCCTGGCCAATTCAGGGCCTGATCCGTCACTTCCGTCATGAAATTGAAGAACGGATCACGCTATACCGTTCGAGCAAGAGCAATTTTGCCGGCCACTCAGTGGCGGCGGAGTAGGGGCACATGCGCGGCAAGGTTCTCTCATTCAACGGATCGACCGGCCTCATCAGTGGCGATGACGGCAAGCGCTATACCTTTAGCGTCAGCGATCTGATGGGAGACACCGTGTACGTGCCGGCCGGTTCGACCATTGATTTCGAAGTGGCGGGTGATACGGCGGTTAGCGTCTACGTCATCGCTACGGCCATGGGGGAGAAGAACAAGTATATCGCCGCACTGCTGGCCTTTTTTCTCGGCATGTGGGGCGTTCACAAGTTCTATCTCGGCAAGAATACGGCCGGCATCATCATGCTTTTGTGTGGCACGATTGGCTGGATATTCCTGTGTATACCACCGCTGATTATCGGGATGATCGCCTTTATCGAGACGATTATCTATCTGGTCAAGACCGATCAGAGTTTCTACGAGGACTATGTTCAGGGCAATAAATCGTGGTTCTAAAACATTAACAGATGTGCAGAATTTTGAATTATTACCGTGGCTTATTTATTATTGTTGAGGATGTGACAGAGCATGGCTAAGGCAAAAGTCAATGGTGTGGAGGTCGAGTTCGACCCCGGCATGACCGTGCTGCAGGTGGCGGAGCTGGCAGGCGAGGAAATCCCTCGTTTCTGCTATCATGAGCGCCTGTCGATCGCCGGCAACTGCCGTATGTGCCTCGTTGAGGTAAAGCCCGGACCGCCGAAGCCGCAAGCTTCGTGCGCCCTGCCGGCTGCCGAAGGCCAGGAAATCTTCACCAACACGCCGATGGTCAAAAAGGCCCGCGAAGGCGTGATGGAGTTCCTGCTGATCAATCACCCGCTGGATTGCCCGATCTGCGACCAGGGCGGCGAATGCGATCTGCAGGATCAGTCTGTCGCTTACGGCAAGGGCGCCTCGCGTTATGACGAGAACAAGCGCGCCGTCGAGGAAAAGAACCTCGGGCCAACGATCAAGACCTTCATGACGCGCTGCATCCAGTGCACGCGCTGCGTCCGTTTCACCACGGAAGTGGCCGGCGTCACCGAAATGGGCATGATCTCGCGCGGCGAGAACGCCGAAATTACCTCCTATCTCGAACAGTCGGTGTCGTCGGAACTGTCCGGTAATGTCAACGATCTGTGCCCGGTTGGCGCCCTGACGCACCGTCCGTGGTCGTTCAACTATCGCCCGTGGGAACTGACCAAGACCGAAACGATCGATGTGCATGACGCTGTTGGCGCGCATATCCGTATCGATAATCGCGGTCCGGCCGTGCTGCGCGCCCTGCCGCGTCTCAAGGAAGAGATCAACGAAGAGTGGCTGACCGACAAGAGCCGTTATGCGGTTGATGGTCTCTCACGCCAGCGCCTCGATAAACCCTATGTCCGCAAGGCGGGCAAGCTGGTCGCCGTGTCGTGGGATGAGGCCTTGGGCACGGTCGCTGGCAAAATAAAAGCGACCGATGTATCGAAAATCGGCGTCATCGCCGGAGATCTGGTCGATGCTGAGGCCATGAAGGCGACCAAGGACCTGTTTTACAGCCTGGGCGTCACCAATCTCGATTGCCGCCAGGAAGGCGCCAAGGTTGGCCCCGTCACGCAATCGACGCCGCGTGAAGCCTGGCTGTTCAACACGGGCATTGCCGGTCTGGAAGAGGCCGATGCTATCCTGCTGATTGGCACCGACCTGCGTCACGAAGCGTCCTTGATCAATGCCCGTATCCGCAAGAGCTGGCTTAAGGGCACGGTTCAGGTGGCGTTGATCGGTGAGGCCAACGACCTGACCTATGATTACGCCCACGTCGGCGTCGGCACCAAGGCGCTGAAAGATCTCAAGAAGCATGCGTTCCGTGACGTTCTGAAAAACGCCAAAAAGCCGGCGATCCTGGTGGGCAGCAATGCCATTTCCGGGGCTGACGGCGCGGCCGTTCTCAAGGAAATCGCCCTGATCGCTGATGATTATGATGTCGTCAGAGAGGGCTGGAACGGCTTCAACATTGTCCATACCGCAGCGTCGCGCGTTGCCGGTCTCGATCTCGGTTTCGTGCCGGTCGGTGAGGCGAAGGACGCCGCTGCCATGCTGACGGGCGGCGTCGATCTGCTGGTTCTGCTGGGCGCTGACGAAATCAACACCTCCGGCCTCAACAACACCTTCGTCGTCTATATCGGTTCGCATGGCGATGCCGGTGCGGCTGCGGCCGATGTCATCCTGCCGGGCGCCGCCTATACGGAAAAGTCCGGCATCTATACCAACCTCGAAGGTCGCGTGCAGATCGCCGAACGTTGCGTCTTCCCGAAGGGGGAGGCCAAGGAAGACTGGGCCATTATCCGCGCACTTTCCGGCTATGTTGGCCGCACCCTGCCGTATGACTCGCTGAACGCGCTGCGTGAAAAGCTGATCACCGATCACCCGGTCTTTGGCCGTATCGATGTCAAGCCAGCCACGAAAGCTTTCGATGTGAAAGCGATCGGCGCAAAGGGCGAGGTTACGGACAAGCTTTTCGTTTCGCACATTACCGATTTTTATCTGACCAACCCCATCGCCCGCGCCTCCACGGCGATGGCGGAATGTTCCGCGGCCCGCAAGGCGCCGCTGAGCGTGGCGGCTGAGTAAGGAAGTTTGACGATGAATACATTCTGGGCATCAGGCTGGGGCTGGGCACTCATTACGATCGGTGAGGCGCTGGCCGTCATCGTGGGCGTGATGGTGTCGCTGGCCTTCCTGCTGTGGGGCGACCGCAAGATCTGGGCCGGCGTGCAGTTGCGCAAGGGGCCCAACGTCGTCGGGCCGTTCGGTCTGATGCAGTCCTTCGCGGACTTTCTCAAGTTCTTCGTCAAGGAAGTGGTCATTCCTGCAGGCGCCGATAAGGCCGTCTTCCTGCTGGCGCCGCTTCTGACTTTTGTTATCGCCTTCACGGCCTGGGCGGTTATCCCGTTCGCGCCGGGCTGGGTCGTCGTAAATATCAATGTCGGCATTCTCTACCTGCTCGCCATTTCGTCGCTCGGTGTCTACGGCATCATCATGGGCGGCTGGGCATCCAACTCGAAATACCCCTTCCTCGGCGGTCTGCGTTCTGCGGCCCAGATGGTGTCCTATGAAGTCTCGATCGGCTTCATCATCGTCACGGTCATTCTGCTGGCCGGATCGATGAACCTGTCCGATATCGTCACGGCGCAAGGCGGCGGTTTCTGGAACTGGAACTTCCTCGGTGGCGGACACTGGCAGCTTGCCATTGTCATGTTCCCGATGATGGTGATGTTCTATATCTCGGCCCTGGCCGAAACCAACCGTCCGCCGTTCGATCTGCCCGATGCGGAATCCGAACTGGTCGCCGGCTATCAGGTCGAATATTCCTCGACGCCGTACCTGCTTTTCATGATCGGTGAATACGCCAACATCGTTCTGATGTGCGCCATGATCTCGATCCTGTTCTTTGGCGGTTGGGACTTCCCGTTCCCGTTGCCGCTGGCGCATGACAGCATCTGGTATGTGCTGATCGGCCTGTTCACCTTCATCGCCAAGGTGGTGTTCTGGTTCATCATGTTCGCCATCGCCAAGGCTATCGTTCCGCGCTATCGCTACGATCAGTTGATGCGCCTGGGCTGGAAGGTCTTCCTGCCGGTGTCGCTGTTCGCCGTTCTTATCGTCGCCGCTTACCGCGTTTATGGAGGCGCCCTATGATTTCGCGCATTATCTCAGGCCTCAAGGGCGCGCTGCTGCTTGATTTCGTCGGGGCCACCTTCCTGGCGCTCAAGTACATGCTGAAGCCCAAGGCCACGATCAACTATCCTTTTGAGAAGGGACCGCTCAGCCCGCGCTTCCGTGGTGAGCACGCCCTGCGCCGTTACGAAAACGGCGAAGAGCGCTGCATCGCCTGCAAGCTGTGCGAAGCCATCTGCCCGGCGCAGGCCATCACCATCGAGGCCGAACCGCGTGCCGACGGCAGCCGCCGCACCACGCGCTACGACATCGACATGGTGAAGTGCATCTATTGCGGTCTCTGTCAGGAAGCCTGCCCGGTTGACGCCATCGTCGAGGGGCCAAACTTTGAATTTGCGACCGATACCCGTGAAGAACTTCTCTATGACAAGCAACGACTTCTGGCCAATGGCGATCGCTGGGAACGCGAAATCGCCAAGTCGCTCGAACTTGACGCGCCTTACCGGTAACAGGCAGAAAAGAGCATAATGATATGAACCTTATCGCCATCGCCTTTTATCTTATGGCGGCCGTGACCCTGGTCTCCGGACTTATGGTCATCACCGCCAAGAACCCGGTGCACAGCGTGCTGTACCTCATCCTCGCCTTCTTCTCGGCGGCAGGTTTGTTCGTACTTCTCGGCGCCGAGTTCCTCGCCATGCTTCTGGTCGTCGTTTATGTCGGCGCCGTGGCCGTCCTCTTCCTGTTCGTCGTCATGATGCTGGATGTCGATTTCGTCAAACTCCGCCAGGGTTTCGCCAACTATCTGCCGATCGGCATTGTCGTCGGCGCCGTGCTGATGTTTGAACTGATCATGATCAGCATCGCCGTTGCCGAAAAGGGTGCCGCCGCCGGCAATCAGCCTCTGGTCGCTTCGGCCAGTGAGTCGAACATCAAGATGATCGGCCACGCGCTCTATTCGACCTATGTCTATCTGTTCGAAGCCGCTGGTTTCGTGCTTCTGGTGGCCATGATCGGCGCCATCGTTCTTACCCTGCGCACACGTCCTAATGTGAAGCGTCAGGACATCCATACCCAGGTCACGCGTCGTCGCAAGGATGCGGTCGAAATCGTGCCTGTCAAAACCGGAGAAGGTATTTCGGAATGACTATAGATCTTGTCCACTATCTCACGGTTTCCGCCATCCTGTTCACCATCGGTGTGCTCGGAATCTTCCTCAACCGCCGCAACGTCATCATCATCCTGATGTCGATCGAACTGATCCTGCTGGCGGTCAATATCAATTTCGTGGCCTTCTCGGCTTACCTGCATGATGTGCAGGGCCAGATCATGGCCATGTTCGTGCTGACAGTCGCGGCCGCTGAAGCCGCCGTCGGCCTCGCCATCCTCGTGACCTTCTTCCGTAATCGCGGCGACATCGCCGTCGATGACGCCAGCATGATGAAAGGATAAGCATCGTGCTAACTGCTCACGCCGCCGCCGAAATCTCCCACAGCCTCGTACCGGCCGCTCACGCCGCCGTTGTCGGTCCGCTGTCGGGTGGCATGGCCACTATCGTAACCCTTTGCGTGTTCGCGCCGATCATCGGTGCCATGATTGTCGGCGCCTTCGGACGCTTCCTTGGCAATATCGTTTCGCAAACCATCACCACCGGCCTGTTGTTCCTGGCCTGTGCGCTCGGCTGGTACACCTTCATCCAGCACACCTGGGGCGGAATGGCGGACTTTACCGTCAACGTCCTGCCGTTCATCAATATCGATACCTTCCACTCCGCGTGGTCGATCCGCGTTGATGCGCTCTCGGCCACCATGCTGATCGTGGTGACCTCGGTGTCGTCGCTCGTCCACCTCTATAGCTGGGGCTATATGAGCGAAGACCCGTCGCGTCCGCGCTTCTTCGCCTATCTGTCGCTTTTCACCTTCGCCATGCTGATGCTGGTGACCGCCGCTGACTTTATGCAGTTGTTCTTCGGCTGGGAAGGGGTGGGGCTGGCGTCCTATCTGCTCATCGGCTTCTGGTATCACAAGGACAGCGCGTCTTCGGCCGCCATCAAGGCCTTCGTCGTCAACCGCGTCGGCGACTTTGGTTTTGCCCTCGGTATCATGACGGTCTACTGGCAGTTCGGCACGATCAACTTCCATGAGTTTTTCCCGCTGATTGCATCGCATCAGGGACAGACCTGGGAATTCCTCGGTCAGAGCTTCTCGGCGCTCGATCTCGCCGCCTTCCTGCTGTTTATCGGCGCCATGGGTAAGTCGGCGCAGTTCTTCCTGCACACCTGGCTGCCCGACGCCATGGAAGGCCCGACTCCTGTGTCGGCCCTGATCCACGCCGCCACCATGGTCACCGCCGGTGTTTATATGGTGTGTCTGCTGTCGCCGCTGTTCGAATACGCCCCTGTGGCCAAGATGATTGTCGCCTATATCGGCGCCATCACCGCCATCTTCGCGGCCTCGATCGGCTTTACGCAAAACGACATCAAGCGCGTCATCGCCTATTCGACCTGTTCGCAACTCGGTTACATGTTCTTCGCCGCCGGCGTGGGCGCCTATCAGGCCGCCATGTTCCACCTGTTCACACACGCCTTCTTCAAGGCGCTGCTGTTCCTGGGGGCCGGTTCGGTCATTCACGGCATGCACCATGAGCAGGACATGCGCAAAATGGGTGGTCTATGGAAGTATCTGCCGATCACCTATGGCGTCATGACCATCGGCACCATCGCCATCACCGGCCTTGGTATCCCTTTCACCGAAATCGGTTTTGCCGGCTTCTTCTCGAAGGACGCCATCATCGAATCCGCCTGGGCTGGCCACAATACGCCGCAAGGCATGTTCGCCTTCATTATGGGTATTTCGGCCGCGCTCCTGACCTCCTTCTATAGCTGGCGCCTGATCGCCATGACCTTCCACGGCAAGAAGCAATGGGAGCATGGGCATGATGACCACCACGCCGAGGTCATCGACGGTCATTCGACCGGCGAGCCCGATGCTCACGCACACGACGATCACGCACATGACGATCATGGCCATGGTCACGACCACAAGCCGCACGAAAGCCCGTGGGTCATGCTTGTGCCGATCATCCTGTTGTCATTCGGTGCTATCTTTGCCGGCTTTATCTTCGCGCCTTACTTCATTGGCGAGCACGCCCATGCGTTCTGGGGGCACGCCATCTTCACGGCGCCGTCCAACGAGATCATGCATGAGGCTCACCATATCAAGGAAGTCTGGGTCAAGCTTCTCCCCCTGACCGTCACTCTGATCGGTATGGTCATGGCCTGGTACTTCTATATCCTCAAGCCGAACCTGCCGAAGAAGATGGCCGCCAACAACGGACCGGTCTACACCTTCCTCTACAACAAGTGGTTCTTCGATGAGATCTATCAGGCTACCTTCGTCAGGCTCACCAAGTTCCTCGGTGATGTCTTCTGGAAGGTGCTCGATATCAAGATCATCGATAACCTGGGCCCGAACGGTGCGGCCTGGGCGGCATTGAAGTCGGCCAAGAATCTGGTCAAGACCCAGACCGGTTATGTTTATCACTACGCTTTCGCTATGTTCCTCGGTGTCGTGGGTCTTCTGACCTATGTCTTCTGGCTGGTTCACTAAGGGGAGATGGATTTTAAAATGATACCCGCTATCCCCAATCTGCTGAGCATCATCACCTTCGCGCCGCTTTTCGGCGCGGCCGTGATCGGCGTGTTGCGCCTTATGGCGCGTAAGGACGATGAAGCTGTCATCGCCAAGAACGCCAAATGGATCAGCCTGTGGACGACCCTGATCACCCTGGCCCTGTCCGTGGTCATGATCGCCGGCTTCAATCACAGCAATCCCGGTTACCAGTTCGAAGAACACTATAAGTGGTTCGGCCCGATCTCCTATCACATGGGTGTTGACGGTATTTCGGTCCTGTTCGTCCTCCTGACCGCCTTCCTGATGCCTTTGTGTATCCTGGCGTCGTGGGACTCGATCAAGGACCGCGTCACCGAATACATGATCTGCTTCCTGATGCTGGAAACGCTCGTCATCGGCGTCTTCACCTCGCTCGACCTGTTCCTCTTCTACATCTTCTTTGAAGGCGGACTGGTGCCGATGTTCCTGATCATCGGGATCTGGGGTGGCAAGGATCGTATCTACGCTTCGTATAAGTTTTTCCTCTACACCCTGCTGGGTTCCGTCTTGATGCTGGCGGCCATGTTGTACATGGTCAATATCGCCGGCACCGCCGATATACCGCTCCTGACCAAGTTCGCCTTCGCGCGTGAGGTTCAGCCCTTCCTATGGTTCGCCTTCTTCGCTTCGTTCGCCGTCAAGATGCCGATGTGGCCGGTCCACACCTGGCTGCCCGACGCGCACGTTCAGGCACCGACCGCAGGTTCGGTCATGCTGGCCGGTATCCTTCTCAAGCTAGGCGGCTATGGTTTCATTCGCTTCAACCTGCCGATGTTCCCCTATGCGTCGGAAATGTTCGCACCTCTGGTCATGGGCCTGTCGGTCATCGCCATCGTCGTGACCTCGCTGATCGCCTTCCGCCAGACGGACATCAAGAAGCTGATCGCCTATTCATCTGTTGCCCACATGGGTTTCGTGACCATGGGTATCTTCGCCGGCAACGTCATGGGCGTTCAGGGCGCGGTTTTCCAGATGATCAGCCACGGCGTCATCTCGGGTGCGCTCTTCCTCTGCGTTGGCGTGGTCTATGATCGCTGGCATACCCGCGAGATCGCCTTTTACGGCGGGCTCACCAAGCTTATGCCGCACTATGCCTTCGTCTTCCTGCTGTTCACCATGGCGAACGTCGGTCTGCCCGGCACCTCCGGCTTCATCGGTGAAATCACCACCCTGGTGGGTTCGTACAAGTGGGGCACCTGGGTGGCCTTCGTGGCGACCTCCGGCGTCATCTTCTCCGCCGTCTACGCCCTGACTCTGTTCAAGCGCGTCATGTTCGGTGAAGTGACCAACCAGGATCTTAAAAAATACCCTGACCTGTCGGTGCGCGAGATCATCATCTTCGTACCGCTGATCTTGGGCACGATTGTGCTGGGGATTTATCCGGCCTTCGTTTTTGACATTATCACTGCCAGCGTTGATACGGTCGTTGCGACCTATCAGGCCGTCATCGGCGGATAAAGGACGAGCAAGCATTATGGACTATCATCTCGCTCTCAGTTTGGCTCTGCCGGAAACGATCATAGCGGTCAGTTCCCTGCTTATCCTTGTGTTCGGCGCTTTCCGCGGCGATAAGGGCATGGTTTCGATTAGCGCCCTGTGTGGCGTGGCCCTGATCGCCGCTGCCTTCGCTGCGGCCTTTGCCCAACCCGGCACGGCCTTTTCTGGCGCTTTTGTTCTGGATGGCGTGGCACAGTTCGCCAAGGTCGCCATCTATATCGCTGCCCTCTTTATCATCGTGCTGGGGCAGGGCTACTTCGATCGTCTCGGCGCCCGTCGTTTCGAATTCCCGATCCTGATCCTGCTGGCCACGCTCGGCATGAGCATGATGGTGTCGGCCGGCGACCTGATCTCGCTCTATGTCGGTCTCGAACTGCAATCGCTGGCGCTCTACGTGCTAGCAGCTTTCCGCCGCGATGACGCTAAGTCGTCGGAAGCCGGCCTCAAGTATTTCGTCCTGGGCGCTCTGTCGTCCGGTATGCTGCTCTATGGTGCATCGCTGATCTACGGTTTCGCCGGTTCGATGAACTTCCACGCCATCGCGCTTTCGGCCAGCACCAACCTCAATGTCGGCCTGATCTTCGGTCTTGTCTTCCTCATCTGTGGTCTGGCCTTCAAGGTCTCCGCCGCGCCCTTCCATATGTGGACGCCTGACGTTTACGAAGGCGCCCCGACCCCGGTCGTCGCCTTCTTCGCCGGCGCGCCGAAGTTCGCCGCCATGGTGCTGTTCGCCCGTGTGCTGCAAACCGGCTTTGAGACGCAGGTCGAACAGTGGCGCCAGGTCATTCTGGTTCTGGCTGTCCTGTCCTTTATCGTTGGCGCCCTCGGTGGCCTGATGCAAAAGGATATCAAGCGACTGCTGGCCTATTCGTCGATCTCCAACATGGGCTACGCGCTTCTGGCCATCGCCGCTGGTGCGGTCGGCATTCCGGCTCTGCTGTTGTTCTTTGTCCTCTACATGGTCGATACGCTGGGTCTGTTTACCGTCCAGATGGCGCTGAGCCGGAAGGGCGAGCCGGTTACCCGCATCGACCAACTCGCCGGTCTGGCCAAGAGCAACATGCCGCTGACCGTGGTCATTACCATACTGGCGCTTTCGGTTCTGGGCATGCCGCCTTTCGGTGGTTTCTGGGCAAAGTACTTCGTGTTTGGCGCCGCTATTTCTGCCGGTCTTTGGTGGTTCGCCGCCGCAGGTCTTGTCGCCTCGGTTGTCGCCGCCTTCTACTACCTGCGCATTATCAAGCTGATGTGGTTCGATGCGCCGGTGGGCGAAGTTGATAAGTCGCCGGCCGAGACCAGGTGGATTGCCTATGCCGCAGCTGCCTTCTCGTTCCCTGGCGTGATCATTTTCCTGATCTATGCCTACCCGCTGGCGCAATCCGCGGCTCAGGGTTTCGGACACTAATTGGCTGTGGCCGATTTTGAAATCTTCGACACCCTGTCATCGACCCAGGATCTTGGCCTGGCGCGGGTGCGGGCAGGGCGGCCCGGCTCAGGCTGGATTCTGACGAAGGAACAGACCAAGGGCATTGGCCGGCACGGTAAGACCTGGGTCGGCACCAAGGGTAATTTCATGGCCTCCCGCTGGGAGGTCATGGAAATTGATGTGCGCCTGGTGCCGCAATTATCCTTCATCGTGGCCCTGGCCGTCTACGAGATGCTGCGCCCCTTGGTGCCCGATACCGAACAAGCGATGCGTATCAAGTGGCCAAACGATGTTCTGCATCGAGGACGCAAGCTGTGCGGCATCATTGTCCAGACGGAGGCTTCCCAAAAGCCCGGCCATCTTGGTGTTGTCATCGGTATCGGCATCAATATGCGCGCCGCCCCGATACTGGAAAACTACCTGACCGTTTCGCTGCGCGATATCAGTCCGCAAGCGAAAAACCTTGATCCTGTCGCCCTGATGCACAAGCTCAATGGTCATCTCGATGGCGTGCTTGATCTCTGGCGCAGCAAGGATTTCAGCGACATCGCCAAGGCTTGGCTCAAGCGCGCCTACGGTCGTGATCGCATTTTAAACCTCACACACGAAGGCAGAACGGTTTCCGGTCATATAAAGGGGCTGGATGAGTTTGGAGGACTGAAAATCCAAGCGACGGACGGACAGATATACACTGTCACCGGCGGCGAGATCACTTACGGAGAACTGATTGATGCTGCTGGCCATTGAACAAGGCAATACCAACACACTGTTCGCCATTCATGATGGCAAGGCGTGGGTCGCCCAGTGGCGGGTGGCCACCGAAACGACACGTACCGCTGATGAATACGCCGCCTGGCTTTATCAGTTAATGCAAATGAATGACCTCGACTTCAAGGTCATTGATGACTGCATCATATCGTCGGTCGTGCCGCAATCGCTGTTCAATCTGCGCAAGCTCTGCCAACGCTATTTCGACCGCCAACCCTATGTCATCGGCGAAAACACCCACCTTGGCATCGATATCCGCATCGACAAGCCACGTGAAGCCGGTGCGGATCGCCTGGTCAATGCCATCGGCGGCCATATCAAATATGACGGTCCGCTGATCATCATCGATTCCGGCACGGCCACCACGTTTGATGTGGTGGCGGCGGATGGCGGTTACGAAGGCGGCGCCATAGCGCCCGGCATCAATCTTTCGATGCAGGCGCTGCATCAGGCAGCGGCTAAGCTTCCGCGCATAGCCATTGAAAAGCCCAACCGTAAGATCGGCAAGGATACGGTCAGCGCCATGCAGACTGGTATCTTCTGGGGCTATGTCGGCCTGATCGAGTATCTTGTCGCCTCCATCCAGGGCGAATATGGGCAAAAGATGACGGTCATCGCCACGGGAGGGGTGGTTTCTCTGTTTGAAGGTGCTACAGACAAGATCGATTATTTCGACCACGATCTGACCTTGCGCGGACTTCTCGAAATTTATAAGCGAACGCTGGCGACGTCAGCCGCGTCCTGATTGGCATACGAATAAAAATGAAAAAGAAGTCAAACGAACTGGTGTTCCTGCCGCTTGGCGGGTCCAATGAAATCGGCATGAACCTGAACCTGTATGGGTTCGGGCCTGCCGATGACCGTCAGTGGATTATCGCTGATGTGGGCGTCACCTTCGGCGATCTGACCACGCCGGGCATCGAGGTGATCGTGCCCGATCCGGAATTCCTGATCGGCGAAAATATCCTCGGCATCATCCTGACCCACGCGCATGAAGACCATATCGGTGCGCTCGGCTGGCTGTGGGACAAGATCAAGGCGCCGGTTTTCGCCACGCCGTTCACAGCCTTTCTGGTGCGTGAAAAGCTGCGTGAAGCGGGCGTCGATGATTGCGACCTGACCGAAGTGCCGCTGAACGGCAATGTCAAGCTTGGGCCGTTTGATATTGATTATATTACGCTTACGCACTCGATCGCCGAGCCCAATGGTCTGGCTATCCGCACCGAACTGGGTACAATCTTCCATACGGGTGACTGGAAGTTTGACGAGGCGCCCATCACTGGCGCCCCGACCGATATCCCCGCCATACGCAAACTGGGCGACGAAGGTCTTCTGGCCATGGTTTGTGATTCGACCAATGTGTTCGTCGAAGGCCGTGCCGGCTCGGAAGAGGATGTGCGCGTAGAACTGACCGAGGTCATCAAGGGCTTGAAAAAGCGCGTCGCCGTCGCCTGTTTCGCCTCCAATGTCGCGCGGGTCAATTCGGTGATGCGCGCCGCCATGGAAGCCGGCCGAAAGGTTTGTCTGGTCGGCCGTTCGATGCACCGCATCACCGCCGCCGCCCGTCACGTTGGTCTGCTGGCCGGCATTCCTGATCCGGTAAGCGAAGGCGAGGCCCAGCACCTCAAGGCCAACGAAGTGCTTTATCTCTGCACGGGTTCGCAAGGCGAGCCACGCGCCGCCCTGTCACGCATCGCTGACGGCAACCACCCGCTCGTCAAGCTCAAGGAAGGCGACGCCTGCGTCTTCTCTTCGCGCGTCATTCCCGGCAATGAAATCTCGATCCGTTCGTTGCAAAACCGCCTGTCAGATCTCGGAGTCGCCATCCATACCGAACGCGATCATCCAGGAATCCACGTCTCCGGCCACCCGTGCCGCGACGAATTGAAGGAAATGTACGCGCTGGCCCGTCCGCGCATCTCGGTGCCGACGCACGGTGAACGACGCCACCTTTTGAAACATGCGGCCCTGGCGGCAGAAGTGGGCATTGAGGAACAGATCACGCCCCGCAACGGCGATATGGTACGTCTTGCGCCGGGTCGCGCGGAAATTATTGACGAAGTGCCGTCCGGTCGTCTGTTCGTCGATGGCGGGCATCTGGTGCCGGAAGCCTCAGACGCTCTGCGCGAACGCCGACATGCTGCCCATAACGGTATGATGTTCGTGTCGTTCGCACTCGACAGCAAGAACCGCCTGGCCTCGATCGTCGAGGTGAGGGGGCTTGGCCTCGCTTACGAGGATGATGACATTATCTCCGATCAGTTGGAGGCGATCTGCCAGAGCGTTGAAAAGGCCATTAAGGCCATGCCGAACGAAGCGCGGGATGAAGATGAAGGTGTTGAAATCGTCGTGGCGCGTATCGTCAAGAAGGCGGCGCAGTCTATCTGGGGCCGCCGACCGATTGTAGAGACCATCATCCTTAGGATATAATTCAGCCCAAACGCCGCATGGCTCCTCGCAAGGGCTCGGACGGGCGTTGCCCTTGCCAAGGTGCTTTTGAGAGCACCTTGGAGAATTCAAACGGCCCGCAGAACAAGCGGGCCGTTTTCTATTATGACTTCACCATGACATAGGCGCCGGGCGCATCCATCAGGGCTTTCAGCTTTCCCTTGGCCGGATCGCGCGCCGGCACCATCTTGCCGGCACGTACATGTAACCAGCCGGCCCAATGCGGCCACCATGAACCGGGATGCTCGACCGCGGTGTCGATCCATTGTTCCAGCGTGTCGGGATGACTATCGTTCAGCCAGTGCATGTATTTCTTCGCATCCGGGTGATTGACCACACCGGCGATATGGCCTGAGCCCGCCAGCATGAAGGTAACTGGGCCGCCGAACAGTTTCGAGCCCTTATAGACCGAACCCGGCGGCGCGATATGGTCTTCGCGTCCGGCTTGCTCGTAGATCGGAATGGTCACCTTTTTCAGATCAATCTCGACACCGGCCAGAACCAGCTTGTGGTTGACCAGGGCGTTCTCACCGTAGAATTTTCGCAAATAAAACATATGCAGCGCCTTGGGCATCCGCGTCTGGTCAGCGTTCCAGCACAACAGGTCGAACGGCGTTAAGTCCTTGCCCATCAGGTAGTTATTGACGAAGAACGACCAGATCAGGTCATTGGCGCGCAGGCTGTTGAAGGTATCGGCCATGGCGGAGCCGGGCAGAACACCGCCGGCCGCGTCCATCTGGCGTTCCAGTTCCTTCAGCCAGTTTTCACTTGTAAACAGCAAGAGGTCGCCGGCCTCGGAAAAGTCATGCTGGGCTGTGAAGAAGGTGGCCGCCGAAATTGAGGTGTCGCCCTTGGCCGCCATGTGGGCCAGCGCGCAACCGAGCAGGGTGCCGCCGATGCAATAACCGACCGCACTGACGCTCTTGGCGCCCGTCTGTTCCAGCACCTTCTGCGTCGCTTCGTAGATGCCGCCGAACATATAGTCCTCGAAGGTCGTGTCCTTCATTGACGTATCAGGATTGACCCAGG
This sequence comes from Asticcacaulis sp. MM231, assembly GCF_964186625.1. Classification (NCBI taxonomy): domain Bacteria; kingdom Pseudomonadati; phylum Pseudomonadota; class Alphaproteobacteria; order Caulobacterales; family Caulobacteraceae; genus Asticcacaulis; species Asticcacaulis sp. MM231. Next base: position 1,889,961 of record NZ_OZ075108.1, read on the forward strand.
CGACGAGGAAAACGGTGAAGCCCTGACCGACCAGCCATTTGATCATCGAGTTCTTGGCTTGCAGGTCGAGAATATAGAACTTGTTGATCCACGGCGGGAAGATCAACAGCGGTATCTCGCGCACCTGTTCCGTCGTCGGGCTGTATTGCAAAAGCTCGAAATACGGACCGCGATACACGACCTTGCCCGGCGTAGTGGCAACATTTTCGCCGACCGTGAAGCGGCTGTAATCGGCCTGCGAAATCATCAGCTTGCCATCACCGCGTGCCATGTCGTCGGCGAAACGCTCCATACCCTTGACCAGACTTTCACCCTGAGAATCGATCAGGGCCTGCAAGGCCGCCGGATTGGACATCAGGAAGTTCGATGGCGACATGGCGTCGGTCATTAGCTTGGTAAAGAATTCAGCGCGGCGTTTGACCATGGGATCTACGCCCTCGGCGCTGGAAATCAGCTTGTTGATCCAATTCGATGACAACAGATAGGACTGTTTCATCATGTCGAACATCTGGTTTTCCTGCCAGCGCGGATCGGCGAAGCGTTTGTCGGCCGATTTGCCGTTATCGGGCGTTTCTGTGCCGAGCGCGCGGCGTGTCATCTTACCCCAAAGCTCCATATAGCCGGTCAGCAGTTCGCTTTGCGCTTCGACCAGCTTATCCGGCTTGGTGGCCAGTGACCCCATAATCTCGGTCATGGCCGGGCCGACCTGAAACGGATCGGGAGAAGATCCGCCGGCGGAGTCCGGTTGCTTGAAGATAGTCTTGGCCAGGGCGCTTTGCGCTGTCATCGCCGCCTTGGCGATATTGACCGACAGTTCCTCCATCTTGCGCACGGTTTCGTTGTCGAAGCCCGGTGCCTTGGTCGGCGTGAATTCCGGACGCGGTGTAATCTGCGGCTGTGGGGCAGGTTGCTCGATATGGGGTTTAGGTGCGGTCTTGGCCTTGGAGGGCGCTTTCTCGGTTTTAGCCGGCGCTTTTTTAGGTGAGGTTTTGGCGGAGGTCTTTGCGGGCCCTGTCTTGGTCGTTGTCGTCTTTGGTGCTCGGGTCATACGCGCCTCCTCGATCATAGCTCTTTAAGAATATATAGAGCGTGCGTCGCCAGCCGCGCCAACTAAATTTATATTTCTCTTGTCTTGCCTGTCGTCATAACCGTATTTTACGGTAGAGATTCAACGACGTCAGAATGGCGTTGCCAATATCTGTTGTCCTGAGGCTCCTGAGTGGAGAAACGTCCCTTGCCGATACGCTGCACAATGAAACATTTGATCCTGCCCGTCAGCTTTATGGCGTTGGCGGGTGTGGCGCTTTCGGGCCATGCGCAGGACGCTCCAGCCGCCAACATCAACAGCATGCCCAGATGGTCGGAGTTTCCTCTGCCGCCGGAAAAGGTACCGACGCCTGCCGAACTCCTGGCCAAGGTCACCGAAACGCAAAACCAGCGCCGCCAGTTGCGCACCGAGGTTCGCGCTCTGGTCTGGGATGAAAGCGACCCCAACGTTTTTGCCGAAACAGCGCGAGATAAGATCAATCCATCGCTGGCCGGGCCTGTCGAGGGTTCCTATTCCGTCGCTGAAATCGAGGCGCTTGCCGTCGAGCTTCGTCGCAAGGCGGCACCTCCGCCGGTCATCAACTAGCCCTCATGTCCAGGCTGTATCTGGCAGGTTTTCTCTGCTAAGAGGGCGCGCGCGACAAAGGCTGCCACATGTCCTTAAGCGTAAAATACGGCGTAAAAGCTAAGCGCCGCTTCAAGAAAACTTAAAGCCAGAAAAAATAAAATGCAGGAAACATCTGTTTTGACGAAGGATAGCCAACCAGCGGCCATCCGTGATTTCGACCTGAGCCTCGATATCGTGCGAGTCGCTGAAGAGGCCGCCATCGCCTGTTACGCCGAAATCGGCGGCGGCGATGAAAAAGCCGCCGATCAGGCCGCCGTCGATGCCATGCGCACCGCGCTCAACGCCATTGATATGGACGGCCGGATTGTGATCGGTGAGGGCGAGCGCGACGAGGCCCCCATGCTCTATATTGGCGAAAAGGTCGGTACCGGCAAAGGGCCCGCGATCGATATCGCACTGGATCCACTCGAAGGTACGACGCTGGCCGCCAAGGCCATGGCCAATGCGCTGGCGGTGATCGCCTTTGCGCCGCGCGGCGGTATGCTGCACGCGCCCGACACCTATATGGACAAACTGGCCATCGGACCTGGCTACCCTCAGGGCGTGGTCGATCTCGATTGGTCACCGGAAGAAAATGTACGCTCACTCGCCAAGGCCAAGGGTGTCGATGTATCGGAAATCGTCGCCTGCGTGCTCGATCGCCCGCGCCACGATTCGATCATCACGTCCCTGCGCAAGGCCGGGGCGCGCGTACACCTGATTACAGATGGTGATGTCGCCGGCGTCATCCATACCGCCCAGCCGGAAACGGGAATCGACATTTACCTTGGGCAGGGTGGCGCTCCCGAAGGCGTGCTGGCGTGTGCCGCGCTGAAATGCGTTGGGGGACAGTTCCAGGGGCGTCTGGTTTTCCGTAATGCTGATGAAAAGCGACGCGCTGAAAGCCTTGGCCTGAGTGACTTCGATCGCAAATACATGCTTGATGATCTGGTCAGTTCCGATGCCGTATTTATCGCCACCGGCGTCACCCATGGTGCGCTGTTGCGTGGCGTACAGAAGGAAACCTCGGCCCGCGGCGAGGTCTTCGTCACGACGGAAAGTCTGGTGATGATTTCCAAAACCCATACCGTGCGCAAACTTTCCATGCGCCGCCCGCTGGTAAAATCATAATGCCTATGGACACCACCGCTAAGCTGATACCCGCCCGCGAGCTCCCGCCTTATCTGGGCGTGACATCTTCCTTAAGCGGCCGGGGGTGGCGTGAGCGTATGGCGTCCATTGGCGTTACACCAGAGATCCTGCGCGACATTACGCATCGCCTGGGCCTCATGAATGTCGCTGAACCCGATTTTATCGAGCCTCTCGCGCGCTTTATTGCAGGACGCGGCGTGACACCGGAAGGCCTTCAGGACTTTATCTTCCCGACCCTGAAGGCGCTGTTTCCAGAACCTTCGTCTTTTATGGATATGGATAAGGCGGTCATCGCCATTCTCGATGCCCTGGAACGCAAGGCGAAGGTTTGCGTCTTTGCCGATTATGACGTTGATGGCGCCACCAGTGCGGCGCAACTCGTGCGCTGGTTCCGTTATATGGGCCACGAACTGACGGTTTATGTGCCCGATCGCGTTACCGAGGGGTATGGTCCATCCAATGCCGCTTTCGACAGCCTGAAACGTCAGGGCGCCGGTCTGGTCATTACGGTCGATTGCGGCGCCATGGCCCATAAGGCGCTTGATTATGCCGCGAGTATCGGGCTTGATGTCGTGGTTATTGATCACCACCTGATGCGGGAAGAACCGCCTCAGGCCCTGGCCGTGGTTAACCCGAATCGTCCCGGCTGCACCTCGGCGCAGGGTAATCTGGCGGCCGCCGGCGTTGTGTTCGTCGTGCTGGCGGCACTGAACCGCGACGCTGAAAAGCGCGGCCTTTTTGCCGATCGTGAAAAACCCGATCTGCGTCAGTGGCTTGATTTGTCAGCGCTTGGCGCCATCTGTGATGTCACCGCGTTGACAGGTTTCAACCGGGCCTTGGCGGCACAGGGTCTCAAGATTATGTCACAACGTAAGAATGCCGGCATCAAGGCGCTGATGGAAGTTGCCGGTGACAAGAGCGCCGCCGTTAACCTGATGAGCACCTTCCATTCCGGTTTCGTGATTGGCCCGCGTATTAATGCCGGCGGTCGGGTAGGGCGCTCGGATCTCGGCGTGCGCCTGCTCTCTACCGACGATGCGGACGAAGCGGCTGCGCTGGCGCAGGAACTGGATGAACTGAACCGCACCCGCCGCGATATCGAGGCGGATGTGCTGGAGCAGGCTATGCAAACCGCAGAAGCGCAAGGGCTTTGGCCGAGCGATGATCCCGTCATTATTGTGGCGCGCGAAGACTGGCATCCCGGCGTCATCGGCATCGTGGCCGGGCGTCTGCGCGAACGTTGGCATAAGCCTGTCGTGATCATTGGCATTGACCCGGTCAGCGGCATGGGCAAGGGCTCGGGACGTTCGCAGGCCGGTGTCAATCTGGGTGAGGCGATTGGTGCCGCTTTCGAGGCGGGTATTCTACTCTCCGGCGGCGGTCACGCTATGGCGGCCGGCTTGAGTGTCGAGAAAGACCGCATCGGTGAGTTGCGTGCTTTCATCAATGATTATGTGACGTCGCATGTCTCTGAGGCCGATCAGATCGAGTCCGTTGAGGTCGACGCCATTCTGAGCGTGCGGGCTGCGTCGCGCGCCATGTATGACAAGTTTGATCTGCTGGCGCCTTACGGGCAAGGAAATCCCGAACCCTTGCTGGCCTTTGCCCGCGTGCGCATCGGCTATTCCCAGGTGATGAAGGGCGGTCATGTGCGCTTTGAACTGAGCGACGATTCAGGTGGCAAGCTGAAAGGCATTGTCTGGCGAGCGGAAGGCACCGCCATCGGGAACGCCTTGTTGCGGCCAGCCGGTTTTGTCCATGTTTTAGGTCGCCTCAAAGCGGACGACTATATGGGAAGACATGGCGTGCAGCTTGAAATCGAAGACATAGCCCTGGCGACAGATTAGCCGACAAGCCGCGCAAAACACTGATCTTTCGCAAACAGGCATAAAAGTTGACCCAGCTTGTGGAAAAAGTCAAAATAGCACTTGCATCCAGAAAACAGAACGGTTACCAAGCGCGCTCTTGAATGTGGTCCCTTCGTCTATCGGTTAGGACGTCAGGTTTTCATCCTGAAAAGAGCGGTTCGACTCCGCTAGGGACTGCCAAGAGTATTTTCCCACATTGCTTTTTTATCTCTTGCGCTTGATCATACGGTCGCGCACTTATCCACAGAAAATTAACCATTTTTGTTATCTGAACAGCCCAAAAGCGCTGTCGTGATCACAATAATACTCGCCTAAAGCGATTTTCTGGCGTATTTTCGCAATTCATGCGAATATTTCTCTTTTTATATCCCAAATTGAGATATCTGTGTTATGATAATGAGTGTCACTTGATAGTTCATGGCGACATGGGTGAGGATAGATGAGTTTGTTTGATTATAATAACAAAACAGAAGCCGAAGAGTTAGTAACGATCTCAGGTCATGTGAAGTGGTTTGATACGGCGAAGGGTTACGGCTTTATCGTTCCGCAGGATTCCACGCTGACAAGCATGCGCGATGTTCTGCTGCATATTTCTAGTCTTCGTGATCTGGGACGCGACTGCGCCCAAGAAGGCGCGAAAATTTCTTGCAAGATCGCCAAACGCGCCAAGGGTTGGCAGGTTATCGAGATAGATGATCTGGAAGTGGTGGCGGCGGGCCATAGTGCTGTACGCTCAGATATTCAGGCGTCGCGTGCTTCGCGTGCCGTCCCTGATAGTGTGCGCGTAGGCGATCTCGAAGCCGCCACTATTAAGTGGTTCAACCGGACCAAGGGCTATGGTTTTGTGGTTCGCGGTGATGATCCTACCGATATCTTCATACATATTGAGACGCTCCGTCGTTATGGCCTCGAAGATGTCCAGCAAGGGGACGTTATCATGGTTCGTTTTGGCGAAGGCCCAAAGGGGCTGGTGGTGACCGAGGTTCAGCCCAAAGCCCTAGTGTAAACATCGTCCATTACAAAAGATATTCAGCGCGGATGGCTCAGGTTGTCCGCGTTTCTTTTTGTCTTGAAAACGCCATGCGCTGCAGTCATGGTCTGCCAATTGAGTACTGGCAATTGAGTACAGGCAGGAATGATGCGCATGACGAAGACCTATGTGAAGTCGGTTTGGGCGGCGGTGATCGCAACAGGGCTGGTATCGCTCGGTTGCTCATCTTCGGGTGTGGCGCAAGACAATGCGCCGGCTATACCGGCGCAATGCCTTAATATCGACATTTCTCCCTATACACCGCCTGAAAAGCTGGCGGTTACCCATGCCGGGTCTTCCGGCGCCATGGTCACGACGTCTTTCTCGGTCGAAATCGCCGATAATGACGAAACCCGCGAGCAGGGGCTGATGTGCCGCCCGCAACTGGCGGCGGATCAGGGCATGTTGTTCGAGTTCCAGAATGTCGCCGACCGGAGCTTCTGGATGAAGAACACGCTGATCGGTCTCGACATCATCTATATCGCGCCGGATGGCCGAATCGTTTCGATTCAAAAGAATGCCAAGCCACTCGATCGTACACCTTTGCCATCCTATGGCGCCGCCAGTGGCGTGCTGGAGGTTCAGGCCGGGCTCAGCGATAGGCTGGGTCTGAAGGCGGGCGACATCGTTATCCACCCCTTTTTCCATAAGCCTTGAGCCAGAAGCGAGAAAAGTCAGCCACTTGTTGATTTTTAGCGATGACGGGGCTTGCGGAGGTCAATCTAAAATGGCATGAAGCGCGCCTCTTCATCGTTGGGCCGCACGGTCCGATGATTGAGTTCGGGGTGTAGCGCAGCCTGGTAGCGCAGCTGTTTTGGGTGCAGCAGGTCGAAGGTTCGAATCCTTTCGCCCCGACCATCTCATCGTTGACCGGACCTTCACAGGTTTCAGACATCGGTGTTTGGAAATTATAGATCAGTCGGGGCGTAGCGCAGCCTGGTAGCGCGCCTGCTTCGGGAGCAGGAGGCCGGAGGTTCGAATCCTCTCGCCCCGACCATTTAAAAAAGCCGGCCTCATTAAGAGGCTGGCTTTTTTAATGTCTGCTGCCTTTTTTAATGTCTGAATGTATTGGCAAAGCGGCGACAAGACTTAGCTTTCCTCTTTACCCAACCCTGCTTTTGGTAGTAACAGACTGAGGAAGCCTGGGCTCTGACGAATCCATGCCGCTCAAGGAGACAACGATGTTTGCGCGTATTTTCAAACCTGCCAAAACCGCCATGCAATCCGGCCGCGGCAAGACCCATGACTGGATCCTTGAGTTTGAACCCAGGTCCGCCCGCACACCCGATCCCCTGATGGGCTGGTCATCATCGTCAGATACCGACGCGCAGGTGCGCCTGACCTTCGAGACCAAGGATCAGGCCATGGCTTTCGCCGAACATCACGGCATTCCTTTCCGTCTCATCGAGCCGGAAGCGCCGCCGAAAATCATCAAAGCCTATGCTGACAATTTCGCTTATGGCCGTCGCCAAAGCTGGACCCACTAAACGGGCCTCACTGGCTCCGTAGCTCAACTGGATAGAGCATCCGCCTTCTAAGCGGACGGTTACAGGTTCGAGCCCTGTCGGAGTCGCCACTCATCCCTATACTGCCCTTAACCTCTTCGTGAGGTTGGAGGCCCAGACTTAAAGGTCTGGGCATTCTGATTCGGTTTTGACGACCGGCGTATCCAATGCTTCCTGCCCCCATTCTGCCCACGAGCCGTCATAGAGTAGGGCCGAGGTATGGCCGGTTTCGTGGAGCGCCAGGCTGATGATGGCGGCGGTCACGCCTGAGCCACAGGTGGTGATAACGGTATCGGTTTCATGAACGCCATGCGCCTGCAGTATCTCGGACAGTTCTGCCCTGGGTTTCAGGGCGCCCTCGCGTATCAGTTCGGCAAAGGGCAGGCTGCGGCTGCCAGGCATATGGCCAGAGCGCAAACCGGCGCGCGGCTCAGGTGCGCTGCCATCGAAACGCGCCTTGGGTCTGGCATCCAGAATTGTGTAACCTGTTTCATTAAGATGGTTATACAATTCTCTCAAATTCATCACCTTTTCATCGCGTCGTTGCGGTGAATAGTTTGTGGGCACGGGCGTTATAATATCGGCCGAAACCTGCAAGCCGGCGGCCTTCCAAGCCGGCAAGCCACCGCGCAAGATTTGCACCTTGTCATGGCCCATAAGCTTGAACGTCCACCACACGCGCGCCGCGGAGAAGAGCCCCTGCCGATCATAGATCACGACATGATCGCTTTCGGAAATGCCCATCGCACCCATGGCCTCAGCGAATTGCCGGGCGGACGGCGCCATATGCGGTAGGGCCGAGGTATGATCGCTGATGGCTTCCAGATCAAAAAACTGGGCCGAAGGAATGTGGTCCTGCCGAAAGAGCGCGTGCATGTCCGTGCCATCAAGCGCCCAACTGCCATCGAGTATTTTGACAGCCTGTTTTTCGATAAGGGCGTTCAGGCAGCCGGGTTCAATCTGCGTGGTCATCTTGTCCTCGTTGTTTGTAAGCTTCCAGCGCGCGCTGGCGGGCGAAGGCGTGGTCGACGATAGGCTTAGGATAGGCGGTGGAGGGCGGCGATGTGTCGCCTGAGCCAAACAGATCGTTTTGCACTGTCTTGTGGATACCGCCTGTGGAGGGATGTGTATAACCCTGTATATAACGCGCGCGGTAAGCGCCCTGCGGGTCGAATTTTTCTGCTTGAGTTATGGGGTTGAAAACGCGGAAATAGGGGGCTGCATCGGCGCCGCAGCCTGCTACCCATTGCCAACTGGCCGGATTATTGGCCGGATCGGCATCCACAAGGCAATCCCAGAACCATTGTTCGCCGCGTCGCCAGTCAATCATAAGGTGCTTGATCAGGAAGGACGCGGCCACCATGCGGACGCGATTGTGCATATAGCCGGTCTGCCACAGCTCGCGCATTCCGGCGTCGACCAGTTCATAGCCGGTTTCGCCCCGGCACCAGGCCTTGAAACCGGCATCATCCTGCCGCCATTCAAACGTGTCAAAATCACGCCTGAAATTGACCTCGTGCAGCCTGGGTTGTTGGCCGAGCAAGCCGTAGGAGAAGTCGCGCCATGCCAGTTCAGCGCGGAACTTGGCGGTGCCCATGCTCAGGCTGTTATCGGCTCGCACGGCCTTGTCGGTTTCAAGAAGGATACGCTGCGGGCTGATTTCACCAAAGCGCAGGTGGGGCGAAAGGTGTGAGGTCAGGTCGAGATCGGGCCTGTCGCGTCCGGAGTCATAATCGCGCAGATGATGCTTCAGAAAGCCGCGTAGCGCCGCTCGCGCCCCGCGTTCGCCTGGCTTGAAGCGGGCACCAAAGCCGTTAGACCAGTCTTTTCCGCCTGGCGTCAGCTTCGGCGCAAGGCCCAGAGCCTCGATGGACTGGGAGTGCGGCCATTTAGCCGGTGCAGCCCACGAATCAGTTGATGGGTTTTCCGGCAGATGATCAACATCACAGGCGCCCGATGCCTGAAGCGCCTTGAAATAGGGAGTAAAGACGCGAAACGGTTTACCTTCCCCGGTTCTGACCCGGTTGGGTTCCGTCAGAAGACTGGTATTCAGGCGGTTAAGCGTGAGGAAGGAAGCCTTTAATTTATTTTCAAGGTGCAGGTCATTTTCTTCATGGGCGGGGTCAAATGTACGAGAACAAAATATTGTTTTTACATCATATTCTTTTGCCAATGACGCCAGAATGACCTGAGCCGTGCCGCGTTCAATAATCAATCTTGATCCAAATGAACGCAAACCCTCATCCAAAGCTTTAAGAGAATGGTGCAACCACCATTTCGAAGCAGCGCCTAAAGGGCGTGTGGCAAGGGTTTCATCCCATATATAAAGAGGAATAATCGGTTGACCGGTTTTTAGCGCCGCTTGAACACTGGCCTGATCCTGAAGCCGCAAATCACTGCGAAACCACAGGATGACCGGCGCGGCATGTAGGGGGTTTTCTGTCATGGAGCCTAAATGGAAGCTTGCCTGTTGGGAGCGTCTTGGGCACAAAGGCTAGCATGGACCAAATCAATCGGACACCCTTAAGCTGCTGTATAATCGCTCATAATGAGGCGGATCGCATCGGTGATTGCATTCGCGCCATCCAGGGGCTTGTGGACGAAGTGCTGGTCATCGACAGTGGCTCCACTGATGACACGGTCGCGGTTGCGGAAGGTTTGGGCGCCCGCGTCCTGTATCATGCCTGGCCCGGCTACGGCCCGCAGAAGCGCTACAGTGAAGATTGCGCCACGCATGACTGGATTCTCAATCTCGATGCGGACGAGGTGGTGACACCCGAACTCGCTGCCGAGATCAAGGCTTTGCTGCAAACGACACCACCGCTCAGGGCCTACCGGTTCCGCATCCGCAATGTCTATCCGCGCAAGTCCAAGCCCAGGCTTTGGGCTGACTATCATAACTATGTGCGGCTATATGATCGCCGGGTCGTCCGTTTTCGCGAAAGTCAGGTGCACGACACAGTGGACACGAGGCACGAGGCGGTCGGCCAGCTAAAGGGCCCGGTCATGCACTTCTCGTCGCGGTCCTACGCCCATATCCGCGCCAAGCTCGATTCCTATACCAACCTGCAAGCCAAGGTGTTGAAGAAACCGGCATGGGCCATCGTCTTGAGGCTGCCGTTTGAATATCCCTTCGTGTTTATACGCTATTTCTTCTTTCGCTGCCATTTTACGGGTGGTTTGGATGGCCTGTACAGTAGCCATCTGGCCGCGGAAGCGCGCCTTAAGCGCCTGTGGAAAATATTGATGGCGCAAAAAGCTGCGAAGAAAGCGCAAGGCTAATGTCAGCGAGTTCATCCTACCTTCATGCAGAAACTGGCCTGGCGCTTGGAGGCTCTGCTCTATGACAGCTTTGTCGCGGTGATGCGCGCCTTGCCTGTTGATACCGCGTCAGACCTGGGCGGCTGGATCTTCCGAATCTTCGGCCCCATGACCGGGGTTCAGAAGACCGTGCGGCGCAATCTGAAACTGGCCTTCCCAGATATGTCGGCTGACGAGCGCGATCTTTTGATCGCAAAGCAGTGGGAGAATACCGGCCGCGCCATGGCCGGGGAATTTCCGGTGATGGATCGCATCGTGAAGGATCGCAGCCGCTTTGATATCAAAGGCTTCGAAAAGCTGGAGGCCATCGCCAACAGCGGCAAGCCGGTCATCTTCATTTCCGGCCACCTGTCGAACTGGGAGATCATGAACGCGGCCATACTGGCGGCGAAGGTGCCCTATATGATCACCTATCGCGCCGCGAATAATCCTTATGTCGATGCCCGTATACGCGCCGGTCGCGCGGCTTATGGCGTGACGATGTTCGCGCCGAAAGGCGGCGATGGCGCCAAGGAACTTCTGATTGCGCTGCAAAAAGGCGAGTCGGTCGGGCTGATGAACGACCAGAAGTTCAATCGCGGTGTGCCGACTCCGTTTTTTGGTCATATTGCGGAAACGGCACCGGGACCTACCAAACTGGCGCAGCGTTTTGGCACCGTGCTGCAGCCGTTGACGATTCGCCGTTTGCATAAGGCGCGTTTCCACGTGACTGTACACGATCCGATCGAGGTTGATGATACCGGCCACAAGGCCAGGGACATAGAGACCACGGTCTGCAAGATCAGTGCTTTCATTGAACAGGCGGTACGCGATAACCCCGAAGAATGGTTCTGGGTCCATAAGCGCTGGCCGAATGACGTCTATAAGGCGTTGCAGGACTAGGAGCCCGTCCGAGTAACCAGTTTTGGGGTTAGGTATTTTTTGATTTGGTTCGGCAATATCGGGCCCGGCCATTTTTTCGTTGCTGCCAGTCTGTTCAGAAGGTGTTTTGTCTTTAGGTTGCCTTGGCGAGCTTCAGGATGTTGTGAACGGTACAGATCATTGCCCATTCGGCGGATACGTTTTCTATGCCTCGCATTAGAAACTGACGAAAGCCTCTGGCGTGTTTGATCTGGCCAAACACAGGTTCTACCGTCTGCTTTCGTAAACGGTATGGACTTTCATAGCCGCCTTCGCGCAATCGTTTGCGCATCTCTTCCGTTTTGGGCGTTTTGGCCCGGCCGCCATCCGCAGCCGGGCTGTTATGCTTTTGACGTCCGGTTGCAATAAAGGCGTCTATTTTCCGATTTTCCATGGCCGCTATATTGGCTTCGGAGCAATAGCCTGCATCAGCCGATAATTCGTCTGGAGCCTTGCCAGTATTGGCAATAACGGTGTCAACCATAGGCACCAACTGGGTGCAGTCGGCGGCGTAGTTGTTTAAGTCATGCGCCAATATGATCTGAGCCCTGGCGTCCACGGCCACCTGGGCATTATAGCCTTGGATAAATCCATCACGTCCCAGCATGATTTTGCTATCAGGGTCAGTGAAGTTCCGTTGTGTCTTATTAGATGGCATACCTTCGGGCGTTTTCGGCTTAGGTCCACGCTTCTTCCCGGATGATGCTGGTGGGCCGTCTGGATCTTCCGGGTCTTTTCCGGACTTTGCCGCTTCAGCCTTTTTGTTCTCAGACTTTGCTTTGGCCTCGGCCTCAAGGGCGGCTCGTGCCTCCTTGATTTTCGCCAGCCTCTTTTCCTTCGAAGTCATCCAGTCTGGCGTTTCATCGCCACGCTTGTCACCAAACTCTGCATCTTCAGCGGCATCTGCAGCTTCTGCGGACTTAAGCCAACGCGCAACCTCAGCTTCCAGGTCAACCTCGGCGGTCTTCATCCGACCGTAGCTCATAGCCTTATTTTTTGACGCATTGGCCTTCATCTTCGTACCGTCCACAGACACATGGTTTAAGGCAACAAGACCAGCCTTACGGCACAGCGTCAACACCTGCAGGAATAGGCCGGACAACGCGCTCAAGTGACGTTTGCGAAAATCGGAGATCGTCCGATGGTCAGGACGGTTCATCGCAGTAACCGCCATAAAATCTAACCGCTCATCACACGACCTTGCCAGGCGACGAGACGAATAAATACCCCGGCTATAACCATAAAGTAGCAGGGCCGTCATCATGCGAGGATCATAAGGCGGATAACCACGATCCTCGCTGTAAACATCCAAAATAGAAGACAAATCAAGATCTTCCCTGACCATGTCTCGGATAAAGTGAGACAGGTGACCTGCGGGAACGAATTCGTCCACAGAAGGTGGAAGAAGCTGAAGTTGGTCAACTAGCCAGGGCCGGAATGTCTTGGTGCTCATAGGAAATGAGTGAATCACCAAGACACACAACTGTCGACCAAAAACCTCAAAAAGGCTGATTACTCGGACGGGCTCCTAGGGCTGTTATCAAGGGTCACAAAAAGTGAACCCTGAAGACCTTGCTTTAGGATGGCACGCTCTTAAGCTCTGCCCGACATGTGGATACAGAATGTAATGAAACGCCGGCGTGGTCTGGTGATTGGCGGGGCTATAGCCACCTTTGTGGCGCTCGCCTTGTTGTATCTGCAAAACGACATCCATCGTGATCTTCTTGATCCCAAGATACCGTTCCCAGTCTATCAGCCGCCACCTGCACCGGATTACGCCAAAATGGACGCCTGGCACCTCAATCCGGCCCTGGCGAAATTCTATGCTGATCCACGCAAGGTCGATGTGTTCTTCATCCATGCCACCAGCTTCAACGGCGGTAAGTCGTGGTTGGGGGCAACCGGCAGCAATGCTGCGCAGGAAGATGTGCATCGCATACAGTTGCCCAATTATGCTGCACCCTTTGGTATCATGGGCAATATCTATGCTCCCAAATATCGTCAGGCTAGCCTCTATACCCAGTTGACGCTGCGCGAAGATGCCCGTGAAGCCCGGCAATTCGCTTACCGCGATGTGGAGGCCGCTTTCCGTGTTTTCCTGAAAAAGCGCCAAGGGGGACGCGGTTTCGTGATCGTGGGAATCGAGCAGGGCGGGGTGCTCGCGGAACGCCTGATCCGCGATATCGTGGCGCCTGATCCCGACCTCAAACAACAACTGGTGGCGGCTTACCTGCTGGAAACCCTTGTGCCGGAAAGTCAGTTCGGGCCGCAAAGCCCATGGCTGCCAGCCTGTATGTCACGTCAGCAAACGCATTGTCTCGTCAGCTATGTCTCCATCAATTCAGGCCGTCCCGATATAGCGCTTCAAGTGCTGCAAAAGGCCGTTTATTGGGAAGGTGATGAATTGGCAGGGCTGGGATCGGCCAAGGGGGTTTGCGTCAATCCCTTGCTGGGCGCGGCGTCAAACGAAGAGGTCGCGGCAAGGCATTCTTTAGGCGCCACCAACGCCACCGGGCTGGAATGGGGCACAGAACCGCCGTTGAGTCCGCGCAAGGTGTCAGCGCATTGCCTGCGTGGGTTGTTGTTCGTCGATAAGCCGAATTCGCCGTCCTTGCGCGATGACGGCACTTGGGAGGGGCAGAGAAAGGTCAATCCTTACAATCTGTTCTATGGTGATCTTCAAGCGGATATTCAGGCGCGCTGGCAGGCTTATCAAGCGCTGCCGGTACCGGCGCAGCCCTAGTCCTGCTTATCCGCCAGGTCAGGTCGCCAGTCAAAAAGCTGCTTGAGCACCTCGATGGCCTTGCGGCGCGGCGCTGGCAATGCGTCCCCGTGTTGCAGAACATAGATGGCATCGCGCGCCGCCATCGCGATCAGGCTGGTGTGCGCCACCGGATCGACGAAGCGATAGTCGGGGAAGCCGGATTGCTTGGCGCCCAGAATGTCACCTTCGCCGCGCAGTTTCCAATCCATCTCAGCGATCTTGAAGCCGTCCTCGGTGTCACGCAAAAGCTCCAGACGTGCCTGTGCGTTCTTTGACAGAGGCGTATCGTAAAGCAGGATGCAGGCGCTCTTGTCGCGTCCGCGCCCGACACGCCCGCGAAGCTGATGCAGTTGCGCCAGGCCAAAGCGTTCCGCCTGCTCGATGATGATGATCGACGCGGTCGGCACATCAATCCCGACCTCAACAACAGTTGTGGCGCACAGGATGCGTATTTCACCGGCGGCAAACCGGCCTATGACCGCGTCCTTGTCTTCCGAAGCCATGCGACCATGCACAAGGCCGATCTCTATCCCCATGGCCTCCTGAAGCTCACGATGACGCCGTTCGACCGCGATCAGGTCGGATTCCGCGGTATCTTCGACCAGCGGGCAGATCCAGTAGGCTTGTGAACCACTGGCCAGCGCCGTTTTCAGGCGCGCGATCACATCCGGCAGCCTTTGGCGCGGCAAGACCGCCGTATGGATCGGCTGGCGGCCGGGCGGCTTTTCATCGAGGATACTAAGATCGGCCTCGCCATACTGCGTCAGAGCCAGGGTGCGCGGGATCGGCGTCGCCGACATCGACAGATAATGAACGGCGTCGCCCTTGGAAAACAGGCGCTGGCGCTGACCGACACCGAAGCGGTGTTGCTCGTCGATGACGGCCAGTTGCAGGCTCTTGAAATCGACACCGTCCTGAAAGACGGCGTGGGTGCCAAAGATGATCATGACCTCGCCATTGGCCACGGCAGCGCGTTTTTCTTCGCGCGCCTTGCCCTTGTCGCGTCCGGTCATGATGGTTGACGTGATGCCCAGAGGCTGCAGAATTCGACTGACATTTCTCATAGTGCTGACGTGCCAGAATTTCCGTAGGCGCCATCATCACGCTCTGATAGCTGCCCTCCGCCAGATCGATCATAGCCAATAGCGCCACTAGCGTCTTGCCGGCGCCGACATCGCCCTGGATCAGCCGGTTCATGCGATGGCCAGAGCGCAGATCGCCGCGCACATCTTCCAGCGCCCGAATCTGCGCGCCCGTCAGCCCGAAAGGCAGGCTGGCCAGCGCCAGATCGGACCAGGCGCGATAATCAACCACACGGGCGCTCGTGCTTTGTCGGTGCTGTTTTCGGCTTTTAAGCGCCAGTTGATGCGCCAGCGCTTCATCATAGGCCAGACGCTGGCGCGACGGTGCATCGGGCGACAAATCAAACTCGGCTTGCGGCGCATGGACAGTTTTCAGCGCTGCATTAAAGGATGGCCATATGTATTTGTCCAATATAGCTTTATCCTGCCATTCCGGCAGATCGGGCAGGGTGGCCAGGGCGGTCTGCGCGAACTTGCGGATCAGGCGAGACGACAGGTCATAAGTCGCCGGATAAACAGGTTCGCACGCCGGGATTTCACCAGCCTGCGCGACATCGACCACATAGTCCGGATGCGTCATCTGAAGATATGATCCGAACTTTTCGATCTTGCCGCTGATCAGCCGTTTCTCGCCAATCGGATGCTGAATCTCGAAGCTGCGGATGCGGTGGAAATAGACCAGTTGCATCCGGCCGGTATCGTCAAACACCTCTATGCGCTGGGGCGCCTTAGGCGCGGAAGATGGATAGCCGCCGATAGTCACCTCGACCGTCTGAACCTCGCCGATTCGCGCTGTAGCGAGCGTTACCAACGGCCTTTTTATGATCCCCGACGGCAGGAAGAAGGCCAGATCCCGCACATGCGTCCCCACATGGGCGCTTAAGGAAGGCGCTATCTTGGGGCCGACGCCTTTCAGGCTGGTCACCGGCGCATAGTAGGGAAACAAAATTTCTGGTCGCATGGGCTTATCAAGCACCAAAAATGCTTTATGAGAAGGGCCAGATTGGTTTTCCGGAGTTCAAAGCTGTGACAGAAAAAGAGATGCGTGAGGCGCGCCTGAAAAAGCTGTCCTTCCGGGCATGGCGTCGAGGCTTCAAGGAGGCCGATATCATCCTCGGAAACTTTGCCGATGATCGTCTGCCAGAGATGACACCTGAGGAACTGGATATTTTTGAAATCCTGCTCGAAGTGCCCGATCAGGACCTCTATGGCTGGATCATTCAGCGCGATCCGACCCCCGAAGACTTCCGCTCGGTGATCATGGATCAGCTCAATCAGTATTATAAAATCGCCTATACGAAGATCTAAGACTGCATGTCCGACCTCTCCCAGATTGCCCGTTCCAGCCAGCCCTTGACCTTGAGCGGCTGCCCGGAAGGCTTTGAAAGTCTCATGGCCGCCGATCTGGCGCGCAGCGAGGGCCTGAGTGTCTTTGTGGCGCGCGATTTCGCCCGCATGAACGCGGTGGCGGAGGCGTTGAAGTTCTTTGCGCCGGAACTGGAAATCCTGAGCTTCCCGGCGTGGGATTGCCTGCCCTATGATCGGATGAGTCCCACGGCCGGTATCGTGGCGCAGCGCATGTTCGCCCTGTCGCGACTGGCGGCGCTCAAGACGCAAAAACCATCGGCGCCGCTGCTGTTTCTGACGACCGCGGCAGCTATGATGCAGAAGGTGCCGCCGCTCAGCGTGATCAACGAAGACCGTCTGTCGCTCAAACCGGGCCAGACCATCGATATCCGTGTCCTGGAAGATTATTTCCTCAAGCACGGCTATACGCGCGTCTCGACCGTGGCGGAAAAGGGCGAATTTGCCGTGCGCGGCGGCTTGCTTGACGTCTTTTCGCCGAGTTTTGACGAGCCGGTGCGCCTCGATTTCTTTGGGGACAGCCTGGAATCAATTCGCAGCTTCGATACGGAAACGCAGCGTTCGCTCAAGCAGATCACAAGTCTCGATTTTACCGCCGTGGCGGAAATCCGCATGGACGAGGCGAGTATCAAGCGCTTTCGGCAGCACTATCTTGAAAGCTTTGGCGCCGCCGGCGATGATCCGCTCTATACGGCGCTGTCGGCGGGCATCCGTCGTCAAGGGATCGAACACCTGTTGCCGCTGTTCTATGATGGGCTCGACAGCGTTTTTGACTACCTGTCCCGCAATAGCCTGCTGATGCTGGATGCCTTAGCGGACAACGCCTTTGCCGAACGCGCCGCCACCGTGCAGGACGCCTACGAACTGCGCGCGGAGGCGGCGAAAGAGAAGGGTGGTTCGGCCTATCGCGCCCTGCCGCCGACCCAGCTCTATCTTGATGACGCGCACTGGAATACGGCCCTGAGCGCGCACCGCTTGCGCCGCTTCGAGCCCTTTGAACGCGAAGGTGGCGATGTTATCGATCTCGGCGGACGGCTGGGGCGTAATTTTTCGCAGGAACGCCTGCTGGATTCGACCAATCTGTTCGCGGCGGTCACCGACCACGCCAAGGCTCTGGCGAAGCAGGGCAAGCGCGTGCTGTTCGCGTCGTGGACCGATGGCTCTTCCGATCGTCTGGGCGTCATGCTGGCCGATCACGGCCTCAGCAGCTTGCGCCTGGCGCCAAGCTGGAGCGAGACCTTGTCGTTCGGCGTGGCCGGCACCAAGGTAAAGCCAATCCAGCGCGCGGTTCTGCCGCTCGATCATGGCTTCGAAACCGAAAGCCTGGCGGTTATTTCCGAGACTGATATCTTAGGTGACAGGTTAGCCCGTCCGCGTAAACGACGCAGAGCGCAGAACTTTTTGGCCGAAGCGTCCGCGCTATCACCCGGCGATCTGGTCGTGCACATCGAACACGGGATTGGTCGTTATGACGGTCTGAAAACCCTCGATGTTGCCGGCGCACCGCACGATTGTCTGGATCTGCAATACGCCAACGACGCCAAGCTCTATCTGCCGGTTGAGAACATCGACCTGCTGACACGCTATGGCGCCGATAGCGACAGCGCGCAACTCGACCGGCTTGGCTCCGCCAGTTGGCAGGCGCGCAAGGCCAAGGCCAAGGAACGCCTGCGCGATATGGCCGATGGCCTGATCCAGCTGGCCGCCGCCCGCGCCATGAAACAGGGCCAGACCATCGATCCGCCGGCCGGGCTCTACGATGAATTCTGCGCCCAGTTCCCCTATGAAGAAACCGACGACCAGCTCAACGCCATCGCCGATGTGCTGGAAGACCTCGCCAAGGGGCAGCCGATGGATCGGCTCATCTGCGGCGATGTCGGTTTCGGCAAGACCGAGGTGGCGTTGCGCGCGGCCTTCGTGGTCGCCATGTCCGGCCAGCAGGTGGCCATCATTTGCCCGACCACGCTGCTGGCGCGGCAGCATTTCAAGACCTTTACCCAGCGCTTCCAGGGCTGGCCGATCCGCGTGCGCCAATTGTCGCGTCTGGTCACCAAGAAGGAAGCCGATGAGACGCGCGATGGTCTGAAAAAGGGCGAGATCGAGGTCGTTATCGGCACCCATGCGCTCCTGTCAGAGCAGGTGAGCTTTAGAGACCTAGGCATTGTTATTGTTGATGAAGAGCAGCACTTTGGCGTCAAGCACAAGGAAAAGTTGAAGACCTTCCGCGCCGACGTGCATATGCTGGCGCTTTCGGCGACGCCCATCCCGCGTACGCTGCAAATGGCGCTGTCGGGTATCCGTGACATGTCGATCATCGCCACGCCACCGGTCGACCGCATCGCCGTACGCACCTATGTGCTGCCCTATGATCCGGTCGCTTTGCGCGAGGCGCTGTTGCGCGAGAAGTATCGCGGCGGCCAGGCCTATTATGTCGTGCCGCGCCTGAGCGATATTGCCGATGTCGCCGACTTCCTGCGCGTGCAGGTGCCGGAGATCAAGTTTGTCGTTGGCCATGGTCAATTGACGCCGACCGCGCTGGAAGATGTCATGAATGCCTTCTACGAGGGACAGTATGATGTGCTCCTGTCGACCACCATCGTCGAATCCGGACTGGATGTGCCGACAGCCAACACTCTGATCGTGCACCGCGCCGATATGTTTGGTCTGGCGCAGCTTTATCAGATCCGCGGTCGTGTCGGGCGTTCCAAGACACGCGCCTATGCCTATCTGACGACCCCGCAGCACAAAACCTTGAGTGTCGCTTCAGAAAAGCGCCTTAAGGTGCTGCAATCCCTGGATAATCTCGGCGCAGGCTTTCAACTCGCCAGCCACGATCTTGATATCCGGGGCGGCGGCAATCTGCTGGGCAATGAACAGTCCGGTCATATCCGTGAAATCGGTGTGGAACTTTATCAGCAGATGCTGGAAGACGCCGTGGCGGAACTGCGTCAGAAGGGCGATCAGTCGCTGGCCGATGCGAGAAGTTGGTCACCGCAGATCAATGCCGGCGCCGCCGTCATGATCCCGGAAAGCTATATTCCCGATCTCAATATCCGCCTTTCGCTGTATCGCCGCGTATCGGAAGCCGAAAAGCTGGCCGATCGAGAAGCGCTGGCATCTGAACTGATCGATCGTTTCGGCCCCATTCCCGAAGAGGCCGAGCAACTTCTGAAAGTGGTCGGAATCAAGGGCTTGTGCCGTGAATCTAATGTCGCCAAGCTGGACATCGGCCCCAAGGGCGCGGTCATCACCTTCCGTAATGACAGCTTCAACAATCCCATGGGCCTGATCAAACTGATTCAGGGGCGACCGAACGACTGGAAACTCCGTCCGGATCAGAAGCTGCTGGTCAAGGGCGAATGGCCGGACGCCGCGCAGCGTCTGGCGGCCGCCGAACGCATTATGAAGGAACTGGCGAAGCTGGCGGCGGAGGCCGCCTAAACCGCTTCTCTGTCCGGATTGCCGACGGCCGCGGCGGCGCGCATCAAAGCGGTGGCGGCAGGTTCGCCATCCCGAATTTCCGCCGCGCCGACGATGAATTCGACGACATAGGGTGTCTTCCCTTCGCCGGAATCAAACGCCGTGCAACTCACGACGGCGGAGATACGCTCGCCGACGCTGCGCGCGGCCTCGACCGAGGTGGCGGGCAGGGCGAGGGCAAAGACATCGTTCGAGAGGCGGCCGGCGGAATCCTCGGCACGCACGAGGCGCGCCACCATCGAGCCGATCTGCGGCACGGCCTTATCGAGCATCTTGCGGCTGCGGGCGCGGGTGACTTCGGGCGTTTCGGCGATCTTCAGCACGCAGATGCTGAGCGTGCGGTGGCGTTCGCTGGCGGCGTTCGACAGACGCGCCAGATGGGCGGCGAAGAGATCGCGGCCGAACAGCCCCGTGCCCTTGTCCATCTCAGGCCGGTGACGCATGGTTTCCAGGGTTTTGCGTATTGTCACTTGCCGGCGGTGCGTCCGCGCCAGACGTACCAGACGATCAGAAATTTCAGCGACGGTCGCCTTGGGGTTAGCGATATCATTGACGCCACGCAAAAAGGCATCGCCGATATCCACCTCAACCAGTTTGCTGAGGCGCAGCAAAACCGGTGTATGATAAAGGCGCGTGTTGCGACGCATGCCAGCCGCTATGGCGAGGGATTCGGAGGGCTGCGCCCCCCCCCACAGCAGCACGGCATCGAACGTCTTGTCGTGCAGATAATCGAAAGCGCTGTAACTCGACAACGCGGCCGTCACCTCTACGCCTTTTTCACGCAAGGCGTGGGTCATGGCGAGATATTCCGGATCCGGCTTGCCAATCGACAGAATGTTGAGGACGGGTTGGCCTTCCAGAAGGCTATCAAGGTCGTGCAGGCCGGCGTTAAAGGTTTCGCGGCGCGTGTCATATTCTTCTTCGGCAATACAGGCGCGCACCAGATGCTCGACGCTGACAACGATCTGCTGGGCGTGCGCATCGCGCGTAAACACCATGTCCCAGCCTTCGGGAATCTGGTGCTGATCATCCAGACGCATCAGAATGACCGGAATACGGCGCGGCCAGCAGGCGGCGCGCAACTGCGCCACGATATCGGGCCATTCGCGCTGACAGGTTTCATTGACCAGAACGGCCTCAATCGGCAGATCAGCCAGGGCGGCGCAGGCGGCATCGGGCTCATAGGCGCTGATGGTGCGTAAGCCCAGACGATCAAGATTTTCACCCATACCCTGCAGCCACGCATCATCACGGCTCAGAATCAACAAACGTGCCTGAAGGGTCAACACAGCAGCTCCTCGTGAGCAGGTTTGGGGCAAGCGATTCTGGTCATAAACGGGTACGCGATTCTTAAAGAGGAACAGTAAACATTATTGTAACACATCCGGCTACCGTCATGTGCGCCGGATGGTGAATATCCACACATCATCCATCGTCTCCATTTCAAGCAGCAAGAAATTGTTTTGGTTGCAGAAATGCGGCACATCAATCTGTGCCATGGGATCGTCGGCATAGAGCATGACCTGCGTATCGTGCTGCATATGTCGCCGTAGCTTGAGGGTTGGAACGGGGCAGCGGTGACCACGGGCGTCGATCACAACAAAGCCCTCTTTCACGGGCAAGCTCTGCGGCAGGGCGGTAGGTTTCATCGCCAAATCTTGCCATAAGCGGCACGAACATGGGAGTCGAAAATATGGCTGTGTCTGTATGGCAGACGGTTTCCGCAATGGTGCTCGCGCTTGGTATGATATGTGCGCCAGGTGCCGAGGCGCAAGGTATCGACGATCTTTCCGGCCCGGTCGTGCACGCCGACCTCTATGCGCGCGTCAAGGTGGCCGGCTTCTCTGCGCCCGTCGATCTGCGCCAGTCCGGCCAGAAAACCCGCGTTGATGTGACGTCCGGTGGCATTTTGCAAACCTATATCGCCGATCGTGACAAGGGTGTGCTGATCAGCATGACCGCCACCGGCCAGAACCGGATGGCGCTGGTTTTCCCGCTCGATCACGCGGAAGGCGTTATTCCCTTGCCGCTCGAACTGCCGGTCCTTGTCCGGCAGGCAACGGTCAAGCCGGTTGGCGCCTCGATCGTGGGGGGGCGACCATGTCGTGTTATGGAATTTTCCGGCTACCTCAACCAGTCCGGGATCATTTGCGTCAGCCTGGACAACATCATCCTGCAAATGACCAAGCAGGGCAGGCGTGAGCCCTTGTTTCAGGTGATTGAACTCACCGTCGGGCGGCAGGAGGCGAAATGGTTTCGCACACCTCCGGAGTATCAGGTTGCCGTGGTGCCGGGCATTGGTGGCGCTTCCGCTTCGGGGAGCGGCGGTCTGATCGAACAACCCATGCCGCCTCCAGTCGCAAAACCGAAGGCGGCGCTAGGCATCAGACCTTAGTTTCCTGTACCCGAAGCACTCGATTCTGCCGGTGCCGCATTTTCGACTTCCAGTTTGACGACGAGCGGATTGGGCACGAGGTCCAGCATGGAGCCATTATTGCCATCGACAACGGCACCGATAATGCCGCCAACGAGCACATTGCCCGCCATGGCTGCACCGCCGCCACCCGCCACCTTGTTGGTGACGTGACCCGTCCAAGTCTTGTAGCCGGCCTTGGTAATCGTCACTTCAAAATCGGACTTGCGTGGCATTTTGATGCTGCAGGGAGTAGCCTTGCAGCTAAAGCCGTTGCTGGTGGTGACGCTGGCGCCGATCGGATCGGTTTCGACGACGAAGACGTCCTTTGTGCCGCGTGTGATGGTAGCGCAACCGGTTGCCGCAACAGCTACAGCCAGAAGCAAGGTGGCGCGCACAAGCGCTTTGCCCGTAAACGGGTTTTTGTAAGTCATGAGATGTCCCCCCAGGTTACGGCCAATACGGCCGCATCTACAGGTTTACTCAGGCCGCATCACAAGTCAAGCGGACTCGCTTCAGCCGAATTTATTATGGAATTTCTGCACCAGAAAATCGACAAGACTGCGCACGCGCTTGGTGGCATTGCGTCCTTGCGGCAGGATCAGACTGATCTCCGCCACGCCCCAATCGTAGTCCGGCAACACAACTTGGACATCTCCGGACTGAAGGGCTGCATCCGTAATATAGACCGGCATCACCATGACCCCGACGCCCGCCTTTACGGCCGACATCAGCATGGCGGCACTGTTTGAGCGCATATGCGGCTTGATCTTCAGCGAATGGGTTTCGCCCTGATAGCTGTAGCGCCATAAATCCTGTGTCTGACTGCCGTTATAATGCAGCAGAACATGCTGATTGAGATCGGCCGGAGTCACAATAGGAGGGTGACTTGCCAGATAGTCTGGGCTGGCGACCACAACACGACCGGAGTGGCAAAGGCGCCGGACGGTAAGGCTTAAATCGCCAAGCTCACCCACACGCACCGCCAGATCGAAACCCCCACCGATCAGATCTGTTGTCTCGTCGCTGAACTCGATGTCCAGTTCGATACGCGGATATTGCTGCGCGAAGGCCGCCAGGACAGGTGCGAGATAGTGGTATCCGAAAGAGACCGGGCCGGTAAAACGGATAGGGCCGGCGAGGTCGGCCGTTGTTTCGATCAGGTTCTCAGCGGCGCACTCAAGCTGGGTTACGGCTTGGCGTGCCTGTTCATAATAGTTGGCGCCGGCCTCGGTCAGATGCGTGCCACGCGCCGTTCTTTGCAGCAATTTGGTGAGTAAGGTGGCCTCAAGCCGCGCGACGCGACGTGATATGATGGATTTCGATGACTCCATGCGTTGGGCCGCGCGCGCAAAGCTACCGGTTTCCGCCACTAGGAAGAAAGCCTGCAAATCATCAAAGTCTAATCTAGCGCGTTCCATTTTATGCAACACCATTGTGCATGAATCTTGCCTTCTGACAACAACGCAAACCACGTAAGGCGCGGGGTGAATTTAGATTATCAGAACGGCCTCTTCTGATAAACCTTGAGCCGCGTCACGCTTTTTGTTCGTGACGCGGCTTTTTTTCCCTTTTAATCAGCCTATTATCTTTAGCTCTTGATATTGAGCAGGTGCTGGCCATGCGTCTTTATCAGCGCCTGGGTCGAGGTGTCGGTATTGAAAACGCTGTACCAGCCCTGAGGCTCATGCGGCGGATCACCGACATAGGCCGTTTCGCCGCGCAGCATATGGTAATCGCTGTGCAGCGCGCGGCCCGCGCCACCCCAGGCCCAGAAGTTGGAACCGGCGACGGGCGTATTGTGGGCGATGGCGTCCTCCACGGCCTTGTAGATCAGGCCGTAGAACTTGTCCTTATAGGTGGTCGGCGTACCTGGCTCGTAGGCCACGTCATCGCGCGGGAAGCCGAACTCTTCAAAGACCAGCGGCTTTTTGATCGTTTTGGCGATGGCGATATGGACGTCGATATATGCCTGAACCTTGGCCGCGCCGGCATCAAACGTGCCTTTCAGATCCTTGCCATCGACCCAGCTCCAGTTCTGTGGCCAGATATGCGCCGTCAAATAATCGATATGCTCGTGCGCCTTGATCACGATTTCTTCGCTGTTGATGGCACCCATCAGGCCTTCATGCCCCAGGGATACCAGATGGTTGGGCGCCAGCGAACGGATCAGGGCCGCGCTGTCCTTGATCCAGCCGTAATAGTCCGCGACATTCTTCTTGACCGAGGCCTCGCTGCCACCCGGACGCGGCTCATTCGAGAGTTGCCAGGCCATGATAGCCGTCTCGTTCTTGTACGGCGTGCCGCTAATCGAATTGGTGCGGGTCAGCAGCATCTTGATATAGTCGTAATAGGCCTGCTTGGCAGCGCCGCTGGCATAGAACTGTGACGAGAAATCGGCGAATGCGGGCCATGGATGCGCCGGATCACCGGCATTGATATACTGGCCGCCATTGGTCCAGTATTGATAGGTCACCATGCCGCCCGACCATTCCCAGAAATTGGTCAGATAGAGCACCGCCTTCATGTCGCGCTTGTGCATTTCGGCCAGCAGGAAATCGAGGCCGGTCAACAGGTCGCTGTTGTAATCACCGGGCTTGTTGGAGAAGGCAGGATCGAGCGAATTGATCAGTGGCGACAGTTCCGACGAGGCCAGAACGCGCAGATTGATCACGCCTAGCGCCTTCAGATCGTCCAGTTCCTTGATCAGGCGGGCGCGATCGCCAAAGCTGGCGACCGAGCCCAGATAGGCGCCGTACCAGATGTTGGCGCCAACATAGCGATAGGTCTCGCCCTTGAGCTTGAAGTGAATGCCCTCAACCGTGACAAAATCCGATGATTTGGCGTCCGTTTTGACATCCGGCTTGGCCAGTGCGCAGCCGGCCAGCGCCATGCCTAAGGCGCCAAGGCCTGTTCCCATTAAACGACGGCGTGAAACGTGTGACATTCCATGATCCTTCCTGATTTTGATGCCCGTTTCTCATTATCAGTCGAAGACCGGAACGGGCGACGCCAGGAAGCTATCGCAGATTAAAGAAATTTGAAATCATTAATGTGCGTCAGCGCTGAAAATATCACAAATAGGCAAGGAATTGGTATCGGGTATGGCTGGCCATACTTTAAGGTATGACTTTAAAAGTACGCGCCATACTGCAATCGCATAGAGGCAAGGCAACTTCATGTAAAAGATGAGGATAAGGCAATCGCCCTAATCAAAGGTAAACGATGACAGGTGTTTCTTTCTTGAAAACCAACAGCTTTCCAGCACCTGTTAAGCGTTGATCGCAACGATCTCGTAACCCCTTTTCAGCATGACATAACCATTCATGCGCCGGTAAGGGCGTAAATGCTCTTCCTTGGCAAAGCGCATAAACATACGTATGAACCAGTTGGCGGGCAGGTCGCGCCCCAGATCCCGACCGATCTCGCCGAGAAACCGCACCTGGTCAATTTGCCAGCCCAGATCCGCGAAAAAGCGCGGCCAATCGTCCGGGGCTTCACCGGGATTGAATTGGAACGGCGCGTTTTTCTGCAACTGTTTCCCCATTTTTCCGCGCGCAGAAATTTGATTAAACAGCGGTGAAAAATAGTCAGTTAGCCAATAGGTTACATGGCTTTGTTCATTTAAATTGCGCGCCAGTTCGGCCACCGCCGCATTCGTCAGATACGGCACCACACCCTCGGTTAGCACCAGTATCGATTGCCCTCGCGTATTCAGTGCTTTCAGCAAGTCTTCCCGAGCCGCGTCCTGCGACAGATCGCAGGCGATGCGCTCCAGCCGACAGACCGGTGTTTCACCTTTCAGGGCATCGGTCTTGAAATCGATCATATGCGGAAAATCGACTTCGATCCACGGGAAATCGGGTTTCATATCCAGCCGATAAGGGCGCGTATCGAGGCCGGCGCCCAGATTGACCACACAATCGACGCCGCCTTCAATGGCCTCCAGAATATAGCGGTCGATCGTGTACGTGCGCAGCGCCATCGACCAGGCCATGGCGCGCTGGATACCCATAAGCCGCGCCAGCTTTTCCCCGCGATCGCCCACCAGTTTGCCGGCCAGAGGATCATGAAACAGTGCATCGGGCCGCTGCGTTTCCATCCAGCGATAATAGGCTACCCAAAAAGCGGTATCGGACACATGGTCAATGGTTTCGCTCACAGTCTGTTTCCCGTATCATGGGCTCACATCAGGGAGCCAATTATGAAGACGCTGCTTTTCGCAGGCCTTGCGCTGTCGGCCATCATCATCACGGGATGCGTCACGGATCAAGCGCCACGTCCGCTATCCGGCGCGATGACGTCTCATGAGGCGGTCATCACCGAAAAATACTGGATGCTGGTGGAGCTTAACGGCCATCCCGTCGCACCGGGGCCGAACGACACTTACATAACGCTCAAACGGGATGTTCAGCGGCTTATCGGGTCGGGGGGCTGCAATCGCCTGGGTGGAAGCTACACGCTGGGCGCCATGAACCGGGTGCGCTTCTCACAGATCGTCAGCATGGAAATGGCGTGTACGCAGGGCATGGAGACCGAAACGCAGTTCCTTCGCGTGCTCAATAGCGCCGATAGCTATAACGTCAAGGGTGACAGGCTGGTGCTCAACAAGGCCCGCATGGCACCACTGGCGCGCTTTGAAGCCGTTTATATGCAGTAGAACTGGCGGACAGGGTGGGATTCGAACCCACGGTAGGCTTCCACCTACGGCGGTTTTCAAGACCGCTGCCTTAAACCACTCGACCACCTGTCCGCGCGAGGGAAGGGCGCTTGTAGCGTGCGTCCGCCTGCGTGCCAAGCCCTGTTTTGTGGCAAGTCCGCGTTTTTCCGGAAAATGTCGACCCAGACGAACAGGCTTAACCGTCCTTAACCAAAGTTTTGCATATTACGCGCAAACTGAACGCTGAACCTAGCGTCTTTCAGAAAGAAGACCGCGATGATGCGCGCGCCACATAGCTCACAGATCACATCAGGAATGAGGCTCTTAGGCCTTGTTTCCTTAATGGTTTTGGCAGGCTGCACCACAACACGGCAGAGCCATGATCTGGGCGGCGGACACGGGGCCAAGGTGGCGCGCGATCCGCACTATAATTCGGGCACCTTACGTCCCTATACCGTGCGCGGCACCACCTATTACCCCAAAATCCCTTCCGTCGGATACAGCGAGACCGGCACGGCGTCCTGGTACAGCGAGGAATTGCCTAATCCCCATACCGCGAATGGCGAGGTCTTCATGGCCGACGGCATATCCGCGGCGCACAAGACCTTCCCCTTGCCGAGCGTGGCCGAAATCACCAATCTCGACAACGGCAAGACTATCCGGCTGCGCGTCAATGATCGCGGCCCCTTCGTGCAAGGGCGCATCGTGGATCTGTCGCGCGGCGCGGCCAAGGCGCTGGGCGTCTACCAAACCGGCACGGCACGCGTGAAGATTACCTTCCTGGGGCCCGCTGAAGGGGCGGGGCCGGTCTATGCCGGCCCGACCTACACCGCTTCATCGGGCGATGACCGGCGCTATATTGTGCAACTGGGCGCCTTCGCGCACGAAGCCAATGCCGAGGCGGCGCAAGACCGACTGGAGGATGCCCGTATTGATCGGCGCGGCGGTCTCTATATTGTTTTTATCGGCCCCTATAAGAGTGCGGCCGCGGCCGAAACCCATCGACAGGATGCCATCGACGCCGGCTTTAGCGGCGCCATCCTTGTGCGCAGCGATTGAAATTTTTGCCGATTAGGGCTTGAGAATTGCTGCGAAAACCGGTCTATCTCGCTGCGTGAACACATCATCCGAACATACATCCGAAACAGGGCGCTTCATCACCTTCGAGGGCGGCGAGGGGGCGGGAAAATCCACCCAGGTCAAGGCGCTGGTGGCGCGTTTGCGCGCGCAGGGGCTCGAAGTCGTGCAGACGCGTGAACCGGGCGGCTCTCCCGGCGCCGAGGCTTTGCGCGATCTGCTGGTGCAGGGCGACGCCACGCGCTGGTCGGCGGTTAGCGAACTCCTGATGATGTATGCCGCCCGTGCCGACCATCTGGAAAAAGTCATTCGTCCGGCACTGGCGCGCGGCGCCTGGGTCATCTGCGATCGCTTTGCGGATTCTTCACGCGCCTATCAGGGCGCCGGCGGCGGGGTGGCGCCGGCCTTTATCGAGCAGGTCGATCAGGTTGTGGTGGGTATGACACAGCCTGACCTGGTGCTGGTGATGGACATGCCGGTCGAGGTCGGCCTCAAGCGCGCGTATGACCGCGGCGATATCGAAAATCGTTTTGAATCGAAGGGTGCGGCTTTCCACGAACGTCTGCGCGCCGGCTTCATCGCGCGCGCCGCTGCGCATCCTGAGCGCTATCGCCTTATCGACGCCGATCAGGCGATCGAGCCGATCACTGCCGAAATCTGGTCGACGGTCCTTGCGGCCTTTCCTGTCCTGCGAGGCGCATGATGGATACGCTGACCACGCCACGCGAAAACTTCATCTTTGAGCAGGGTGAAGCGGCGGATCAGGCCTTTCTGTCGGCCTATGACAAAAACCGTCTTCATCACGCCTGGTTGTTGTGCGGACCGCAAGGGCTGGGCAAGGCCAGTTTCGCCTTTCGGTGCGCACGTTTCCTGATGGGACGTGACCGGGATACGGCCTTCGGCGGATTGGCCATGTCGCCGGAAGACGCCGATGTGCGCCTGATTACCGCCGGTTCGCACCCCGACCTGTTGGTGCTTGAACGCGAAATGGGCGAGAGCAAGCTGAAGAAGAACATCAGCGTCGACGCCGTGCGTGAGATCGGCGAATTTTTCTCCAAGGCGCCGTCGCGTTCGCCTTATCGCGTCTGCATCATCGATTCCGTTGATGACTTAAACATCAATTCTGCCAATGCCTTGTTGAAAATTCTTGAGGAACCACCTCATAAGGGCATCATCTTCCTGATTTCCCATTCGCCGGGCCGGTTGCTGCCAACCATCCGTTCGCGTTGCAGGAGGCTCACCTTTGTGCCCTGGACGGACCAAGCCGTCAGCGCCTTCGTGCGCAAGCGCCTTGACGTCGATGAAGAGACGCTCACACGACTGGTCAGACTGGCCCATGGCGCGCCAGGCAAGGCGCTAAGCCTTATGGAAGAAGGCGCTCTGGAGATGGATAGCTTCGCCGGACGCCTGCTTGAGAAGCCCTTGCCACCGCGCGCCGAGCTGATGCAAATGGCGGCCACGTTCAAATCCTCATCGGCTAAAAACGATGGCGCCCGGAAGTTCGCCACCTTTATGGCCTGCCTGACCGACCGTCTTCATGAGCGTTCGCTGAGCGCAGAGACGTCACAAAACGGGCAAATTTATTCGCAACTGTGGTCCAGGCTGATTTTATCGGTCGGCGAGGTCGAATTTGTCAATCTTGACCGCGGAGACTATTTTTGGTCTATTTACAATGAATTGGCCAGCTTATCTTAAGGTATGATGTGAGACATTATGGTTGATTGCCAATATATTGATTCCCACGTCAACCTGCACGCCCCGCAATTTGACGAGGACCGCGCCGAAGTGATCGAGCGCGCCCGTGCCTCGGGTGTCGGGCTGATGGTCAACATCTGCGATAAGGTGTCAAATTTCGATGCTGTGTATAAGATAGCGCAGGATCATGACGATATCTGGGCCACCGTCGGTACGCATCCGCACGAGGCGCGCGAAAATCCTGACCTGACCGCCCAAACCTTGCTGGATCTGGCGCAAAAGCCCAAGGTGGTTGGCATCGGTGAGTGCGGTCTTGATTTCCATTATGATTTCAGTCCGCGCGATATCCAGGCGCAGGTTTTCCGCCAGCATATCATCGCCGCGCGTGAAAGCGGTTTGCCGCTCGTCGTTCATACACGCGAGGCCGATGACTGGATGGGGCAAATCCTCAGTGAAGAACACGCCAGGGGTGCCTTCAAGTTGCTGCTGCATTGCTATACGAGCGGCGCGGAACTCGCTAAAACTTGTGCGGAAATGGGCGCCTGGTTTTCGGTTTCGGGCATCGCCACCTTCAAGGCGGCGCAGGATGTCCGCGATATCATCGTCGATATGCCGGCCGACAAGATCATCATCGAGACCGATTGCCCTTATCTGGCGCCGGTTCCGATACGCGGTCGGCGCAATGAACCGTCTTTCGTACGCCATGTCTATGACAAGTTGGGCGATATTCGTGGCTGGAGCCTCGATGACGTCAGGTCGAAGACCCATGACGCCTTCTTCAAGCTTTTTGACAGGATACCCCGCTGATGGCGCAGGTGCTTCAGGTCAGCATTCTCGGGTCCGGCTGCTCAACCGGCGTGCCGCGCATCGACGGCTATTGGGGCGCGTGTGATCCGGAGAACCCTAAAAACCGGCGCTCACGCTGCTCGGCGTGGTTCGGGCTTTATGATCAGGCGAGGCCTGAAAGCATGACCTCGGTTGTGATCGATACGTCACCCGATTTTCGTGACCAGATGATCCGCGCCAGGGTCACGCATATCGATGCTGTGTTATGGACGCACGATCATGCCGACCAAACTCACGGCCTTGACGATATGCGCGCCTTTACCTTCAAACGCGACACGCCGATCGATGGGTATGCCGATCAGGCGACCATGGACACCCTGGCAAGGCGCTTCGGCTATGTTTTTAAAGGGAATTTGGGGTATCCGCCGGTTTGCGAGCCTCATATTATACCGCCACATGGGCAGCTATGGAGCGTCGCAGGTGAGGGGGGCGCCCTGCCGATCGTGACCTTCGATCAGGAGCATGGCCCCATACGCTCGGTAGGTTATCGCATCGGTGATGTGGCCTATTCGAGTGACGTATCGAATATGCCTGAAGA
Source organism: Asticcacaulis sp. MM231 (assembly GCF_964186625.1). Lineage (NCBI taxonomy): Bacteria > Pseudomonadati > Pseudomonadota > Alphaproteobacteria > Caulobacterales > Caulobacteraceae > Asticcacaulis > Asticcacaulis sp. MM231. Next base: position 1,921,311 of record NZ_OZ075108.1, read on the forward strand.
CAGCTTTGCAGCTTTGCGGAATTTGAAGGTGTGGATTGTCGATTGCCTGCGTTATAAGCCGCATCCGACCCATTCGCATTTGGAAAAAACACTGGAATGGATCCGGCGCGTGCAGCCCGAACGCGCCATTTTAACGAATTTGCACCAGGATCTGGACTATAATGCGCTGCAGGCCCAACTCCCTGAGGGTGTCGAGCCTGCTTATGATCAGATAGGTTTTGAAATTAACCTTTAGGCTGCTGTGTCAATAGGTTAACAGGCGGCCTTGATGTAATAGGTGATCCGGTTCAGTCATAGTCCAACGGCACGCCGCCATAATAAACGACTTGCGCATGATCATGGACGAACATGGCATTGTCCGCCATAACTATACCGGTGATCGCCAGAATGATGGCGCTCAGGAAGGCCAAGGCGATGAGCAAATTGATCGGCAAGGCGCGAACTTTGTGACGCGCGTTAAGCGTCAATTGGCCAAAAGTGTCGGTCGTTGGTTCAAAATGTGCGGCGGTCGTGGTAGCCATAGCAGAACTCCTAACGGACGTGCAATCTGTACGCAAAATCTTTGCGTTGAAATCAAGCTACGTGGTTTCCCATAAGGGGTATGTGTCGAACGCTGTTACGGCGCATAAGTAAGCTATAAGGGCGTTTGCTGAAGCCAAATTCACCACAATGATGTATTATTTCTCATAATATTTATTATGCGATAAAAGTCTGCCACTCTGCGGACTTGACCTTGAGACTGTGAAAACGTCTGCTGAAGCATAATGATTCCCACAGGCAACGCCGCCGATGAACCGTCTTAGCCAGCAAGGCCTACCCTGGATCAAGGTCCTTCTCTCACAAGCCCTTGTGATTGCGGCGCTTTGGTTTCTTGCTGACAAAATTCCCGTCCACGGATTGTTGCGTCTTGTGTTGCAAGGTTTTGCTGCGGCTGCCATCGGCAGGTTTATGGGCTTGTCGTGGTTTTGGATACCGATCCAGATTCTGCTGCCGCTGGCCGTGGCGCTTAATGCCGCCGTGCCCGCCTGGGCCTATCTGGTCGCTTTTGTTCTCTGCGGTCTTGTCTACTGGAACAGCGCCTCCGAACAGGTGCCCTTCTATATGACCAATCGTAAAACCTGGCAGGCCATCAGCGATCTTACGGGCGAAGCCACCAGCTTTGTCGATCTCGGCAGCGGCATGGGTGGTGTCGTGGCTTTCGTTGCCCGCGCGCATCCCAACCTGAAAGCCTTTGGCTTTGAAACCGCACCGCTCGTCTATCTGGGTTCGAAAATTTACATGCTGTTCGCAGCATCTGCCAACGCCAAGGTGATTTACAAAAGCATATGGCACGCCGATCTTGCTGACTACGACGTCGTCTATTGCTTTTTGTCCCCGGTGCCCATGCCGCGTATGTTCGATAAGGCCAAGGCCGAGATGCGCGCCGGTACGCTATTGATCAGCAACAGTTTTCCTGTGCCGGATTATAAACCCGACCGCATTATATCGGTGGACGATCGCCGGCAGACACAGCTTTACGTCTATGTCATGTGATGGCCCGTTGGCAAAGGCGCCGTGGTGCCCTATCGTGGCGTGAACAAACTCGCACAATCGGGGGAAATCGTGGCGTCACAAATCAGCACACAGCCAGCCAGCGATAAGGTCGGCATGGGACGTATGCTCGCCTTCATAGCGCCGTGCGTTCCCTTTGCCGCCTTGGGTTTGCCGCTGGTCGCCACCCTGCCGGAATACTACGGCACCCAGCTTCAGTTGGGCGCAATGGTCGGCGCTATTTTCTTCATCGTTCGTTGCTTCGATATCCTGATCGATCCGGTATTGGGACACTGGATGGATCGCACGCGAACCAAGCTTGGCCGCTTCAAGTTATGGATGCTGATCTGTCTGCCCATCCTTTTCGTCAGCACCGGCTTTATCTTCATGGCGCAAAAAGGCGTCGGACCGATCTATCTCGGGCTTTGGCTGTTTGTGCTTTATGTCGGTTTCTCGATTGCGGCGCTCAGCCAGGCCAGTTGGGGCACGGTGCTCTCCACCGATTACAATGAGCGTTCGCGCATCTTTGCGTGGTGGCAGGTTGGCAATATTATCGGCATTCTGGCGGCGGCGCTTATTCCTGTGATTATTCAAAGTCTTGGTTATAGCTATAATCTCGGCGTTCAGATCATGGGTGCCTTCATTATGCTCAGCCTGCCGATCAGCATCGCCATTGCGCTGTGGGTGGTGCCGGAAAAAGTCTCGAACACCTCCACACATGATCTCAAACTCAGCCACTATTTCGATATGTGGAAGCGGAAGAACGTGCGCTGCATCCTGTGGGCGGATCTCTTCATGGGGTTGGCGCCGGGCGTGATGGCCGCCCTCTTCTTCTATTTCTTTGAAGAGACCAAGGGGCTGACGCGCATGGAGTGCAATATCGCCATGCTGCTCTATTTCGTGGCGGGCATTGTTGGCGCGCCGATCTGGACGATCGCCTCGAAACGCATGAGCAAGCATAAGGTTTTGATCCTTTCCAGCCTGATCTTTGCCGCGCTCTATGCCGCCATGTATTTCGCGCCCAAGGGCAATTTTATTGTCTGCGCCGCCATGACATTTGCCAATGGTATCCCTTACGCTGCTTCGCTTTTGCTGACCCGTGCCTTGATGGCCGATATCGGCGATGAGGTCATGCTGGAGACCGGCCATGATCACAAGGGCACGCTGATGGCGATCCTTTCCGCCACCACCAAGGTCGGTTATGCCATTTCCGCCCTGACGATCACGATCCTGGGGCTGCTGCATTTCAACGTCAAGGCGCCGGCGCAAAGCCCGGCCGATGCTCTGGTGTGGGTGGAAATTTTATTTATCGGCCTGCCAGTGATCTTCCTTATTCTTGGCGCGCTCGCTATGAAGGCCTACGATCTGACGCCAGAACGGCACGAACAGATTATGGCGCAACTGAAAGCAAAGGACATCGTGTGAGCAATTCGAAATCCATCGACAGTCTGCTGGACGTCATGCGCCGGTTGCGCGATCCGGAAACCGGCTGTCCCTGGGACAAAGAACAAACCTTCGATACCATCGCGCCCTATACGGTCGAAGAATCCTACGAGGTGGCCGACGCCATCCAGCGCAAGGATATGCGCGATCTGAAGGAAGAACTGGGTGACCTGCTGTTTCAGGTGGTGTTCCACGCGCGTATCGCCGAAGAACAGGGTCTGTTCGATTTCAACGACGTGGCCGCTGGCATGAGCGAAAAGCTGATCCGTCGCCACCCCCATGTTTTCGGTGATGCCGGTGATCGCACGGCCGATGAGCAAAATACCGAATGGGAAATCATCAAGGCGCAGGAGCGCAAGGCCAAGGAAAAGCACGGTCTGCTCGATGACGTGCCGGTCGGTTTGCCCGCCCTCACCCGCGCCGCCAAACTGACCAAGCGCGCGGCGCGTGTCGGCTTCGACTGGCCGAGTGTTCATGAGGTGCTCGATAAGCTCGATGAAGAAACTGAGGAACTGAAGGTTGAGATCGCGCGCGGCGATGTGCAGAAATCGCATGAGGAACTGGGGGACGTCCTGTTCGTGCTGGCCAATCTGGCGCGCAAGCTCGATGTCGAACCGGAAAACGCTCTGCGCATGACCAACGCGAAGTTTGTCCGGCGCTTTGAAACGATCGAAGCCGAATTGGCAAAACTTGGCAAGACGCCTGATCAATCCGACCTAGCGGAAATGGACGCGCTGTGGAATGCCGCCAAGAACGCCGAGCGCGAAACCCAGTGATGTGCTGAAGATTAAGCCGCTGCCGAAACGTTTGCGCAATACGTTGATGAGTACGCTGTTTTGCGCCAGCTTGATCATCGCCTACCATGCCACGACGCAAAATCAGCCCCTGCCCGCGGATGCCCGTATCAGCTATGAGGCGCCGGGTTCTGTCAGGCTTGATGTCGATGCCGAAGGGCATGTGGTTCTCAGCGACATGACACGGATCTATCGCTACAAGATTTCCAAGTTCGCCGTAAAGCGCATTCTTCGGGCCTTTCAGCAGGCGCGCTTTTTTGAGCGTCGTATCACAGATTATAGCGGTGATTGCCAACTGACGCTCAATGCCGGGCATCAGAAAATGGCGATCCGGCATGATTGTGCCACAACCGCGCCAGAGCTAAGCAAGCCGGTGGAAACGCTGGATATCACCACGCGTTTCCACCGTGTTCTGGCCGGCGATAAAAACACCTTGCGCGATTATGACGTTAAGGTCGCGCGGCGCCCTTCCTGATATCAGCTTGCTTTCATATTGAAATGAAAATCGCATTTCACTTGCTGTGCACAATTGGAATTTCAAACTGGTT